>JAICXH010000099.1 GCA_025981645.1 Burkholderiales bacterium
GCGTCGGCGATCACCGCCCCGATCATCGGGCGCTGGGTCGACCGGCACGGCGCGCGTGCCGTGCTCGTCGCGACCGGGTGCGTGTACCCGGCCGCGTTGGCGCTCGTCTGGGCCGCCCGTCCGATCGCGCTGTCGGTCGCGGGGATCTTCGCCTGTACGGCGTTCGCCGGCGCCTTCACGCCGCCGATCGCCGTGCTCACGCGCACGATGTGGCGGCATCGCTTCGACGACGATCACCTGCGGCGCACCGCGTACGCGCTCGACTCGGTCTTGATCGAGTTCGTGTTCGTCGCCGGGCCGGCGCTCGTCGCCTTCCTGCTCGCGGTGGGCTCGCCAGCGGTCGCGTTCGGCGCAGCCTTCGTCTTCGGTACCCTCGCGGTTCCGGTGTTCGCCGCGTCGCCGGCGCTGCGCTATCTGCAGCGCGAGCCGCACGCCACTCGCCGGCTGCTGGGCCCGCTCGCCGATACGAAGCTCCTCCGCGTCTACGCCGCGATCGTGCTGCTTGCCGCAGCACTCGGCCTGATCGAGGTGGGCTTTCCGGGCTTCGCCACCTTCGCGGGCGAGCCTCCGCTTGCGGGAATCCTGCTGGCGCTCAATGCGGCGGGGAGCGCCGTCGGTGGACTCGTGTACGGCGGCCTGCACGTCGCGCCGCCGCTCGAAGCGCAACTGCGCCGACTGCTCACGCTCGTTGCCGCAGCGCTCGCGCTGCAAGCGCTCGTCCACACCCCGCTGGTGCTGATGGCGTTCGCCTTCATCGCCGGAATCTCGATCGCGCCGACGCTCACCGTGACGTCGATGCTGATCGCCTCCGCTGCACCCGCCCGCTACGCGACCGAGGCGTTTACCTGGGCGAGCACGTCGATCGTCGCCGGGCTCGGCGCGGGCAATGCCGCCGGCGGCGCGCTGCTGCAGCACTTCGGTCCGGCGCCGGTGTTCGCCGCCTCGGCCGCCGTCGCCGCGGTGGCCGCCCTCGGTGCGCGGTTGCTGCCGATTCCGTCATCGCAACCGTCGCCGCCGTGATGCCTGTCCACCCCTCGCAAGCGCGCCGGGCGATCGTCGTCGGTTGCGTGATGCTCGCCATGTTCATGGCGGCCGTCGAGGTCACGATCGTCGCGACCGCGCTGCCGCAGATCGTCGCGAAGCTTGGCGGTTTTTCGCTCTACACGTGGGTGTTCGCCGGCTTCCTGCTCACGCAAACGGCGACGATCCCGGTTTTCGGCAAACTCGCCGACCTGTACGGACGCCGCCCGGTGCTGATCGCCGGCATCCTCGTGTTCCTCACCGGCTCCACGCTGTGCGGGTTCGCGTGGTCGATGCCGGTGCTGATCGCCTTCAGGCTGCTGCAGGGACTCGGCGCAGGTTCGATCCAGCCGGTCGCGGCGACGATCATCGGCGACCTCTACACACCGCGCGAGCGCCCGCGGGTGCAGGGATACCTGTCGAGCGTCTGGGGCTTTGCGGCGATCGTCGGGCCGCTCGCCGGCGGCCTCATCGTCGAGGCGCTGTCGTGGCACTGGATCTTCTGGATCAACGTGCCGGTGGGTCTCTTCGCGATTGCCGGTCTCTCGATCTTCCTGCGCGAGGACGTCGCGCACCGGCAGCATTCGATCGACTACCCTGGTGTCGCGCTCTTCTTCGTCGCGATCACCGCGCTCCTCGTGGCGTTGATGGAAGGTGGCGTCGATTGGCCGTGGGCGTCGGTTCCTACGCTCGTCCTCGCGCTCGTCTTCGCGGCGTCGCTCGCCCTGTACTTCCGACGCGAGCGGAAAGCGAGGGAGCCGATGATCGATCTGGGCCTGTGGAGGACACGCCTCGTCGCGAGCATCAACCTAAGCACGCTCGCCGCCGGCGCATCGATCATCGGCGTCACCTCGTTCGTGCCGATCTACGTGCAGGGCGTTCTCGGGCGCTCGCCGATCGTCGCCGGATTCGCGCTCACCGCGATGTCGGTCGGATGGCCGCTTGCTTCGACTCTCTCCGGGCGCTTCCTTCGTGCACTCGACGCGCGCCGGACCGTTCGGGCGGGTGGCGCGCTGCTCTTCACCGGCGCACTCGGCCTTGCGCTGATGCCGCCCGGCGCCGGCGCATTCGCGACGGGCGTGAGCTCGTTTGTCGTCGGGTTCGGCATGGGCCTGCTCAACACCACGTTCATCATCCTGATCCAGGGGAGTGTTCCCTGGGCGAAGCGCGGCAGTGCAACGGCCTCGAACGTGTTTGCGCGCATGCTCGGCGGAACCTTCGGTGCGGCGGCGCTCGGTGCCGTACTGAACGGCGCGCTCAGCCGCCGGTTCGGCGGCGCAGGCGGCGCCGCCGACATCGAGGCGGTGCGTCACATGTTCGACGCGGGTGCCTCGGCCGCGCTCGCTCCCGGCGACCGTGCGGCGCTGATGCACGCGCTCGCCTCCGGGATGACCGAGGTGTTCGCGGCACTGGCGATCTTCGCCGCGCTCACGCTGATGGCAACGTGGATGGTCCCGCGACGCGAAGCGTTTGCGGAGTCGCCAGTAGAATCGAAGGTGAACTGAAACGAATCCGATGGAGACTGCGATGTCCGTTCCGTCCGCAATGGCCGTTCCGGGAGCGATGCGCCAGATCGTCGTCACGCGTCCCGGCGGACCCGAAGCGATGCAGATCGCCGAGGCGCCGGTCCCCGCTCCCCGGGCTGGCGAAGTGTTGATCGACGTCGAGTGGGCGGGGGTCAACCGCCCCGATTGCCTGCAGCGCGCGGGCAGCTATCCACCACCGCCCGATGCGTCACCCATCCTCGGTCTTGAGGTTGGCGGTCGTGTTGTCGCCTGCGGCGAAGGCGTCGGCCTGCCGAAGGTCGGCGATCTCGTATGCGCGCTCGTACCCGGCGGCGGCTACGCCGGATACTGCACGACCCCCGCAGCCTGGTGCCTGCCGATCCCGCAGGGGATGACGATCGAGCAGGCGGCGAGCCTTCCCGAGAATTTCTTCACCGTATGGAACAACGTCTTCGATCGCGGGAAGCTCACCATCGGCGAGACGTTCCTCGTCCATGGCGGCACCAGCGGCATCGGCCTTGCGGCGATCCAGCTCGCGAAGGCGTTCGGCGCCACGGTCATCACGACCGCCGGGTCGCCCGAGAAGACCGCGTTCTGCCGCGGCGTCGGCGCCGATCACGCCATCGACTACCGCAAGCAGGATTTCCAGGCCGAGGTCAAGCGGATCACTGGGGGGCGTGGCGTCGACCTCATTCTCGACATCGTCGGCGGCGACTACATCGAGAAGAACCTGAAGTGCCTGGCACTCGAAGGCAGGCTCGTGCAGATCGCCTTCCAGAAGGGCAGTCGCGTCGAATGCGATTGGCGCTTCATCATGCTGAAGCGCCTGACGGTGACCGGCTCGACGCTGCGCGCGAGCCCGAGTGAGCGCAAGGCGGCGCTCGCGCACGAACTGCGCGAGCAGGTCTGGCCGCTCCTCGAGCGCGGCGCGGTAAAGACCTTCATCCACGCGAAGTTCGAGCTCGCCGATGCCCCGCGGGCACACGCGCTGCTGGAATCGTCGGCGCACATCGGCAAGGTCATGCTGCATGTGAAGGGCTGAGCGCGAACGAGACGCCTCGCGCCCCACGCGCGACGAACCGCCGCCCGCGTCAGCTCGCGACCTGCACGCCGCCCTCGGCCGTCGCGCCGATCAGCCGCGACACGCGGATCGGCACGTCCGCGCGCTGCAGCGCGGCGACGCGCTTCTGCAGCGCGCTGTCTGCCTTGGTCATCCGCGAGCGCAGCCGTACGTACTCCGCCCACGACTCGATCACGTAGCGTTCGACGTAGCGGCCCTCCTCGCCGAGGTCGCGAAACACGCGCCAGCTCGTCGCACCGTTGCGGCGCCGGGTCGGCCCGACCCTCTGGATCGCCTGCAGGAAGCGCTCGCGCACGGCGGGATCGATCAGGTATTCGATCTGGATAAGCACCGGGCCGTCGTCGGGCTTGGGCATGCTGCCAATCGCGAGGTCGGCGGGTGCCGCCACCGGCTCGGTATCCGCCTCCTTGCCGAGCCGCACGTGCACGCGGCGATAGACGATCTGCAGCGCGAACACGGCCGCTGCGGAGAGGCCGAGCGCCCAGCGCGTCCCGACGCCCGAGGCGACCCCGCCCCACACAGCGCTGCCGACCGCGAGGCAGCCCTGGGTCGTGACGATGTTCATCGCGAGCGCGCGTGCGCGCACCCACGCCGGTGCGCTCGTCTGCGTGCCCGTCGACAGGCTGGTGAACACGTAGACCCACGCCGCACCTGCGCAGCCCGCGCCGACCAGCGCGAGTGGCGTGACCGTGGCGAGCCCCACGAGCACCATCGCGGTCGCCCACAGGCGCACCGCCTGCGTGACGATGCCGTTCATCGACTGCCGCTGCAGAAGTCCCGCGACCGACAGGGCGCCCACGATCGCGCCGATGCCGAAGCTTGTCGACAGCAGCCCGAAGCCGGCCGCACCGAGACCGAGCTGGTCGCGCGCGATCACCGGCAGCAGCGCCCAGAACGCACTCGCGCAGGCGCTGAATACGAGATTGCGCAGCAGGAGGGCGCGCATCGGCGCCGAGTGCCGGACGAAGCGAAGCCCGATCGTGACCCCCGAGAGCAGCCGCTCGGGAACGCCGGGGAGCGGCGGATGACTGCGTCGCACGCGCAGCATCGCGACGAACATCGGCGTGAAGAACACCGCCGCGACGATCAGTGCGACCCCCGGGTCCATGGCCGCCGCGATCGCTCCAGCGAGCGCCGGGCCGATCGCGCGCGCGACGTTGAACGCGACCGATCCAAGCGCGATCGCGCGGGTCAACAACGTCGGCGACACGAGCTCGTTGACGCTCGCCTGCTGCGCCGGCAGGTAGAACGTGAATCCGCCGCCGACGAGGAAGGTGAGGAGAAGGAGGAAGGCCGGACCGATGATCCCGCTCACCGCCGCGAGGCCAAGGAGCAGCGTCGCGCCGAGCAGCACGAGCTGGGTGACGAGGATCAGGCGTCGCCGCTCGACGATGTCGGCGAGCGTACCGGCGAAGAGGCCGAACAGGAGCGTCGGCAGCGTCGACGCGCTCTGCACCAGCGCGACCATCAGCGTCGACGTGGTCAGCGTCGCCATCAGCCACGCGGCCATCGTCGCCTGCATCGTATAGCCGAGCGCCGACCCGATCGAGCCGAAATAGAAGTTGCGATAGGCTGCGCCGCCGAGCGGCGACGACGTGAGGCGATGCCTCACGAACGCGGGCAGGTGTCCGGGCACGCGCGAAGTGTAGCGTGCGGCGGATCAGTATGTGGCGCGTCCGCCCGAGAGATCGAACACCGCGCCGGTCGAGAACGAGCACTCCTCCGAGGCAAGCCAGCAGACGAGCGACGCCACCTCGTCGACGCTCCCGAAGCGGCCCATCGGAATCTTCGACAGCATGAAATCGATGTGCTGCGGCAACATCTGCTCGAAGATCGCCGTGCGCACGGCGGCGGGCGTCACGCAGTTGACGCGGATGGCGGTCTTCGCGAGTTCCTTGCCCAGCGACTTCGTGAGGCCGATCACCGCCGCCTTCGACGCGCTGTAAGCCGAGGCATTCGGGTTGCCTTCCTTGCCGGCGACCGAAGCGATGTTGACGATGCGCCCGTAGCCACCGCTGCGCATCACTGGCACCAGCGCGCGGATGCAGTGGAAGATCCCGTGGACGTTCACGTCGAAGACATCCCGCCAGGCATCGATCGGATAGTCCCAGGTGACCGCGTTGGGGCCGGTGATCCCGGCCGAACAGACGAGCACGTCGATGCCGCCGAACGCACCCGCGGTCTCGCGCGCCGCGCGCTCGACCGCCTCGCTGTCGGTCACGTCGATGGTGGCCGCCAGCGCGCCGCCGCCCAGCGCCGCGTGCGCTGCGGCGAGCGCCGCCGGATCGCGATCCCAGACCGCGACGCGCGCTCCACTGCCAGCGAGACGCTGTGCGACGGCAAGCCCGATGCCTGCCGCTCCGCCGGTAACGACCGCACGCCGGTTGCGAAAATCGAGCTGATTCACGCGCGTTCCTCTCGCGTCGGCGCCACATCGCCGGGCGCCGACCGCACGGCGTAATCTAACATCGGCGCGTCACCCGGGAGCGCAGGGAATGGCGCGCCGTCCGTTCCTGTTGACTTCGAATGACCTCGCAACCGACCCCGCGCTCACGGTTCCCGACGCCGCCGCTTGGCGTCGTCGCGATTGCCGCGTTCACCGCGATCGTCGCATCTGCGCCTCCTGCCGCCGCCGTCGCCATGGCAGGCGCGCGAGTCGCGAAATCGGGTGACCCGGTATCGGTCGACATCGAACGACACGGCGACGCGGTCGTCGTCCGTGCCAGTGCCGAGATCGCCGGCGATCTCGGCACTGCATGGCGCGTGCTGACCGATTATCCCCGTTACGTCGAGTTCGTTCCGGGCCTGCGCACGAGCCGCGTCGTCGCGCGCCGTGGTGACGAGGTCACCGTCGAGCAGACCGGCAACGCTCCGCTTTGGCTCCTCGACGCGCCAGTCGATGTCGTTTATCGGATCACCGAGTCCGCGCCCTACGCGCTGCACTCGCACGCCACGACCGACCACGGCGCGACGCTCGACAGCGACTACATGCTGACGCCCGACGCGCGAGGCCTTCGCCTCGACTACACCGGGCGACTCGTCGCCCCGCAGGACGTACTCGTGCGGCTGCGCGAGGCGGCAGGCGAACACGCGATCGTCACGCATTTCCACGCGCTCGCCGCCGAGATCGCGCGACAGGCTGAGGCCGGCGAATTTCCTCCCGGGAATACGAAGACGCCCTCACCGTGACTAGGCTCGCGCAGATGCGACCGCATATCGTCTCGACCCTCGCCCGTGCCACCGCGACAGCGCTTGGCGCCGCGCTGCTCGTCGCGTGCGCCCCGCTACCGGTCGTTCCGACACCCGTCGAAGCAGGCGTCCCGCCCGGGTTTCCCGACAGCTACTATCGGAACGCTGCGCGGAGCGGTAACGCGATCTTCGCGATCGATCCGGCCGCTTCGCTCGTCACGATCGTCGTGCACCGTGGCGGCACACTCGTGCGGCTCGGCCACGACCACGTCGTCGCGATCCGCGACGCGCACGGCCTCGTCGACAAGACTGCGGAGCGCGCCGACCTCTATGCGCGGCTCGACCGTATGACGGTCGACGAGCCCCGCCTGCGGCGCGAGATGCACTTCGACACGCAGCCTTCGGCTGCCGACATCGAGGGTACGCGAACCAACATGCTCGAGCGCGTGCTGCACGGCGAGCAGCATCCGTTCGTCGTGGTCGCGGTTCGAAGAGTCGCCGGAGCGCCGTCCGGGTCAACCGCGAACTCAGCGGCCGGGATGCACGTGTCGATCACGCTCAACGGCGTGACACGCGTCGTTCCGCTCGACATGACGGTGACCACGCGTGGCGACGTCCTCGAAGTCAGTGGAAGCTTCTCGATCGACCAGAGCGATTTCGGGCTGCGGCCGATGTCGCTCCTCGGCGGCGCCATCACCGTCGAGGATCGCCTCGGTCTTCGCTTCGACGTCCGTGCGCGCCGGCAGGGCGTCCCGCTCGGAGCAGCCGGGCATAGAGGAGCAGGTTGACGGCCACGACCAGCGCCGCGAGTACGTACTGCGCGTGGCGCGTGAGGCCGGCCGGGTAGATCGTTGCGAGGAGGTAGTGCGCGACGAACCCGTCGCGATAGCCGTCGAGGCCCGCGCGCGCGCGCAGCGCGTTCTCGACCACGGTGAGCGGACAGATCGCTCCCGAGAGCTCGATCCAGGTACCCCAAGCCGCAGCGGGGAGGTGCAGCCAGACGAGCCATCGCCACCGCCGGACGGCAACCGCACCGAGCACGACGAACGCGATGAACGCGAGATGCAGCGTCAACGTGGCCACGACGGCGATGTGCCAGGTCACGGTGCGACTCGCGGCGATGTCATCGGTGCCGGCAGAGAGACTCGAACTCCCGACCAACGGTTTACAAAACCGCTGCTCTACCAACTGAGCTATGCCGGCGCGCGCCGATTGTAGCGCGCGACGGCGTCAACGCGCCGGCGTGAACGACTTCGACAGCGCCTTGTACACCGGGTGCGGGCAGATGAGCCGCGAGAGTCCGTAGCCGAGCAGCGACGACGCCATCAGCGGCAGCGCCATGTCGGGGTCGCGCGTCATCTCGATCACGATCACGAACGCGGTGATCGGCGCCTGCACGACCCCCGAGAAGTAGGCGACCATGCCGAGGATCACCACGGCGGCCTGCGGCGCGTGCGGCACGAGAAGGGCGACGTTCTGCCCGATTCCGGCGCCGACCGCGAGCGACGGCGAGAAGATGCCGCCGGGAATGCCGCTCGCGTAGGAGACGATGGTCGCGAGGAGCTTCAGCACGCCGAAGCTCGCCGGGATCACGTCGGCACCGGCAACGATCGAGCGCGTCTCGACGTAGCCGGTGCCGTAGATGGTTCCCTGCGACGCGAGGCCGATCAGCGCGAGGAGGAGCCCGCAGCACGCAGCGTAGCGCTGCGGGTGCGCGCTGCGGAACGCCTCGATGCGGCCGCCGAATCCTCCGGACGCCGCGACGACGATGCGGCTGAACGCGCCGCCGAGAAGCCCGCCAGCGACGCCGCAGAGGACCACGGCCACCGAGCCCGACGCGAAGTCCACGGTCGCCGACGTGTGCCCGAAGTACGCGTAGTTGCCGAGGATCACCAGCGATACGAGGCCGGCAAAGACGACCGCTGCGACGACGATGCCGCTTGTGCGCTGCGAGAACGACCGACTCATCTCCTCGATCGCGAACACCACTCCGGCGAGCGGGGCGTTGAACGCCGCGGCGACACCCGCCGCGCCGCCGGCGAGGATCAGCCCGCGGCGCATGCTCTCGTGCGGAAACGCCGAGACCCGCTCCAGCGCGTACATCATCGCGGCACCAATCTGCACGGTCGGACCTTCGCGGCCGATCGATCCGCCGCACAGCAGGCCCACCAGCGTCATCGCGATCTTCGCGGCAGCGACGCGCAACGAGAGCAGCCGGCGGCGGAAGTCCGCGTCAGGGTGCCTCAGGACGGCGATCGCCTGCGGAATGCCGCTGCCCTGCGCGCCGGCGAACCAGCGCTGGCTCGCGTAGCTGATCGCGGCGAAGCCCGCCGGTGCAAGCACGAACGGCAGCCACGACCATCGGGCGAGCATCCGGTGCA
>JAICXH010000022.1 GCA_025981645.1 Burkholderiales bacterium
CGTGGTGCGAACGGACAGCCGCGCGGCACGTCGATCGGGCTTGGCACTTCGCCTTCGAGCGGAACCGCTCCGGTGCGTCGTCGCGGATCGAGCGACGGGATCGCGGCGAGGAGCGCGCGCGTGTATGGATGCGCCGGCCGCGCAAACAGGCGCTCCACCGGAGCCTCCTCGACGATGCGCCCGAGATACATCACGGCGACCGTGTCGCACATGTGCTCGACGACCGAGAGGTCGTGGCTGATGAAGATGAACGCGAGGCCGAGCTCGCGCTGCAGGCGCAGCATCAGATTGAGCACCTGGCCGCGCACCGAGACGTCGAGCGCCGACACCGGCTCGTCGGCGATGACGAGTCGGGGACCGAGCGCGAGCGCACGTGCGACGCCGATGCGCTGGCGCTGTCCGCCGGAGAACTCGCTCGGATAGCGGTCGACCGTCGTCGCGTCGAGCCCGACCGTTTCGAGAAGCTCGCGCACGCGTTCCTGTTGTTCCGCACGTGAGCCGATCCGATGGACGACGAGCGGTTCGCGCACGATCTCGCCGACCGTCATGCGCGGGTTGAGCGACGAGTACGGGTCCTGGAACACCATCTGGATCTCGCGGCGCAGTCGCTGGAGCTCGTCCCCATGCGCTCGGGCAAGGTCGCGGCCGTCGAACGCCACCGTGCCGCGCGTCGGCGTCTCGAGCCGCATCAGCGTGCGCCCCAGCGTCGATTTTCCGCAGCCAGACTCTCCGACGAGACCGAGCGTGCGCTGCGACTCGACCGCGAGGCTCACCCCGTCGACCGCCCTGATCGCACCGATCGAGCGACCCCAGACGCCGCCGCGTACCGGGTAGTGCTTGCAGACGTCGTCTGCGACGAGAAGTGGTGCCGCGATCCCCGCGTTCACGCCGTTTCCCGGTCGATTGTCGAAGCGGTGAGCGGAAAGTGGCAGGCGACTGGATGGTCGCCATCGGGGGGCAGGCGAGGATCGACATCGAGGCAGCGCTGCGCCGAGCCGGGATCGAGTTGCCGGTGGTGCGTGCAGCGCGCGGCGAAGCGGCAGCCCCGGGGTGGTGCGAGCATCGACGGGACGGTCCCCTCGATCGTGGCCAGCGCGCTTTTGCGCGCGCGACCCGGTCGCGGGAGGCTCGCAAGCAGGCCGTGCGTGTACGGATGCCGCGGCCGCTCGAACACGTCGACGACGCTGCCGCGTTCGACGACCCTACCGGCGTACATCACCGCGACCGTGTCGCACATCTCGGCGATCACCCCCATGTCGTGCGTGATGAAAAGCACCGACGTCTCGCTCTCGCGCTGCAGCTCGCGGATGAGATGGAGGATCTGCGCCTGCACGGTAACGTCGAGCGCCGTGGTCGGCTCGTCGGCGATGAGCAGTCGCGGCCGGCACAGCAGTGCCATCGCGATCATCACGCGCTGCTTCATGCCGCCCGACAGCTCGTGTGGATATTGGTCTAGGCGCGTCATCGGGTCGGGGATGCCGATTGCGCCCAGCATCGCGGCCGACCGCTCGCGCGCAGCGCCGTGCGCGAGGCCGAAGCGCAAAGCGAGCACTTCGCGGAGCTGCCGGCCGATCGTGAACACTGGATTGAGCGCGGTCATCGGATCCTGGAACACCATCGCGATGTCGCGCCCCCGGATCTCGGGGAGTACGTCGCGGCGCATCGACAGGATGTCGGCGCTGTCGAAGCGGATCGCTCCCCCGAGGTAGCGGCCAGGCGGCACCGGCACGAGCCGCAGTACCGAGGCTGCGGTGACGCTCTTGCCGCAGCCAGACTCGCCGACGAGACCGAGCGTCCGGCCGCGCTCGACCGAGAGCGACACGCCGTCGACCGCGCGGACCAGCCCCGCCTCGGTGTCGAAGCCGACCTCGAGCTCGTCGATTTCGAGCAGGCTCACGACCAGCCCTCACCCACCGCTGGCCACCGCGTGGCGCAAATGGTAGTAGTCCTTGTCGATCTCGGTGTCGACCGGATACCTCTTCCCGTCGCGCATGTCGCGCGCGAGCGCCTGCTTGCGCGCGGGGTCGATCCAGTAGACGAGATAGTCGCTGAGTTGCTCGGTACGCTTCGGCAGGTAGAACTCGGGAAAGCGCAGGTAGTCCCAGTAGGCGATGCGGATGAACGGCGAGCGCCAGAACGGGATGTAAAACGCGTCGTCGTGGACGATGTCGTCGATCCGATGCATCGCCGCAAGGCGCGCCGCCGCATCGGGATCGCGCTCGTAGACCTTGATCAGCCGGTCGACCTCCGGACTGCCGAACCCCCAGATGTCGTTGTTGTTCGTCGCCTTCTGGTACTCGCTGCCGAGGTACTGGCGCGGGTCGGGGTAGAACCCGCTCGTGTAGCCGACGAGCGTCATCTCGTACTTGCGCTCGAGCGCACGCTCGAAGGCGGCCCCGGGTTCGAGCAGGCGCAGTTGCATGTCGACGCCCGCGCGCCGGAAATCCTGCTGGATCACCGTGAGGTGGCGCTCGAGGCCCTGGCTGCCGTAGATCACGCTGAAGCTCGCCTTCTCACCGCGCTCGTTCACCAGTACGTCGGCGGTGTCCGACCGCGTAAAGACGATTCCGCGCACCGTGTTCCAGAGCTGGCCGAAGAAGCCCTGCGGACGCAACTCGGCCGGGCGATGGTAGCCGGCGCGCGCGAGCTCGGCCCGCGCGAACTCCGGGTGGAACCCGTACGGCTTCAGCTTCGGATCGGCGAAGGGCGTTCCCTCGAAGAACGACACCGTTCTGAAATACTCGTCGAACATCAGGTTGCGGTTGACCCGTTCGAAGTTGAACAGGTATTGCATCGCCCTCCTGAAGTGCAGGTTGCCGAAGATCGGCGCTTCGAGGTTCATGTGCAGGCCGAATACGCCGGAGGGCGTGTCGACCATCACGCGCGCGCGTCGCAGCCACCCGTTGTTCACGGCAGGAAAGTCGTAATCCTCGTGCCAGGCGCGGGCGGATCCCTCGGTGATGACATCGAGCTCGCCGCGACGCAGGTAGTCGAGGCCGCGCCCCTCGGGGATCACCCGCAGCGCGATGCGATCGAAGTTGTACTGACCGATGAAATAGCGACGGCCCTCGCCCCACCACTTCGGCAGCCGCTCGAAGGTCACCGACTCGCCGCGCACGACGTCGGCGATCGCGTAGGGGCCGACGGTGATCTGGAACTGATTGTTGGTGCGCTGCACCCAGCCAGCGTCGAGCTTCGTCGCATGGGCCGGCGTCGGCCACAACCCGGCAAAGTCGTACAACGGGCGCCAGCTCCATCGCGTGCCGACGATGCGAAGCGTGTGGTCGTCGATGCGATCGACCGATTCGTAATACTGCTTCGCGTAGGTGTTGTAGAACGGATCGACGATGTGCGGCGAGCGCATCATCTGCCAGGTGAAGACGTAGTCGTCGGCGGTCACCGGGTGGCCGTCGCTGAAGCGCGCCTCCGGATCGAGCTTGAAGTAGATCGTGCGTTGATCGCCCTGCACCGACCAGTGGGTCGCCATCATCGGGATGTAGCGATCGGTGACCGGATGCCGCTGGACGAGGGTGAAATTGAAGGTGAAGAGACGGTTCCACGCCGCGAAGAAGTCGTTCGAGTTCGGGCCCATCAGCCGGAAGGTGAGCGGATAGGCGCCGAGCTCGTAGCGCAGCGTCCCGCCGCGAATCGCCTGCGGCGACCCGATCAGCGGCTCGTCGTTGTTGGTCTCCCAGCGAACGTCCGGCGGCAGCATCGGCGGGCTCGCGAGTGCGCCGGTTGCCGGAGCGAGATCATCCCGCACCACCGGCTCGGCAACGGCAGCACGCGCTGCGCCGCCCGGCGGAACCAGTGCTCCGGCAATCGCTGCCGCGAAGGCGCCGAGCACACGGCGGCGCTCATTCATAGCGCGCATAGGGTTTGGGATCGAAGGCCTCGCGCACCGATTCGCCGATGAACACGACGAGTACCAGCGTCACCGTCAGCGCACAGAACGGTGCGAGCGTCAGCCACAGCTTGTCGCGGTTGGACGCCTCGAGCGCTTGGCCGATCAGCTCGCCCCAGCTCGGCGTCGGTGCAGGCAGCCCATAGCCGAGGTAGTCGAGACCGGTCAGCGCGAAGATCGCGCCGACCACCGCGAACGGAGTGAACGTCACCAGCGGCGTCAGGCAGTTCGGCAACAGGTGCCTGAACACGATCCTGAAGTGCGACGCACCGTAGGACTTCGCGGCGAGGCAGTACTCGCGTGTCTTCTCCCGATACATCTCGGTGCGCATGAAGAAGGTGATCGCGATCCACTGGAACAGCGACAGGATGGCGATCAGCAGCCAGAAGGTCGGCTGGAACAGCGCAGCGATCACGATGACGACGTAGAGAAACGGAACGGCGATAAGCACCTCGATCACGCGCTGGCTGACGAGGTCGAAGCGACCGCCCAGATAGCCCTGCAGGCTGCCGACGATCGTGCCGATCACCTGGCCGGTCAGGACGAGGAACAGGGCGAAGAAGATCGAGATCCTGAACCCGTAGAGAAGGCGCGCAGCAACGTCCCTGCCCTGCGAGTCGGTGCCGAGATAGTGGCGGCGTCTGAGGTCGGGCGGGTTCGGTGGCGACGTCCCGAGCCCGGCAAGCGACGCCATCGTGCCGCTTCGCGCGAGGTCGCCGAGCGTTCGCTTTGGGTGGCCGTCGTGCGCCGCGAGCAATGCGTCGATCTTCCCGTCGTCGATCGCCGCGGCGAGCCCGTCGAGTCCGTCACGCAGCGCGAGCCATTCGGCCTCGCCACGGCGACCGGCATCGAGCGCCTGCTGGATGTCGTTCAGGATCTCGTTCGCCCAGAAGTCGCTCTGATATGGGTTCCACGGGATCGGCGGCATCACCACGACATCGTCGCGATCGGGATATCTCGCGGCGAGCGCGGCACGGGCTGCGGGGTCGGAGCCCGACGCGGTACGGCCGCGCGCGTAGAGCAGCCGTTCGGTTCGCCACTCGCGCTGCAGCCGGTAGTAGTCGGTCTCGATGTTCGCGCTGTCCCACCCCGCCGGGGGCGCTTGGCCGAAGGTCCGCATCGGGTAGTACTGGAACGTCGGCAGGTACAGCGTGCCCCGGTACCAGACGGCGATCGCACGGCTCTCGGCGAGATAGGGTGCGAACACCGCGAGCACCATCGCGGCCAGCAGGACGACGAGCGCGTAATAGCCGCGCCGGATGCGCCGGAAGCGCGCAAAGCGTCGGCGCGTGAGCGGATCGAGCCGCGGCCAGCGCATCGGCTACTCGAAGCGCACCCGCGGATCGACGGACGCCACCGCGAGATCCGACATCAGGTTGCCGAGCATCAGGATGACGCTCGAGATGACGATGAACCCCAGCACGACCGGGAAGTCGCGCGTCTGGATCGCCTCGAACGCGAGCAGGCCCACGCCCGGGATGTTGAACACGCGTTCGATCAGGAAGCTTCCGGTGAGGAAGATCCCGAGCAGACTCCCCGCGGTGGTGGCGATCGGGATCAGCGAATTGCGCAGCGCATGCACGAACACCGCACGCCGCCAGCCGAGTCCCTTGGCAAGCGCGGTCTTCACGTAGTCGGCGCTCATGTTCTCGACGAGACTGTTCTTCATCAGCATCGTGGTCACGGCGAACGAGCCGGCGAGATAGGCGATCAGCGGAAGCACCGAGTGCCAGGCGATGTCGCCCGCGTGCGCCCAGAAGCCGAGATGCGCAGCGCCCGCCGACTCGAATCCGCCGAGCGGAAAGATCGACCATCGCACCGCGAACAGGTTGCTCAGCACGGCGCCGAGTGCGAACCCTGGGATCGCGTAGCCGATGAAGATCAGCACCGAGGAGAGCGTGTCGACGCGCGTCCGGTGTCGCAGCGCCTTCAGCATGCCGAGCGGAATGCAGATCCCGTAGGTGAAGATCGCCGTGATGATCCCGTAGTAGATCGACACCGGGAGTCGATCCGCGATGACCTGGATCACCGGCGCGTTGTAGCGGAACGACGTGCCGAAATCGAGGCGCAGCGTCTTCGCGAGCCAGTCGCCGTAGGCGACCGGCAGCGGCTTGTCGAAGCCGTAGAAGCGCTTGAGCTGCGCGAGCTGCTCGTCGGGAATCGTGAGCTGGATCCTGCCCCCTCCTCCGCCCATCTCCGCCCTGCCTGCGCCGGCAAGCGCCATCCGGAGCTGGTCGATTGGGCCGCCGGGGACGAGCTGGCAGAGGAGGAAGCTGACGAAGGTGATGCCGATGAACGTCGGAATCATCAGCATGAGGCGGCGCAGAACGTAATCGCGCAGCGCTTCGCCGCGCGACTTCATCGGCGGGCCCCGGTCACGAGCGATGCCCGGTCACCCATGGCTCGCGAGTGGGTCGGGGTGGATGATCGTTGCCGCGGTGCGGACAAGGAGGGTCAGCGTCTGGCCCGGGCGCGGCATGGGCGCATAGTAACCCAGGATATTCGCGGCACCGGCGTCGACCCCGGCCTCGACGAACCGACACCGCGGCGGCGGGCTTGACCCAGATCAACCGGCTGAGGCGCACGACGGTGGGCCGAAAGCCCCGGCAGACCCGCTGGGGCTTTCTCTGTTGGGCGACGCGCCGCGAAGCGTCGGCTCCGCTCGCCCGACGTTGACTGCCATCAACAACGCGGCTTGCGCGCGCCGCTACGATGGATGCGCTCCCGTATGGTCAACTCCGATCCCCGCACGCGCACGCTAGTCCGATGGTCGAAGCGCGGCGCGATCCTGGCTGCGGTCGCGATCGCGGCCGTGGTCGTGTTCCGCGACGCGATCTTCGGTACGCCGGTCGCCCCGCACGCGGCCAGGCGCGCCGAGATCGTCCAGACGATCGTCGCCACCGGGCGCGTGATGACTCCGCTGCGCGTCTCGGTCGGTGCCGTGATCACCGAGCGCGTCGGGCGCATCCCCGTCGACGAAGGGCAGGCGGTGAAGGCCGGCGACGTGCTGATCGCCCTCGACGATCGCGACTAGCGCTCGGCGCTCGCCCAGGCGCAGGCGACGCTCGCCTCCGCCGAAGCGAAGCTCGCGCAAACGGTCATCCGCGCACCCGTCGACGGCGTGCTGATCGCGCGCGAGGTCGAGGCGGGCGACGTCGTTCAACCCGGCCGCGAGCTGATGGTGCTGGCCCCCGCCGGCGAGACGCAGATAGACGTGCGCATCGACGAGAAGAACCTCGCGCAGCTCGCGATCGGCCAGCGCGCCCTCGCTTCGGCCGACGCCTTCCCCGCCGATCGCTTCACGGCAGTCCTCTTCTACATCAATCCGGGCGTCGATTCGCTGTGTGGCTCGGTCGAGATGAAGCTGCGCGTGCCCGATCCGCCGGCGTACCTTCGGCAGGACATGACGGTATCGGTCGACGTCGAGGTCGTCGCGGGCGTCAGCGACGGTGAGCGCCTCGTCCCGGCATCCTCGGGCGTGACGTCGGGCCAGCGCATCCGCGTCGTCGCGGCATCCGCGGCGGCGTCGTGAGGCTCAACCCGCTCGGCCGCTTCGACGTCATCGTCGCGCTGCGCTTCATGCGCGAGGGCTTCATGCAGACGACGCTGATCGTCCTCGGCGTTGCCCTGGGCGGCGGCGTGATCATCTTCATGTCCGCGCTGCTGTCCGGACTGCAGACGAACATCATCCACCGCACGCTGAACTATCAGGCGCCGATTCGCATCTTCGCCCCCGACCAGGTCGCGAGGCCCCTGCGCCAGGCAGGTCCCGCGGCCGTGGCGAGCCAGGTTCAGCCGCGCGCGCAGCAGCGTCGCTCGATCGACCAGTGGCAGCGCATCCGCGCCGACGCGCTGCGCATCGACGGCGTCGTCGACGCGACGCCGGTCGTCGCCGGCCCCGGCTTCGCGCAGCGCGGCGATGCTACGCGCGCCGTTTCGATCATCGGCATCGATCCGGCGTCGTACTTCAACGTGATCGCGCTCGACGAAAGGATCGTCGCCGGCACCGGCGACGTCGGGCCGACGGACATCGTGATCGGCACCGAGCTCGCCAAGGATATCGGCACCGCCGTCGGCGACAAGCTCGTCCTCGCACTTGCCAATGGGGCGATGACGACGCTCTCGGTGCGCGGCATCTTCGACTTCGGCAGCAAGGGAATCAACGAGTCGAGCGTCTACATCGCGCTGCGCAGCGCACAGAGCATGCTCGACCTGCCGGGCGGAGCCGCCAGCATCGACGTCAGGGTCCGCGATCCCTTTGCCGCCGAGACGATCGCCCAGCGCATCCGCGGCAGCGCCGACGTGCACGTCGACAGCTGGATCAGCGCGAACGCGCAGTTCTTCAGCGCGATGTCGGCGCAGATCCTCGCCAATACGCTGATCCGCGTGTTCGTCGGCATCACGGTCGCGCTCGGCATCGCGAGCGTGCTCGTCGTATCGGTCGTGCAGAAATCGAAGGAAATCGGCATCCTGCGCGCGATGGGGACGGCGCGGGGCCAGGTGCTGCGCGTGTTCCTGATCCAGGGCGGCGTGATGGGCCTCATCGGGGCGCTGATCG
Organism: Burkholderiales bacterium; assembly: GCA_025981645.1. Classification (GTDB taxonomy): domain Bacteria; phylum Pseudomonadota; class Gammaproteobacteria; order Burkholderiales; family Casimicrobiaceae; genus VBCG01. Next base: position 8,463 of record JAICXH010000022.1, read on the forward strand.
GCTCGCTGCTCGCCTGCGCGCTCGCCACGCTGCTCGGCATTCTCGCCGCGGTCGTTCCCGCGCGACGCGCGGCGCAGCTCGACCCCGCCGTCGCGATCCGTGGCTGAGCCGGCCGGCCTGCACGCAACGACCCTGCGTCTCACGGGTCTGCGCAAGTCCTACGGCGCCGGGACCGCTGTCGCGACCGAGGTGCTGCACGGGATCGACCTCGAGCTCGGTCGCGGCGAGTTCGCCGCACTGATCGGTCCGTCGGGATCGGGTAAGACGACGCTGCTCAATCTGATCGGGCTTCTCGACCGGCCCGATGCCGGCAGCGTGGCGATCGCGGGCGACGACACGCAATGGCTCGACCAGGGAGCGCTCACCGAGCTTCGCGGCCGGGCGATCGGGTTCATCTTCCAGTACCACTACCTGCTGCCGGTGTTCACGGCGCTCGAGAACGTCATGATGCCCGTGCTGGCCGCGCGTGGCAGGCTCGACCGCGCGATGCGTGCAACGGCGTCCGGCCTCCTCGAGCGGGTCGGGCTCGCAGCGTGGAGCGATCACCAGGCATCGCAGCTCTCCGGCGGCCAGCAGCAGCGGGTGGCGATCGCGCGAGCACTTGCGATGAATCCGGTCCTCGTCCTCGCCGACGAACCCAGCGGCAATCTCGACACCGGCAACGCCGATGCGGTGTTCGACCTCATGCGCGACGTGAACGAGAACGTCGGCACGACGTTCCTGATCGTCACCCATGACCCGCGCCTCGCGCAGCGCTGCGACCGGATCATCGAGCTCGTCGACGGCCGCATCGTCGCGGCCCGGGCGAACGCCGATGTTCTTCCCGGTTCGCCGGCGGCGGGCCCGGCGTCGTCGCCCTGATCTCAGCCGGCAGTACGCCCGGCATCGTCGTGCCGAACTTACCCGGCAGCCGCCACCGGCCGGGCACGCCCGGGTCCTGTACGCCGAAGCGCCCACAGCGCGACATACGCGCGCGCCGCGAGGATGATGAAGAACGCGTCGAACGGGATCCGGTAGCGCACCTCTCCGATCGTCAGGAACGCGGTCGCCGCGAGGCCGGCGAGCGGCGCCACGAGTAGCGCATCGGCGGCAGCGCCGGCGTCGAGCCGCAGCATCGATGGCAGCCTCACCACGATGCGGGCGAGCGCGGGCGGGAGAACGAACAACCAGAACAGCCACTGCCAGACGGCGCCCCAGTCGACACCCCACAACTCGGCGGCCGGCCAAAGCGTCCGTCCGGCGACGAGGTCGCCGACGTGCTCGAAGCTCGAGCGAAGCGCCTGCCACGGGTGCGTGCGAACCCAGTCCTTCGCGAGCGCGAGATTCGCGCGCTCGTCGTACGGCGGGAACGGCAGGTCGACGCGCGCCGTGTAGCCGTGCAGCACGGCGGACGGCGTCTCGAACGTCCACCAGCTGTTGCGGGCGTCGTCGTACCAGTAGAAGGGCCCGACGTCGCCGTAGTGCCCCATCAGCACGTTCATCGCGCCGTTGGTCGACGCGATGCAGACCTCTGTTCGCAGGAGGTTCGTGCACCGCTGGGCAAGCGGAAGCATGACCAGAACGGCCCCCGCCGCCGCGCCGATGACGACGCCAGGAATGAACGCCCGGCGCTGGCGCATCGCCAGTGCCACCCAGACGACGCCGACAACCACGATCGATGCCAGCACCGTGCCCTTGAGCGATGCAGCGATTCCGGCAGCCAACCCTGCAACGAGCGCCCAGCCCGTCGCGCGGGCGAAGTCGGTCGCGTCGATCGCGACAAGGAACAACCGGAACGCCGCGAGACCTGCGAGCGTGAATGGGTTCTCGGCGAGGAACAGTCCCGCGTAGTGGATCAGCGGCAGGTAGACGCTCGCGACGGCGAGCGCGACCATGGCGGTTGCGTTGCCGTGCAGCCGCCGCGCGATCGACCAGACGAGGCCGATGATGCCGAAGGAGACGGCCCACTGCGCGACGGCCGCGACCCTCCATGTCGGGTCGGCGCGCGCGAGCAGCGCGAAGTAGATCGTCGGACCGGGCGGATAGACGGTATCGGCGACCCCCTCGGCCGCACCGCCGAATGCGGCCCAAGCGAGCGCACGGTGGACGTAGCCCTCCATGTCGCTGTAGACGTGATCGACCTCCGGATGGAGCACGAACACGTAGAGCGCACGAACGAGCGCGCCGACGATGATGCTCGTCCAGACGATGCGGCGCTGCCATGGGGACAAGGGCGCGGCCGCCGTCGGCGGAAACCGGAAAGGGATCGCTGGCATGTCGCGGGATTCTAGCGACAGCGAGATCTGCGCAGCGGTGAATCCGCCGGCCGGAGGAGTGCCGCCAACGGATCAGGCGTTGATCCCGGTCAACCCGTCGGAGCCAAGACGGGCTATCGTTCGATTGCACGCGCACTGCTCCGCGCTAGTGCGTCCATCGATCAACTGTCCGTTCCCGCCATGCAAATTCCGCTGCAGGTTTCCGTCCTCGGCATGCCACGCTCGGCCGCGCTCGATGCCAGGATCGAGGAGCACGCGAGGCACCTCGAGCGCTTCCACCCGCGGATCACGAGCTGCCGGGTCGTCGTCGAGCAGTCGGCGCGACGCCAGCGACAGGGCCGGGAATACGCGGTGCGTGTCGAAATCCGCGCGCCCGGCCATGTCGGGATTGCCGCCACGGGCAAGCACGACGAGGACGTCTACGTCGCCTTGCGCGACGCCTTCGAGGCGACGGAGCGCCAACTCGACGAAGCGATCCGCGAACGCCGCGACGTCGTCTGACCACCGTTCGGGGATCCCGTCAGAATGCTCCTCGGCGCATCGGCCCGGGACCTTCCAGGGGCGGCATCGCGAAGTCGCGAAGGTCGCCGAAACCCGCCTCGGCATGAGCTCGCTCGCGATGCACGGAGCCTCCGAAATCGCGCCGCACATGCCGAAAGAGATGCAGGACATCGGCACGCAGATGCATCGAGCGGCGAGCCGCTTCGCGGTCGAGGCGCAGAACGCGAGCGTCGGCAACGACGTCCACCCTGCACTCGCCGCGCTCGGCGACGTGATGCGGCAATGCGTGGCTTGCCACGCCGCCTACCGGCTTCATTAGCGGCATCCGTAATTCCCGCCGCCGCGGCGGTCAGCCTGTTCGATCGAGGTCCCGCCGCTTCTCTTCGTACTCCTCGAGACTTATCTCGCCGCGAGCGTAGCGGTCCTGCAGCACTTCGAGGGGGGACCTGTCGCGCGATCGCGGTGGCGAAGCCTGAGCGCTGAGCCCGGCTTCAGCGTATCGACTGCTCCGAGGCCGCGATGACCGAAGCGATCGTGCGACTCGGGCTGCGCGAGAATCTCGCGCAGTTCGCGTTGCTCGTCGTCATCAATGCCTTCGTCGGCGCGATGGTCCGCCTCGAGCGCAGCATCCTGCCGGCGATCGCCGACCAGGACTTTCATCTGGCGACGCGCGCGGCGATCACCTTCGGATCGGGACTTGTTGCAGCCGTGCGGATGCGCGAGACGCTGGCTGCCGACGCGCGTATCACGCGCGACTGATCCAGGCGCCCGTCAACGCTTCGAGTGCAACCACCTGCGCAGCGCGTTGATCGTGCTGGCGACGTGCTGGTCGGGGTCGAGCGACGTGTACTCGTAGAGAATGTGACCGTCAGGCGCGATCACGTACGACGTGCGATTGGCGTACCGCGGTGCCAGCTTCAGTACCGCATCGTACGCCTTCATGATGTGCTGGTCGGTGTCGGCGGCGACCGCGAACTTGCTGCGGCACTCGCTGATCGAGAAGCGCTCGAGCGTATCGATGTCGTCGTGCGACACGCCGATCACGGTCGCGCCAAGCTTGTGGTACTCGGCGGTCGCCTCGGCAAAATCATGCGCCTCGATCGTGCAGCCGGTGGTGAAGGCGGCCGGGTAGAAGTAGAGCACGACGGGCCCCTTCTTGAGGGCCGCTGCGAGCGAAAAGGTGAACACCCTGCCGCCGATCGATGCCTCGGCGGTGAAATCGGGTGCGAGGTCACCTGGCTTGAGTGCCGCCTGAGCCGCCAGCGGGGTGGCGAGCAGCGCCAGTGCCGTCGCGACGGCCTGAATCCTCATCGGTATGACCTCCGGATCCTGCGTCGTTCGTGGTCGACGCCTGCAGCGAACAGCACCCTGACGCTTGGACTTCCTTGATGGGCTGGCGGCTGCGCCGGGATGCCCGCCCGCGCCCCGAAGACGCCGACGGTGCAACTATAGCGCGAGGATGGCCCCTACGGCGTCTTCGGCGTCTTGTAGGCGACCTCCTTCTGGAGGGGCTTCCAGATGGTTTCGTAGCCCACGAACCCTTTGGCGTTCGGCGCCATCTGGCGCGTCGTATAGAACGGCGTCTTGCCGTCGGGAACCTTGGTAACGGGTTTTTGCTCGCTCATCGGTCACTCCGATCTCGTTTGCCACTGCCGTTCAAAGCGGCCTCAATAACGCGGGGTCGACGACCGGGTTCGCGGCTGCGATCGCCCCGCCGGCCTTCGTCTCGTCGCCGGCCGCATCGCGCACCGTCAGCACCTCGAGCCTGAAGACGACGTCCCTGCCGCAAAGCGGATTGTTGCCGTCGACGGTCAGCATCTCGTCATCTACCCGTGTCACGACGAAACTGCGGGTCTGGCCGCTGTCGCTTTCCATCAGAATGGAGACACCGACCTGCCGATACTCGTCGGGAACGTTTGCGAGGTGATCGGTGAAAACCAGTGACTCGTCCCGCGGGCCGAAGATGCGATTGCCGTCGAGCGGGACCTCGATCACGTCGCCGGCACGCCTTCCCTGCAGTTCTCGGTGGACGGACGGGGCCAGGATTTCGTTGTGCCCGTGCACGTAGCCCAGCGGGAACTCGACTCCGGCGAGAACCTGCCCCGATTTCGCGTCGGTGACCGTGTAGGTCAACTCGACGAACTTGCCGTCCTGGATCGTCTCACCCATTTCGAATCCCGGGCCGCTCGGTCAGAAGATCGACGCTGCGAAAATGCGGACCGCGCCGTCCTCGTAGCCGAGGACGAGCCTGCCGAGCCATTCGCCCGGCTTTCTCGTGCTGCGTTGCCGGTACAGCACCGTCACGTGCTCGCCGCGGCGAATGATGCCAAGGTAGTCTGCATCCTCCGACAGATTCCTGGCGAGCTCGCTGTTCGCGAACTGGTGATTCACGACGATCTGATTCATGGCGAGTGCCAGTGATCTCGCGAACTTGCTGACGAACTCCCCGTACTTGCCCTCATTCGAGTACCGCAGGAGATCGCGCCACAACGGATCGGCCATCGCGCGTATCTCCTCGTCGGATCTTTCCGTGATGTTCAAGCGGTGAGCGTCTGCGCCGGTGTCTGGCCGCCCGGTGTCGCGTCGTCATCCGCAACGAGGTGGTAGCAAGGCGCCCGTTCCATCGTGTATTCGCCGGTTTCGGGATCGCGGCGCGAGACGGTCAGCACGTGCCAGTTGTCGTCGTCCACCTTCATGGCATCACCGCGGTAGTAGTAACCAGGCCAGCGCGTCTCCTTGCGGAACAGCGTGTGCTGCGTGACGCACTCCGCCGCGCGGTGGCGGTGCTTCAGCTCCCACGCACGCAGCAACTCGTGAAGATCCTTGGCGGCCACGCTCTCGAGATCCTGCTCCATGATCCCGAGCTTCATCAGGCAGATGCTGAGAAGCTTCTCGTTCGTCATGTAGCCGACCGTATAGCCGCCGCAATATTCGTCCATCAGCTTCTGCAGGCGGTCGAGTCCCTGTTGCGGGTTGATGTAGTGCGGGTTGACCGTGCCCGCCACGACCGCATTGCGGTAGATGCGGTAGTGTTCGAGCGGCTTGTAGATTTCCTTCCTGCGCCGCTCGATCTGGGCATCGGAGACGACGATGCCTTCGGCCTTGCCGTCGTCGACGTACCTGCACGCGGCCTTAGCAGCGAGGCGGCCTTCGGTGAACGAGCCGGACGAGAACGCGTGCGGCGTGCCACCGACCGCGTCGCCGGCGCCGAACAGGCCTTCGACGGTCGTCATGCGGTTGTAGCCCCAGAAATAATCGGGCGGCGAGACGTCCTCGGGACCCGAGCACCAGGCGCCCGAGCACGTCGCGTGGGAGCCCATGACGTAAGGCTCGGACGTCGTGAGTTCGGGATTCTCGTTCTTGGGATCGACGTCGGTGGCGGCCCACAGCACCGCCTGGCCCACGGTCATGCCGAGGAAGTTCTCCCAGCCGACCTCTTCCAGGTGAGGATCCTGGAACGCCGGCATCGTCACCATGTGGATCGGACCGCGGCCGGCTTTCACTTCGCTGATCAGCGCGTGGTTGCGCAGGCAGGTCGGGATGGGCCGGTGCGTCAGGTGCGAGGCTTCGGGATCGAGATAGGCCTTGCCGACCATCTGTTGCAGCTCGGGCCACCACTTCGGTTCGTACTCTTCGCCGACTGCGTTCTGCGTGTACGTCTTCAGGTGGAGGAAGTAGGCTCCGACCGGGCCGTAGCCGTCCTTGAAGCGCGCCAGCACGATGCGGTTTTCCATCTGCGTCATCTTCGCGCCGGCATTGATCATGAGCCCGTAGGCCGACGCGGACGACCACGGCGCATACCACGTGCGCCCGGCGCCTTCGCCGGTCGAGCGCGGCTTGAAGATGTTGGACGCGCCCCCCGCGCCGCAGATCACGGTCTTCGACTTGAACACGTGGTAGTTGCCGGTGCGGACGTTGAAGCCGACGGCGCCGGCGACCCGGTTCGGCTTGCTTTCGTCCATCAACAGGTGGGTGACGCAGATGCGGTTGAAAACCTTGTCTGCCGATTTCTTGGCGGCCTCGGCGACGATCGGCTTGTACGACTCGCCGTGAATCATGATCTGCCACCGACCTTCGCGCAGGTAGCGCCCGGTCTTCGGGTTCTTCATGATCGGCAGGCCCCACTCCTCGAACTGATGCACGGTGGAGTCGACGTGACGGGCCATGTCGAACAGCAGGTCCTCACGCACCAGCCCCATCAGGTCGATGCGGGCATAGCGGACGTGGTCCTCGGGATTGTTCTCGCCCCAGCGGGTGCCCATGTAGCAGTTGATCGCGTACAGGCCCTGCGCGACCGCTCCGCTGCGATCGATATTGGCCTTCTCGGCAACGACGATCTTCTTGTTCTGGCCCCAGAACCTCGCTTCCCACGCGGCGCCGGTGCCACCGAGGCCTGCGCCGACGACGAGAATATCGATGCCGTCTTCGACGATCGTGTGGTAGGCCATCATTTCGTTCCGTTGTACAGGAATCTGCTCTCGCGCATTTCAGTGCTCCGCTAAGCGGGACGGCGGCTTGCGAGGGCCGCGGCACGGGTTGGGGTGATGTCCGGCGAGGTTGCCGGATAGATGTCTTTGTGATGCGATTCCGGCACGAACCACATGACGATCAGGCTGAACAATGCCACGGCCACCATGTAAGCCGCGAAAGCCCATGGCTGTCCGCCTGTGTACTCGATCAACGCGACCCCGATCAACGGCGTCAGTCCACTCGCGTAGATGCCCGAGAACTGGTAGACGCTGCCCACTCCCGTGTAGCGAACGCGGGTATCGAAGAGTTCGGCCCAGAATGCGGCGAGCGGCGCATAGATCGCCGAGTAGATGATCCCGAGCCCGAGCACGATGCTGAGCCAGATCAACGGCGTCGAGCCGGTCCGGATCAGAGCAAACGAAGGAAACGTGAAGAGCGCGATAGCCAGGACTCCGCTTCCATAGACCGCCTTCCGACCGAACCGGTCCGACAGATGCCCATAGAAGGGGACCAGGACGACGCCGAACGCCGCACCGATGACGATCCCGTTGAGGACGACGGTCTTGGCTACATGGACGTACTGCGTCGCATAGGCCACCGCGAGCACCGCGTATGCATTGAAGGTCAGACCCTCGATCCAGCGCATGCCCATGCCCTGGAGAACCTGCTTCGGATGCGTGCGCAACAGGTCGAAGAAGGGAATCTTCGATTCCTCCTGCGCTTGCTTGATCTTCGTGAAGGCCGGAGTCTCGAGCACCTGGAGCCGGATGTACACGCCGATGACTGCGAGCACGATCGTCGACAGAAAGGCAATGCGCCAACCCCAGCTGAGGAACGCCTCGTTGGGCAGCAACGACAGCACACTGAACATCCCGGACGCCAGCAGAAGGCCGGCGGGCACGCCAACCTGCGGCCAGCTGCCGTAGTAGCCCCGACGCCCGCGCGGCGCGTACTCTACCGCCATCAGCACGGCTCCGCCGTACTCGCCGCCAACGCCGATCCCCTGGAAGACGCGCGCCAGAATCAGCAGGACGGGGGCCCAAAGACCCACTTGGGAATACGTCGGCAGCAGCCCGATGATGAAGGTCGCCACGCCCATGATCACCATGGTCAGCACCAGCATGGTCTTGCGGCCGATCCTGTCACCGAGGTGCCCAAACAGCACGGCCCCGAACGGCCGCGCCAGGTAGCCGACCGCGAAGGTCGCAAATGCGACGAGCTGTCCGATTGCCGGTGGCAGGTTGGTAAAGAAGAGCTTATTGAACACCAGGGCCGCGGCGGTTCCGTAGATGAAAAAGTCGTACCACTCGATCGTTGCTCCGATCGACGAGGCCATCGCGACCCGGGTAACCGAATGCGCGGCCACTTCCTCTGCGCGCGAATTTTCCAGACTTGGATTCATCGATTGCGCTCCCCTAAGAAAGATTGGCGAACCATGCTCCCCACTTCTCATTCGTCGGCGCTATCGCCCATGCATACGATGCGCGCGCCGACAGCAGATCGTGTATCCGGTGATGGACCCGGGGCCATCAGTAGTACACGCCTTTCTTCAGTTTGAGCCCGGCGTCTTCGAGCGTGCGCAGGCCGCCATCGTCGAGCCGGATGTATTTCGGCTCGTTGTACAGGAGCTGGCCGTTGCGCATCTCCCGGCTGGGCGCGGGAACATCCGCGAGCTTGGGGATTGCCGTCCCCCATGGCTTCGTAGTGATCGGCGACAGGAAGTTCTTCTCCGTTCCATCCCGGAACTTGATCTTCCAGGCGATCGTGCCTTTGCGCTCGTCGCGGTCGACGCGGACGCTGTGCCCGAGCGGGGCGAAGTCGGCATAGCCGCGGACGTCGATCGCATGCTGCGGGCATGCCTTCACGCACGAGTAGCACTCCCAGCACATGTTCGGTTCGATGTTGTAGGCCCGGCGATACGTCGGGTCGATGTGCATGATGTCCGAGGGACAGATGTCGACGCAGTGTCCGCATCCGTCGCACCTCGTCATGTAGACGAAGGTAGGCATGAGTCCTGTCCTTGAACGGTTCCTGTTGAACTTCCCGTCGAGCGTCTAATAGTGGTGGGGTGCGTCGCGCTTGATGCCGAGCCCCATGTCCATCGGGGCGTCCCGCAGCAGGTCCATCGAGTGGCGCTCGCGCTGCTCGGGGTCGTCGCGCGTCTGCGTTGGCAGATTCGCAGCCGTACCGTTCGCCCTCGACACCCGCTTCTCGAAGGCTGCAGCCGGCTTGAAGAACATGTGGGCGAATTTCGACCATGGCACTCCCCCGAAGAGCACGATGGTCGCGATGATGTAGAGCCAGAAGAGCGCGCCGACACCACCGCCCGTGGCGGCCCAGATCACCGCGAGCGTCACGCTCGCGAGCAGCGACACGACGAAGAGGTCCGCCTTCATGAGCCGAAATGGTGAGTGGCCCTCAGCAGAGACGTCCGCGCGGATGAAGAACCAGAACCAGTAGCAGCCTACCAGCACCATCAGGGAGCCGATCCACCACAGCAGGGGCCAGATCGCCGGCGTGGTCGTCGTGCCCGTCGGGTAACCGAACACCATGACCGCAGTTGCGACGATGTAGAGCACGAACCCGTACATACCGAGCAGGTGCGCCACACGGCGCTTCGGGTTGCAGAACTCTCCCGAGGCGAGCACGTCGACGACCGCGGTCTGCACGGCAATGGAGGCCAGTTCGCCGCCCCGCACGTCGCGGCCCTTGCCCTTCGATCTGCGCATGTTGGCGAAGAAATAGCTCGCGCTACGCTTGTGAATCGTATCGAAGAGCGTCCCGGCGAGGACCGCGAGAAACATCACGACCAGGAAACCCTGCAGGAAGCCGGCAGGCAGCGACGCGCTCACCGCCGCGAACGGATTGATGCTCAACATGGGAACCCCCTCCTCCGGTGCCCCATTCTATGTGGGCGTCCCGGCGACGGATGCAAAATCTTGCTATGCGTCCATACAGCGCGTTAATGGCGCTGCAGGGTCCTGATTTCACGGAAAGGAATGGCGCGCCCGGCAGGATTCGAACCCACGACCCCCTGGTTCGTAGCCAGGTACTCTATCCAACTGAGCTACGGGCGCGAGCGGCGGAGTATAGCAAACCGATCAGTGCGGACCGTGGCGCTCGCGCCGCAGTGCAACGGCCTTCGCGGCCCACGCGACCCCCGCCCACGCTGCGACGAAGGCGATCGGCCATGCGACCACGCGAGGCCACCACGCCGCGACGACGCCGATCGAAATCGCGATTGCAGCCATGACGATGAGAAGTCCGGCCTCGGCCGGTCCCAGCGCCCGGCGATCGGTCAGCGCTGCGCCAAGGGCACTGCCGACGCTAACGGCACCCGCCGCGGCCCGCCCCGCGCTTCCTGAGCTCGCCCGCCGAGCGGCGCGCGACTCGACGCCCGGACCCTGTCCCGGCGCGCTCGGTCGCACCCGGTTGCGTGGCGTCAGCACGATTTCGGTCGAACGCTCGAGATCGGCCTCGTACTGAGCCGCCATCTGCTCCGAGAATGTGTCATCCTCGATTGCGACATCGAGCTCGTAGTTGGACATCCAGCTCACGAAATTGAGGTTGGTCGAGCCCACGCGCGACCAGTGGCGATCGGCGACTGCGGTTTTCGCGTGCAACATGGTGCCATTCCACTCGAACACGCGTACGCCGCCCTCGAGAAGCGGGCGGTACTGCGCACGCGACAGCGGCGTGATCGCCGGGATGTCGCTCGCCCCCGGGACCAGGAGGCGCACGTCGACCCCGTCGCGTGCCGCGGCGCGCAGAGCGTGAACGTAGGGTGCCGTAGCAACGAAGTACGCGTCAGTGAGCCAGAGCTCGCGTCGCGCGATCGAAGCCACGACGAGATCCATCCGGAAGGTTCCCGCCTCGTCGGGCTCATTGGCGATGACGTGCAGGTGGACATCGCCCGCAGGCTCGCCGCGATCGGCGGCACCGATCAGTCCGGGAGAAAGCGCTTCGCCGCAGGTCGCGGCCACCTGGGCGAAGGCGCGCTCGACCGCCGCGACCGCGGGGCCGCGGATCGCGACGCCAGTGTCTCGCCACGACTCGAGTTGTCGAGTGGGATCGCCGAGCCAGCGCGCGCTCACGCACAACCCGCTGACGAAGGCGATCTCGCCGTCGACAACGATCGTCTTCCGGTGGTCGCGCGAAACCCACGCGAGCGGGCTCGTAACCTGCGGCGGGTTGAACACCCGCACGTCCGCACCGGCAGCTCGGGCGCCGCGCCACAGCCCGAGCTGGCGCCAGCATCCGAGCCAGTCGACGATGATCGAGACGGTGAGTCCTTCGGCGGCGCGCGCCGCGAGCAGCGCCGCGAATTCACGGCCTACCGCGTCGTCGTCGACGATGTAGCACTCGAACAGGATCGAACGCCGCGCGGTGGCGATGGCGTCGCGCCATGCCGGATAGTTCTCCGCGGCGTCGCGAAGCAGCCGAACCGAGTTGCCGTCGAATGCCGGCTCGCCGGCAGCACGCGCAAATGCGCGCTCGGCGACATCCCGAAGCGGCAACGATGTGCGTGACACAGGCGCCTCGGCCGAACCGTGCCTACACGCGACGGACGCAGCGCGTCGCCACGGGCTCAGCTCGCGACCGACTCGCTCTCCAGCATGCCGAGCTGCCAGACGTCCTTCCGACCCTGGTGCATCAGCGGCATGACCGCCAGACGTCCGGTCGGGCCGATGCTCTTCGCGAGGTAGCGCATCTCGGCGAACTGGGCGCGCGTGGCCGCATCGACCTTCGGATCGAATCCATTCTCCCGCATCATCAGCAGCCCCTTGGCGCGGAGTGCCAACTCCGTATGCAGCCGAAGGTAGCACAGGATGTCGGCGACCACCGGACCCTTGAAGCGCTGCCTGAGCGAGCTCAGATAGCGCCCCGCTGGTGACTCGCCGAACCCGCCAGACATGATCGAGTCGAGCATCTGCGTGTCCGCGTCGAATCCGTGGCCGAGCCAGCTCGCCACCGCGCGCTCGCTGCGATCGAAGGCGACCAGCAGCATCGCGGGGACGATCACGATCACCGACAGCGTCGAGATCAGCGGCGACACGAAGCCGTGGTTGTAGGCGGCATGTGGCAGAACGGCGAGCGCGTAGCCGGGAGCGAAAGCGGCGATCCCTGCCGCGGGCCAGCGCTCGAGGATCGCAATGCCGATTACCGCAAGCATCGCCGTACAGCCGCCATGCATGATCGCGGTACCGAAGCCGCGGACGATCCAGAGGCCGACGCCGGCGTCCGGGACCAGCCGCTGGTAGGCGATGTTCTCGACGATCGCAAAGCCTGCACCGACCGCGAAACCGAGAATCGCTGCGTCGACGAGGAAGCCGATGCGGTTCATCCGCACCAGCAGGACGATGACGAGGCCCTTGGCGAATTCCTCGACGAGCGGTCCGACGTAGCGTGAGTACGTCATGAAGTCGAGACCTGTCCAGCCAATCAGCGCTCCGTTGACCTCGTAGCAGACACCGGCGACGACGACGCCCGCGACGATCACGGCAATGACGAGCCGCGCGGCGACGAGGCCGTAGCTGTCGAGCCAGAACAGTGCGGCGAGAAAGCCCAGGACCGGCAGCAGGCCGATCAGGACGTGGAGCGCGATCGCTGCGTAGCCCATCGGGTCACATCACTGCAATCGGCCGAGCCGATTCGAGGCAGTCGCCATCGGCTCCGCTGGCGTCGGTGTGCGCTCAGAGGACCTTGAGCGAGAGCATCCATTCGTCTCCGTGCCTGCGTGAGCCCTGGAAGCCGACCGCATAGCCTGCCGACAGTGTCATGTCGTAGCGGTGCATCACGTGGAAACGCAGGTCGACCTGCGTGCCCACGTCGCCGTAGCCCTTGCGAAGGTCCTTGTTGCCAGGATCGGTCCACAGGCCGGTGGCGAACACTGCAGGGCGCAGCCAATTGAGGTAGAAGCCGGGTGTGCCGACGGATTCGAATACGTATGGGGGCAGGTCGAGCTCACCCAACTCGCGTAAGAAACTTTGCCCGGCAATCTCGTCGATGCCGAAGCCGGGGAGTGAATCGTAGTCGCGATAGCGTTTGACTTCGCCGTTGTCGACGTACTTGTTACCGTAACCGCCGAAGTAATAACTCGCAACGGGATTGTCACGATCGCCGTTGCCGCCGCCTGCCGCACTGCGGAGCCAGATCGATGCGTGTGGGAGCGGAAGCTGGAAGCCGTAGTCGAAGTCGCCGCGAACCTGCGTTGTCGTCCCGGTGTCAATGTGGCTCGCCTTGACCACCGCGTCCCACTTGATGCCCTTCTCGTCGTCGACCGCGCCAAGTGAGCGGCGCAGATACGTGTAGTGGAGCCCGATCTGGGCGGTCGCGAGGCGCGTGAATCCGGTGCCGACGTTTTGCGCGTTCGGCAGCGTGTCGATGTGGTCGAACCAGGCGACGTCGTAGCTCAGCTTGAGTTGGCGCGGGACGTCGTAGATCAAGAGGTCGTCGTAACCGAGCTTCGCGGCGAAGCCCTTGCGGCTCGTTTTCGTCGGCCCGAAGAGGTCGTAGAAGTCGGATCGGTTCCATGCGAGACTCGCGCGCCAGCCGAGGTAGTCGCCATCGATGGCGAAGTGCGCCCGCTCGTTGCTCGACACGTTCCCGAACGGGGTGTAGGCAGCGGTAATGCCGATGTTGGCGAACGCGATCGGGTCGGCAAGATTGATCTTGTAGCCGAGCCCCACCGAATTCTTGTACCCCTGGACCACCGGAAACGCATTCTCGACACCGATCTGCCCGAGCGGTTTGTAGACCCCCTTGTCCGTGACCAATCGATCGTAATCGACGGTACTTGGCGGCGGCACCTGCCAGGTTTTGACGACCGGATATTTATTCGCGATCTCGGTCCCAAGGAACGTGATCGCACTGACGTCGGTGATGGGCTTCGGGTCGATCGTCACCGGGATGAAGCCGCCACCCGTGTAGTCGAGCACGATCAGACGCCCGTCCTTGAGCGGAACGGGTCGAAAGAAGCCGGTTTCGGCGTTCGAGACCGCGTCGACCTTCCCCGTCGTCACCTCGTAGCGGAAGATGTTCGACACGCCCGTGTAATAGCTGCTGCCGTACAGGTAGCGCCCGTCCGGCGAGAACACGAAACCCTCTGGAATCGACTGCCCGAACCGGAACTCCGACATCGGCTTCACGTCGCCGTGCTCGAGGCGCGCGAGGCTCCACACGCGAACGAACTGATCGGCGTTGAGCTCGCTCATCGACGCCGACAGCAGGCGTCCATCCGGTGAGACGTCGAGGTCGTAGGGGACCGATTCGTACGGGAACGTATGGATGACCTGCCACGCCGTGTACGGCGCCGGTACCCTGACGATCTGGGCGAGGCCGTTTTCGTGCCGCACGCCGATCAGCGCCTTGTCGACCGGATCGACGACGATGTCGCCGATGCGTGCATCCTTGATCAGCGTGCGCTCCTCGCCGGTGTGCACGTCGATCGACATCAGGTCGCGCAGATTCTGGTTGTCGTTGGTGAAGAAGAGGGTCCCACCCGCCGGATCGTAGGCGAGCGACGTCACCTTGTAGAGCATCGGGCCCTTGAGATCGGTGAGCACCCTCGTCTGTCCCGTACGCGTGTCGAGTGCGCCGATGTGGCTGACGACGCCTGGATAGACGAAGCCGGCGTAGAGCGTCGAGGTGCGGCCGTCGTAGTACATCCGCGAGATCGACCCCATCGGGCGCCCGGCGAGCTTCGTGTAAGGCGTGATCGGATGCTCGCGTACCTGCGCGAGGTTCTTCTGCTGAAACGCTTGCTCGAAGCGGATCCAGTCCTGCCACGCTGTTTCGAGTGGCAAGCCGAAGACCTGCTGGAAGCGATCGGCGTAGTACGCCTTGCTGCCGTCGGTACGCTGGATCCACGCGACGACCTTCTCGGGCGAATAGGTATACGCGAGATAGGTGAAGAACCGCGTCCCGTAAAGATAAGCGTCGGCGACGACTTGGAAGCTCGTCTGCACACCTTGCGAATCGAGCCCGAGCGGATCGTAGAATTTCGTGCCGTCGCGCACCATCGTGCGAAACATCATCTCGTCGTAGCCGCCCTGCACGCGCCCGATGCCCCCGTCCATCCAAGTTTCCATGAACACGGCGCCGCCTTCGGCCCACCACCGCGGCGAGACCGTACGGGGCGAGGTCAGGTACGAGTAGAGCAAGGTTTCCGGGTTCGAAGGCTCAACGGCGATCTTGCCGTGGAAGAACGCGCGCCAGCGTCGATCCGCCGCGGAGGCCATGTCGCCCTGCACCACGTGGACCATCTCATGGTTCATCAGCGTGTACATCCGCTCGCTCGCCGGGAAGGTCTCGAATGCGTGCGAAAGCGGTGCGACGTCGACGATGATACGATCAGTCGGAATCGATCCGGTCACGGCGAAGCCGTAGTCGGACAGGTCGGTCAGCAGGATCGTTGTCGGCTCGGACGGCACCCATCCGAACGTCTTGCGCTGGAAGGTGAGCGAATTGGTGAACGTGCGCACCGTGTGCGGCACGAGGTACTGCAGCTGATCGAAGTAGACGAGGTCGAGGTCCGGCGTCCTGACGTAGGAAAGACCGAGTCCCTCGCCGAGCGCGACGCACGGCAAGAGCGCGAGCATCAGAACGCAGAGACTGCGGCGCATGTTCTTGTCACCCCTCCCCTTCGGGTGCCGGCAAGGATAGAGACTATCGGTACAAAAGAAAACCGCCGGCGGCTGCCGGCGGTTCTCGTGATGTGCAAGTATGGGGCGTTGGCTACTGCGCAACGGCTCCGTTGACCGCCCTTCCCGCCGAGGCGTTCACCGCACGGCTGGTCGAGGCGTCGACTGCATGCCCCGCCGCCGCGTTTACGGCACGACCCGTCGAGGCGTCAACCGCACGACCCGTCGAGGCATCAACCGAGCGACCCGTCGAGGCGTCAACCGAGCGACCCGTCGAGGCATCGACCGAGCGACCCGTCGAGGCATCGACCGAGCGACCCGTCGAGGCGTCAACCGAGCGACCCGTCGAGGCGTCGGCCGCTCGTCCTGCCGAAGCATTGGCGGCATTGTCGGTACCCGGCGTCAGCGTACCTGAAGTTTGCCCTCCGTTGCCGGCGAGCCCGCCACCCTGCACGTCCTGAACCGCGCTCTGCGGTGCCTGATAACGCTGCGCTGGCACGATCGTCCCCGCGGTGTCCTTGCCGCCCGGGGGAATCAGACCCGACGCAAATCCAATGACGACGACCGCGGCCGCGATACCTCCGCCGATCCACCACTTGCGCTTGCCAGGAAACGTCCGGTTCTGCTCGCTCATGTTCTCTTCCTTCCTTCTCAGCCACGGTTGAAGTTCGATGCGGCCTGCCTTTGAACCTTCCCGGCGACGGCCCCGGGTACCTTGCGAACTTAGCCCAATTACTCCGGGGCCAGCGAAAAGTTGGCGGTCATCGACCGATTCGGCCGGATCTTGCGGAATATTCGCCATCACGGCGGCGACGAGCCCCTCCGGCGGGTAGCCGACCGGCACCCGTCGCAGATCGTCGAACAGGCCCTGCAGCGAGGCGTACTGCTTCTGCAGCTCCGGCCGCATGGCGAGCTCGCGTTGGAGTTCGGCGGCTTCGGACGGCGTTGCCTCTCCGTCTAGAACCGTGTGCATCAGGGCGCTGGCGTCGGTTGCGTTCATGGGCGTCCTATCGCAAATCTTCGAGCAGGCTGCGCAGGCGCTGCCGCGCCTCGTACAGCCGCGATTTAACCGTCGTTTCGTCCACTTCCAGGATGTCGGCAATCTCCTGGTAGCTGCATTCCGAAAAGTGACGAAGGGTAATCACGGTGCGGTCGATCATCGACATCGTCATCACCGCTTGCCTGACCCGCGCGGCGCGCTCGGCCTCGCTGAGCCGGGTCTCCGGGTCCCTTGGCTCAGGTTCCGGAATGTCTCGGTCGTCGTCGAGGGGATCCTCGTTGCCGCTGCGCCGCAACAAGTTGAGCGACTCGTTGACCGCGATCCGGTAGATCCAGCTGAAGAAGCGGTACTGCGGATCGTAGTCATTGGCACGCTCGGCAACCCTAAGAAACACCATTTGCGCGATGTCGCTTGCATCCTCGGCACGGCGCAGGATCCAGAATGCGGCGTTGTAGATCGGGCGCTGGTACCGGACTACCAGCTCGGTGAACGCCTCGCGGTCACCTTTCCGGTACCGTTCGATGAGTGCCCGATCGGCCTCGTCATCGACAATTACACGGCGAGCGCCGGAAAGTTGGTCGGGCGGATTCATGCCGCCGGGTCGATTTCGAAGAGCTGGTCGAATCCGGAGTAGACGAAGATATCCCGAAGGTGGGGACTGAGGCGCGCCAGGCGCAGCTTGCCGCCGCTGCCGAGCAGGCGCTTCTGCGTCTTGAGGAGGACGCCGAGGCCAGCGCTCGAAATGTATTCGAGCCTGGCGCAGTCGAGGGTCGCCGTTCCGGCGACGCCGTCGAGGACGGTCTGCGCGGCCTGCGCCTGCGCGGCATCGAGCCTCCCGGCGACGACGATGACGCCGTCGGGACCCGTTTCGATTGTCAACATCTGTTCTCCCCCTACTGCTTCCCCGCGAGCCAGACCGCAATGCGGCTCTCCCGCCGTTCCGGATCGTAATCGTAGTCGATCGAGCTTGCCATACGCCTGATCAGGTGCAGACCGAGTCCACCAGGCACCCGCTCGTCGATCGGCGCGTGGATGTCGACCTCGCGTGAGCTCCGGATGTCGAAGGGGTCGACGTCACGGTCGACGAGAACGATCCGCACGCCGTCGAGCGATGGCTCGAAGCCAAGTTCCACCGGCATCGCGCTGCCGGTACCGTACTTCACCATGTTGGTGAACAGCTCCTCGATCACCAGATCGGCCGTCGGGAGGTGGCGGGGATCGATTGCGAGCCGATCGAACGACTCGGCGGTGAAGGCGACCATCTGCGCAAGTGCATCGAACGTCCGCTCGAACGTACGCCGGATTATGCGGCCTTCGTCACCGGCGGTCGCCGCGGAAGTTCCCTCCCGGCGCACGACGACGGCGGTCATATCATCGTCCTGCGGCGCACTGCCAGCGAACGAGCGGACCGCCGCCAACAGCGCATCGATAATGGCCGCTGCGGGCTCGCCGCCGTGGCTGGCGACCGTCGCGCACACGCGTTCGTCCCCGAACTGCTCGCCTTCGCCATTCTCGTATTCCGGAATGCCGTCGGATGCGAGCAGCACGATGTCGCCGGGTTCGAGCGCGAGCGTCATTGCAGGGCGAACCGTGTCGACGGCCATCGCTCCCATCGGAAAGCTGGTCGGCCGGTGTCGCTCCCAGCTACCGGTCGCCGCGCGATAGACGAGGATCGGCCCCTGCCCTCCGCTGTGGAAGGCAAGTCGATGCGTAGTGGGATCCAATACGCCGACGAACGCGGTGATGAAGCGGTCGGCGGCGAGCGTTTCGGAGAGCCGGTTGTTGACCTGACGAAATACGGTGTCAAGATCCGCCCCAAGGCGAAACGCCATCCGCAGCATCGCCTGCATCTGCGTGACCGACAGCGCCGGCGCGATGCCGTGCCCGGTCGCGTCGGCGAGCACGACGAGGAGTCTCTCGCCGACGAGGGCGAGGTCAAACGCGTCGCCGCCGGTGAGCTCGGCCGGAATGAAGGTGCCGTGAATGTCGTAACCCGGCACCGAGGGCATCACCGTCGGCAGCGTGCTCATCTGAACGACGCGCGCCATCTCCAGCGCCTGGCGCATCTTCTCGCCCTCGATGATCGCGTCGGTCATCCGTGCGCGCTGCAGCGCGACCGCGCATTGCGCGGCGAGCGCCGACGCGAGCGCCTCGTCGTAGTCGTCGAAGACGCCGTCGGCCCTGTTCAACACCTGCATGACGCCGACCAGCTCGTCGCGATGATCGACGAGCGGCAGGGTCAGCATGCAGCGCGTGTGGTAGCCCGATTCGCGGTCGACGCGCGAATCAAAGCGCGCATCGGCATAGCAGTCGGGAACGTTGATGATCGCACGCTGGTGCGCGCAGGCACCGACGAGGCCGCGGCCCGAGGGAACGCGGACCGGAGCGATGCCGGTCGCGACCTCGAGCACCAGCTCGTCAGTGGCGGCGTCGTAGAGCCAGACCGAGCCGCGATCGGCGTGGAGCACCTGCTTCGCCGCACTGACGACTTCGCCCAGCATCGCGCGCAGGTCGAAAGGCGCGGCGAGCGCACGGGTGACCGAGAGAAGTGCCGCGAGATCGGCGGCGGCGAGCGCTCGCGGTGGTGCCGGCCCATCCATGGGGGCGCACTGTAGCACCGCGTGGACGACCCGTGCACGTATCATCCGCCTACCTCGCTCAGTGGCCGCGCCCGAACGATGTCGGACCGCCCGACCGGCACCGTCTCCCTGCTGTTCACCGATATCGAGGGCAGCACGCGGCTCCGGGAGACACACGCTGGCGCGATGCGCGCGGCGCTGGTCGGTGTCGTCCGCCGGCATCGCCTCCTGCGCGAAGGCTACGACGAGCCGCGCGACCTCAAGCTCGGAGCACGGGCTCGATGCGGCGATCCGCTCGACGGCGTGGCGGCATCGATCGCGCGTGACGAAGTCCATCTGCGCGTAGACGCCGGCGGTGTCGGTTACCAGCACCTGCTCCACCTGACTCACCGCTTCGATGAAGGCGCGCCAATCGGTCGCCGTGAGGAAGCGCAGACTGCCGATACTGTTGCTGATCGATACCTGGTCGGTAGCCTATCGCTGATTTTCCGCCTGCACCAGCTGATCGATCGACTGTCCCGCCTCCGACAGCAATTGTTCGATCCAGGTGAGCGGCAGCGCCAGGGTGGCGCCCCGCCCCTGGAGCAGGCGCGCGAACTCCGCGACGAAGGCGCTGCCGGTCGGGGGCTCCGAGCGTGCCATGTCGGCAATCTCGAGGATGATGCTCTTCGGATCGGCGTCGGCAACGCGCATCATCCGCTCGGCCCAGGTGCCGGCAACGCTTCGATCGCTGCGGTCGGCGACGATGCGTGTCGCCGCCCGACGCAGGTTCTCGATCAGCGCGAGGCGCAGCATGATCGGAATCGCCCAAAGCTCGCCCAGCGTCAACGGCGCGACGCTCTGGTAGGCGGCGATGAATCGCTGCAGCCCCGCGGCATCGATGCGCCCGTCGCCGTGCGAGACCGCTTCCAGCGCAAGCGAATAGACCCGGGGCAACCCGGCGGACGGACCGCCGCTGAGCTGGGGCAGTTTCTCGCTGTACCGCTTCGGCAGGTCGTGCGAATGTGCTCGTCGATGATGTAATAGTTGTCGAGCAGCCATTCGGACGCCGGGGTGATGCGCAGTTTCGCCTTGACGGTGGCAACCAGCGCGGCGCAGGTTCCCGCCAGAATCGCGTCGTTCTCCGCGAGGCGATCTTCTTGAACGATCGCAGCCGGCGTTCCAGGTCCTCGTAGGTGCGCGTGATTCGTTGCGCGGCGGCGGCCCGCACCCGGATGCTCGCGCGAATCAACACGTGCGGACCTCGCGTCGATCAGCCGGCCGGCGGCAGCAACGCGGACTCGACGACGACGTCGACTCCCGCAGCAGGAATGATCGCCCGCGCGGGAATTCGCGCACCCGCTCGCCATTGCGCGACCGCGCCCCGCTTTTCGCGACCGGCGACGAGAAAGACGACCTCGCGCGCGTCGCTCAGTCGCCGGGCGCTCAGCGAAACGCGTTGCGGCGGGGCCTTGGGCGCGCCTTGGACCGCCAGCACCGGCGGGGCAGCGAACGCATCACCCCAGTCGTGGCCCGGGAAGAGGCTAGCTGTGTGCCCGTCTTCGCCTAGCCCGAGCAGCACCAGATCGAACTCGCCTACCGGGCGTAGGACCGCGGCGTAGCGCACGGCCGCTTCATCGGGACCGAGCTCGGCGGGAATCGGATGCCGGTGATGCTCCGCAATGGCGACGTGATCGAGCCACGCATCTCCGGCCATGCGCGAATTGCGGGCCGGATCGGTCGGCGGCAGGCAACGCTCGTCGCCGAAGTAGATATGCCACGCCGCCCAGTCGGCCGGCGCTGCGCGCAGTTCCTGGTAGGCCTGGCGCGGCGTGTTGCCGCCCGCGAGGACGAGATGGAACTGTCCGCGCGCATCGAGCGCGCGCTCGGCGGCAGCAAGGATTCGGGCCGTGGCAACGCGACTCAGTGCATGCCGATCCGACACCGGATGCCAGCGACAGCACTGCCCCGCCGCCTCGAGCGTCACAACCATCCTCCGCTGAAGCCGGCACGTTTCAGACCGCTGACGACGTACGGGCAGCCGTGCCGATTGCCCGATTGCGCCGGGTAGGTCGGATTGAACGTTGCCTTGAAGCCGTAGCGGTTGCCGGTCTTCAAACCCACGTCGTGCACGAAATAGTCGATTGCCGGCAGCACGATCTTCGGGGCGAAGGGGAGCGACGAAACGACGACCCACGGCGCCACCGTCCCGTCGCTCGCGGTGTCCAGATGTGCGAAAGCTGGTGGGTGAACAGCGGGCCGGCGTAGACGTATTGCTGCCCGTAGTACTTCTTCCATTGGTAGGTGCTCAGCCAGCCGTCATAGCTCGCCGAAGGGAGCGGATGCAGCGGCTCGCCGAGCGCGCGTACCAGCTCGCTGTAGCGCTCGGAGGGGTCGCGGCCGGTTCGGGCGGTGATCTCCGCCGACAGCAACGCCGAAACGATGCCGTCCTCGTCGGTCGTCCAGACGCGGCCGTTGCGCCGCAGGAAGCACGCACCGGCACTCTCTTCGCCGCCAAAGCCGAGCGTGCGTTCGCGCAGGCCTCGATCCATCCGGTTACGTCTTCACCGGCGGGGCCACCGCTGGGCAGGTTGTACTTGAATCCCCCATTGTCAGGCGGATTGTGCGATGGCGTGACCACGATTCCATCAGCGAGCCCGCTGCTTCGGCCGCGGTTGTAGCGCAGGATCGCGAGCGATACCGCGGGGGTCGGCGTGTAGTCGTCGTTGTGGGCACCATCACGTCGACACCGTTGGCCGCAAGGACCTCGAGCGCGCTCGCATAGGTGGGTACCGACAGCGCGTGCGTGTCGATGCCGAGATAGAGGGGGCCATCGATGCCGTGCCGCGCGCGATAGCGGCAGATCGCCTGCGTGATCGCCAGCAGGTGCCACTCGTTGAACGAGCCGCGGGACGTCGACCAGCAGCGCCAGGGGCGCCAGCTTCCCGGCCAGTGGATCGACCGTCATCGCTGCGGCGTTCGCCGGTCCGGCGCGTTCGCCTCGACGCGGGCCGGCGCCCGTCACGCGCCCTCGCGCCGGCGGCGATAGCGCCGAATCAGCGCGTTGGTCGAACTGTCGTGCGCGAGCGGTGGTTCATCGACGCTCTGCAGTTCCGGTATCACCCGCTGCGCGAGCGCCTTGCCGAGTTCGACGCCCCATTGGTCGAACGAATCGATGTTCCAGATCACCCCTTGCGTGAACACGCTGTGTTCGTAGAGTGCGACGAGCGTTCCCAGCGTCGCGGGGGTCAGGCGGTCCGCCAGGATCGTGTTGCTCGGCCGGTTGCCGTCGCAGACCCGGTGCGGCACGAGCCATTCGGGCGTGCCTTCTGCCCTGACTTCGTCAGCGGTCCTGCCGAAGGCGAGCGCTTCGGTCTGGGCGAACAGGTTGGCCATCAGCAGGTCGTGCTGGCCGCCGAGCGGATTGAGGCTGCGGCAAAACCCGATGAAATCGCAGGGAACGAGTCGCGTCCCCTGATGCAGCAACTGGAAGAACGAGTGCTGGCCGTTGGTCCCGCGATCACCCCAGTAGACGGGTGCCGTCTGGCAATCGACGCGCGCGCCATCGCGCGTCACGTGTTTGCCGTTGCTCTCCATCGTCAATTGCTGGAGATACGCCGGGAACTTGCGCAGGTACTGGTCGTAAGGGAGGATCGCAGCCGTTTGCGCATCGAAGAAGTTGTTGTACCAGACCGCGAGGAGGCCCATCAGCACCGGCAGATTGCGTTCGAACGGCGCCGATCGGAAATGCTGATCCATCGCGCGAAAGCCAGCGAGCATCGCCTGGAACTGCTCCGCACCGATCGAGATCATCGTCGATAGGCCGATCGCCGAATCCATCGAATAGCGGCCGCCGACCCAGTCCCAGAAGCCGAAGAGGTTGGCGCGATCGATGCCGAACTTCGACGCCGCCTCGGCGTTGGTCGAGACGGCAACGAAGTGCCGGGACACGGCGCGCTCGTCGCCAAGCCTTTGCACCACCCACGAGCGCGCCGCGTGAGCGTTGGTGAGCGTTTCGAGGGTCGTGAAGGTCTTCGACGACACGATGAACAGCGTTTGCGCGGCATCGAGTCCGCGCGTGACTTCAGTGAAATCGGTGCCGTCGACGTTCGACACGAAACCGAAGCTCAGCTCGTGCGGGCTGTAGTGGCGCAGTGCTTCGTAAGCCATCACCGGGCCGAGGTCCGAGCCGCCGAGGCCGATGTTGACGATGTTGCGAATCGGCTTGCCGGTGTATCCGAGCCAGCCGCCGCTACGAATCCGCGCCGAAAACGCCGCCATTCGGGCCAGCACTGCGTGGACGTCAGGGACAACGTTGCGACCGTCGACGATGATTCGTTCATCCGCCGGGGCGCGCAAGGCGACGTGCAGCACCGCCCGTTTCTCGGTGACGTTGATCTTTTCGCCGGCGAACATCGCCGTGATGCGCTCGCGCAGGCCGCATTCGCTCGCAAGGCGTACGAGGAGGTCGAGGGTTTCGTCGGTCACCCGGTTCTTGGAGTAGTCGAGCACGAGGCCGGCTGCCTCGAGCGTCATCCGATCGCCGCGCGCCGGCTCGTCCGCAAACAGTGTGCGCAGATGCCGCCCGCGTATCGATTCGGCATGCTTCGCCAGGCCCTGCCAGGCCGGGCATTCGGTCGGCGCGCGCATCGATGGGACCGCAGTGGATTCCATGGTGGTCGTCACCTCGCCGGCGCGACGTTCTGGAGCACTCGGCTCTTCATTGCGATGCAATCCATGAGGTCGCTCCAGGATTTGTCGAATGATTGCGTACCTTCGCGCTGGAGCCGGGTCGCCAGCGCGGCGACGTCGACCCCGGCCTTGCGGAACGCCGCCAGTGTCGCCTCGGCGTCGCCGCCGTCCGCCGCCAACACGCCGCGCGGTCGGCCGTGGTCGGAGAGCGCGAGCAGCGTTTTGTCGGGAATCGTGTCGATCGTATCCGGTGCCGCCAGCGCTTCGACGTAGAGCGTGTCCGACGCGGCCGGGTCCTTGGTCCCCGTACTCGCCCAAAGCAGGCGTTGCGTCGGTGCGCCGGCGGCCGCCAGCGCACGCCAGCGCGATGAGCCGAGGACTTCGCGATAGGCGCGGTAGGTGCGCGCAGCGATCGCGATTCCGAGGCGGTTGTGCAGCGCCGGATCGACCTGATCGCGCACCGCGACGTCCCAGCGGCTGACGAAGAGCGACGCCACCGACGCGACGTGCGGATCGAGGCGCGCCGCGATCCGCCGCTCGAGTCCACGCTGGTACGCCTGCGCCGCAGCGAGATACTGCTCCGGCGAAAACAGCAGCGTGACGTTGATCGGAACCCCGGCGTAGATCGACTCCTCGATCGCCAACACGCCCGCCGCGGTGCCCGGGATCTTGACGAACAGGTTGGGGCGTCCGGCGCGCGCATGCAGTTGCGCGGCTTCGCGCACCGTGCCGGCGGCATCGTCGGCGAGCAACGGCGATACCTCCATCGATACCCAGCCGTCGACGCCGCCCGTCGCATCATGGACCGGGCGGAAGAGATCGGCGGCCTGGGTCAAGTCTTCGAGTGCGAGCTCGAAGAACAGCGCTTCACGCGTCTTGCCCTCGCCGGCCTTGCTGCGGATGGCATCGTCGTAAAAGCGCGTATTCCGGATCGCGTGATCGAAGATCGTCGGATTCGACGTGAGACCGGTCACCGAGAGTTCGTCGATGTAGCGGCGCAGCGTGCCGTCGACCAGGAGCCCGCGGGTGATGTTGTCGAGCCACAGACTCTGACCGAGATCGTGCAATTGTCGCGCAGCGTTCATCGTGGTGCCTCGTATTCGTCGTGCCTCGAAATCCCGCTCCACAGGGTTGCCCGGTCGATGCCTGAGAGATCCGCGATGCGCTCGACGGTCAAGTCAGCCGGCGGCCAGGCCGCGGTGCCGCCGGGATCGAGCGCGTAGTGTCCCTGCCGCGGGAATATCGTCGTCAGGCGATCGCCGCACGCTTGCTTCATCGCCGCCAGGATGCGCAGCTTGTCATCGACCATGATGTAGTGGCGGGCCGGATAGCGCCGTTCGACGTCGTCGAGCATCCGCTCCTTGTGAGTGTAGATCAACACCCGGCCCTCGACCGCGTCCCAAAGCCCGGAGCGCCGAATCTTCCTCGGCTGGAAGACCGCCTCGCCGTCAGACAGGATGACGGTCGGCCCGTACCGACGCAGGTGCGCAAGGGTTGTAAGCGCGCCGGGATAGAGCCGATCGGCGAACGGGTAGTCGACCAGGTACGACGACATCCGGAGCGGCCGCGGATCGGGCAGGTTCTCGAGC
>JAICXH010000095.1 GCA_025981645.1 Burkholderiales bacterium
GGAAACCGCTTGGGAGTGCCAATACGCTGGCATGGCGAAAGGCTCTCAAACGTGCCGGCATCGAGAATTTCCGCTGGCACGATTTGAGGCATACCTGGGCCTCGTGGCATCGGCAAGCGGGGACGCCAACCCACGAGCTGCAGCGGCTTGGCGGCTGGAGGTCTTCAGTGATGGTCGAACGCTATGCGCACTTGGCGCCGGACCATCTTGCGAAAGCCGCCAACCGACTCGATTCGCTGATCGGCGGTTACGATTTGGCTACGTTGCAGAAAGAGAAGGGGTCAGCGGAAGGTGCTAAGCCCTTGTAATTCGTGGCTCCCCGACCAGGGCTCGAACCTGGGACCTGCGGATTAACAGTCCGTCGCTCTACCAACTGAGCTATCGGGGAATCGGCGTGCAGCCCGTAATTATAGCTGCTTTGCGCCGCCGAGCCATCCCGGGGCGACGATGCTCGGCATCGCTAGGTCTTCAGCCGGTACCCGGTGCGGAAGATCCACGCGACGATGGCCATGAACACGAGCAGGAACACCATCGTCATGCCGAGGCTCACGGGCACGCTGACGTCGGCGAGCCCGAAGAAGCTCCAGCGAAAACCGCTGACAAGGTACACGACCGGGTTGAACAGGGTGACCTTCTGCCAGAACGGCGGCAGCATGTCGATCGAATAGAAGCTCCCGCCAAGGAAGGTGAGCGGCGTCACGATCAGGAGCGGCACGAGCTGGAGCTTCTCGAAACCGTCGGCCCAGATGCCGATGATGAAACCGAGCAGGCTGAAGGTGACCGCGGTCAGCACGAGGAACGCGATCATCCAGACCGGATGCCCGATGTGCAGCGGCACGAACAGCGCTGCGGTGGCGAGGATGATGAGTCCGAGGATGATCGACTTGGTCGCCGCGGCACCGACGTAGGCGACGACGATTTCGAGGTACGACACCGGCGCCGACAGGAGCTCGTAGATCGTGCCGGTGAAGCGCGGGAAGTAGATGCCGAACGACGCATTCGACACGCTCTGCGTCAGCAGCGACAGCATGATGAGCCCGGGCACGATGAACGATCCGTAGCCGATGCCGCCGACCTCCTGGATGCGCGAGCCGATCGCCGCGCCGAACACGACGAAATAGAGCACCGTCGAGATCACCGGCGACACGATGCTCTGCAGCAGCGTGCGCCCCGCGCGCGCCATCTCAAACCGGTAAATCGCGCGGACGGCGACGAAGTTCATCGGCGCTCCGTCACGAGGCTCACGAAGATCTCCTCGAGCGAGCTTTGCGAAGTCTGCAGGTCGCGGAAGCGGATGCCGGCGCGGTCGAGATCGTCGAGCAGCGTCGAGATGCCGCTCGCGTCGTTCGCGGCGTCATAGGTGTAGGTGAGCTCGTGGCCCCCCTTCGCAAGCTCGAGCTGGTAGCGCCCGAGCGCCGCCGGGAGCACGCTCAACGGGTCGTGAAGCTGAAGCGTCAACTGCTTGCGGCCGAGCTTTCGCATCAGCTCGACCTTGTCCTCGACCAGCATCAGCGCTCCGCGGTTGATGACACCGATGCGATCGGCCATCTCCTCCGCTTCGTCGATGTAATGCGTGGTGAGGATGATCGTGACGCCGCTGTCGCGAAGCGTACGGACGAGCCGCCACATGTCCTGGCGCAATTCGACGTCGACGCCGGCGGTGGGCTCGTCGAGGAACAGGATGCGCGGCTCATGGGCAAGCGCCTTGCCGATCAGGAGCCTCCTCTTCATGCCTCCGGAGAGCGTCATGATGCGCTGGTCGCGCTTCTCCCACAGCGAGAGGTCGCGCAGCACCTTCTCGACGTGCGCGGGGTCGGCCGGCTTCCCGAACAGCCCGCGCGAGAACGAGAGCGCGTTCCACGGCGTCTCGAACGCGTCGGTGGTGAGCTCCTGCGGAACGAGTCCGATCATCGCGCGCGCGGCACGGTAGTCGCGCACGATGTCGTGCCCGTCGACCCGCACGGTGCCCGATGTCGGATTGACGATGCCGCAGACGATGCTGATCAGCGTCGTCTTGCCGGCCCCGTTGGGTCCCAGCAATGCGAGGATCTCGCCGCGGTGGATGTCGAGATTGACGTCGCCGAGTGCGCGGAAGCCCGACGCATAGGTCTTCGACAGTCCGCGGATGGAGACGATCGGCGTCAATGTGGCCGAGGGGGCGCGGGATCGGTGCGCAAAGCCGTCTGCGGCGTGCGCGCTTCGGCGTCGGGAGCGGCCGCCTCGCGCCGGAAATGCGGCGCGGCGAGCCGCAGGTAGTGGAACATCGACCACAGCGTGAGGATCGCGGCGATCCACAGCGCGATCGTACCGAGGAGCGGCGTCGAGACGCCGGGAATCACGTCCTCCCACAGGAGGAGCGCGACCAGCGCAGTCATCTGGGCCACCGTCTTCACCTTGCCGACGAAGGCGACGGCGACGTTGCGCGAACGCCCGAGTTGCGCCATCCATTCGCGCAGCGCCGAGATCGCGATTTCGCGGCCGATGATGATGATCGCGAGCCAAGCCTCGGCCCGGCCGAGATCGACCAGCAGGATCAGTGCGGCAGCGACCATCAGCTTGTCGGCGACCGGATCGAGAAAGGCCCCGAACGCGCTCGTCTGATTCCAGCGCCGCGCGAGCCATCCGTCGAGCCAGTCGGTGATCGCCGCAAGCGCGAACACCGACATGCCGATCCAGTCGCGCGCCGTCGGTCCCAGCCACGCATCGGGCACGTAGTAGATGCCGACGAACACCGGGATCAGCACGATCCGCAGCCAGGTGAGCGCGGTGGGAAGATTCGGAATCATCGGCAGGGTCGCGCCCCGCGGCGCGCGAGCGCGATTTTACTCTGTACTCTGCGTGGTCAGTGCAGGGTCGCGTAGATGCGCTCGGCGAGCGAGCGCGAGATCCCGGGGACGCGCGTGAGGTCGTCGACGCTCGCCGACTGCATCGCGCGCAGGCCGCCGAAGTGCTCGAGGAGTGCGCGGCGGCGCTTGGCTCCGATGCCGTCGATCTCCTCCAGTGACGACGTCGTGCGAGCTTTGCCGCGCCGCGCGCGATGGCCCTGGATCGCGAAGCGATGGGCCTCGTCGCGAATTTGCTGCAGGAGGTGCAGACCGGGGTGATCCGGCGGCAGATTCAGCACGTCGTCGCGCCCCGGGAAAACGATGTCTTCGAGCCCGGGCTTGCGCTCCGGACCCTTGGCGATGCCGATCAGCGCCACCTGGTGGAGCCCCTGCTCGGCGAGCACGTCGGCCGCGACCACCACCTGCCCCTTGCCGCCGTCGATCACCAGCAGGTCCGGCACCGGGTACTCGCCGGCGACGATGCGTGCGCAGCGCCGACCCAGTGCCTCGCGCAGCGCCGCGTAATCGTCGCCGCCTGTCGCCGGTGTCACGTTGAAGCGCCGGTACTCGGAACTCTGCATCGCGAGGCGGTCGAAAATTACGCACGACGCCACCGCCGCCTCGCCCATCGTGTGCGACACGTCGAAGCACTCGATGCGCTGCGCCGAGGGCGCGAGGCCAAGCGCGTCCTGCAGCGCGGTGAGCCGCTCCTCCTGCGTCGCCTTCTGCGCGAGGCGCTGACCGATGGCGAGCGCCGCGTTGCGCGTCGCCATCGTCACCCAAACCCGCCGCGCGCCGCCCGGCTGGGCCACGATCTCCACCCGGTGCCCCGACTGCTCGGAGAGGACTGCGGCGAGCGCCGCCGCATCACCCGCGCCGGGCGCGACCAGGACCGGCGGCACCGGCCGCTCGACGTAGTGCTGGGCGAGGAACGCGTCGAGCACCGCGGCGACGCCTTCCGCGTCGGCGCGGCGCGGGAAGAACGTGCGGTCGCCGACGTGGCGTCCGCCGCGGATCATCACGACGTTCACTGCATGGAGGTTCTGCTCGAACACCGCGGCGACGACGTCGACGTCCCCGGCTCCGAGGTTGTCGACGAACTGCCGCGCCTGCAGTTCGTGCAGTCGTGCGATCTTGTCGCGCAAGCGCGCGGCGCGCTCGAACTCGAGTGCGGCGGCAGCGGCGTCCATCTCGGTCTTCAGACCGTCGACGACCTCACTCGCGTTGCCCTGCAGGAACAGGGTCGCTGCTTCAACGTCGCGACGGTAGTCGTCCTCCGAGACCAATCCGACGCAGGGCGCCGTGCAGCGTCCGATCTGGTACAACATGCACGGGCGCGAGCGGTTGGCGAACACGCTGTTCTCGCAGGTACGCAGTTGGAACACCTTCTGCAGGAGCGCCATGCCCTCGCGCACGGCTCCTGCGCTCGGAAACGGCCCGAAGTAGCGGTTGCGCGCGTCGAGCGCGCCGCGGTGAAAGCGCAGCTGCGGGAATCGATCTCCCGACAGGCAGACGTACGGGTAGCTCTTGTCGTCGCGGAAGACGATGTTGTAGCGCGGCTCCAGTGCCTTGATGAGGTTGTTCTCGAGCAGCAGAGCTTCGCCTTCCGAGCGAACGACCGTCGTCTCGACCCGCGCTACCTGCGCGATCATCAGCGTGATGCGCGCGGCGTGGCCGGTCTTCTGGAAGTAGCTGGCGACGCGCTTCCTGAGGTCGCGCGCCTTGCCGACGTAGAGCGGTGCCCCGGCGGCATCGGACATCCGATAGACGCCGGGCAGATGTGGCAGTGACGCGACGAGCTCGTGCGCATCGAAAGCTGGTGAAGCGGTGGCGGCCTCTGGCACAATTCGCGCTTTTTCCGGGGTGGGCTACCCCGAATCTTAGCGTGCTCCCCCTCGAAACCCACCTCGAAGTGCGCCATCGCGTTCCGGTGGGCGCCTCGCGCAAGACGCCGCTCGTGTTCGTGCACGGCGGCTATTGCGACGCGTGGTTCTGGGACGCGAACTTCCTGCCATGGTTCGCGGCACACGGCTACCCAGCCTACGCGCTCAGCCTGCGCGGACACGGCGAGAGCGGCGGCGCCGATTCGCTGTTCATGGCGGGGCTCGACGATTACGAGGCCGACGTCGAGCAGGTGGCCGGGATGTTGGCGGTCCCGCCGGTGTTCATCGGCCATTCGATGGGGGCCGCCGTCGTCGAGCGCATCGTCGCCAAGCGGCCGGTGCGCGGGGCAGCCCTCCTCGCGCCGGTACCGCCCGCCGGCCTGCTGCCGATCGCATCGCGCCTCGCGCGCGAGCACCCCGACTACCTCGTGCACATCGCCGGGCTCGATCCGACCCGCCTCTCCGACGACGTGCTCTCGGCGATGCGGCCGTTCTACTTCAGCGACCGCGTCCGCGCCGGCGTGCTCGCCGAGGCGGTCCGCCATCTCGGCGCGGAATCACCACGCGCGCTGTTCGACCTGTCACTGCGCCTGCACTGGGCGCTGCCGGCGCGTGATCACAGGCCGATGTTCGTGCTGGGCGCCGAGGGCGACCGCATCTGCAGTCCCGATGATGTACGCGCGACCGCGCGGCACCACCGCGTCGAGCCGACGATCGTACCCGGGCTCGCGCACATGCTGATGCTCGAGCCCGGCTGGGAGCGGGTCACCGAGGCACTGGAGGCGTGGATCGCGAAGCTTTGAGCGGGGCCGGTTAACGCGGACGCTTGGTGACGAACTCGGCGAATGTGTCGGCCGGCAGCGGCTGGCTGACCCAATAGCCCTGGAAGCAGTGGCAACCGCGCATGTCGAGGAAATCGAGCTGGGCGCGCGTGCCAACCCCTTCGGCAACCACCTTGAGGCCGAGCCCGCGGGCGAGCCCGATGATCGCCTCGGTGATCGCGGCGTCGCCCGAGTCGGTCTCCAGGTCGGCGATGAACGAGATGTCGATCTTCAGCGTGTCGATCGGAAAGTGCTTCAGGTGGGTAAGCGACGAGTAGCCGGTGCCGAAGTCGTCGATCGCGACGGTGAAGCCTTCGCCACGAAGCTGGTGCAGCACCTTGCGGATCGCGTCGAGATCGTGCATCAGGCTCGTTTCGGTCACCTCCAGCTCGAGCCATGAAGGCTCGCAGCCCTCACCGCGAACGATGTCGGTGATCCGCTGGGCGAGGTCCTCGCGATAGAACTGTTTGGCGGAAAGATTCACCGAGATCCGCAGCATCATTCCGCGCCGCCGCCACTCGGTACACTGGGCCGCCGCAGTACGCAGCACCCATTCGCCGAGCGCATGGATGAGCCCAGATTCCTCGGCGAGCGGAATGAAGGTCTGCGGCGGAACCTGGCCATGCGCGGGATCGTTCCAGCGCAACAGCGCCTCGGCACCAACGATCGCACGATCGGCGATGCGCACCACCGGCTGGTAGTAGAGCTTCAGCACGTCGTCCTTCAGTGCCCCGCGCAGCGCCGTCTCGAGCGTGTGCTGGCGCGAGCGCCGCTCCGCGAGATCGGCGTCGAGGAACTGATAGGTGTTGCGGCCGAGCTCCTTCGACCGGTACATCGCGACGTCGGCGTGGCGCATCAGCGCGTCGGGGTCGTCGGAATCGTCGGGGAACACGGCGATCCCGATCGACGACGTCACGTAGATGTCGTGGTCCTCGATGCGGAAAGGCTGCGCGATCGCGTCCTGCAGCTTCTGCGCAATACGCCCCAGCACCTGTGGATCGTCGAAGTCCTCGACGATCACCATAAACTCGTCGCCGCCAAGTCGCGCCAGCAGGTCGGCTTCGCGCAGCGCGTCGTGCAGCGCGCGCGTGACCAGTTTCAGGAGCTCGTCGCCGATCCGGTGGCCGAGCGTGTCGTTGACGTTCTTGAAGCGGTCGAGATCGATGAACAGCACGCCGACGCTGCGCCCGCTGCGTCGCGCCTGCGCGATCGCCTGGGTGAGCCGGTCGTGCAGCATCACGCGATTCGGCAGGCCGGTCAACGCGTCGCGCGTGGCGAGGTACTGCAGCCGCTCCTCGGCCTGGATGCGCGAGCTCACGTCCTGCACGAACGACAGCACCGACACGACCTTGCCGTCCTCGCCGAGCAGCGCCGAGTGGTACCACTCGCACCAGATCGTCGAGCCATCGCTCTTGTGGTTGCGCGTCATGCCGATCTCGCGCGGGGCGTGGCCCGACAGCAGGCGCTCGACCATCCCGCCAATCTCCTTGCGATGCTCGGCATGCAACAGGCAGTTGTCGGTCATCGGCATGCCGAGCACCGCCTCGCTCGGCCAGCCGAAGATGTTCTGCGCCCGCGGCGACCAGCGCACGAGCTTAAGATCGCGGTCCCATTCGAGCACCGCCAGCGGCGTGTTGCCGATGTGCGACGACAGCATCCAGTTCGCGCGCTTCAGCGCGTCCTCGTTCTTCTTCTGGACGTCGATGTCGCTGTGAACGGCGTAGATGCCGATGACGTTGCCCTCGGCATCGCGATGCGGCGCGTAGTGGATGGCCTCCCACATCGTGCCGCCTGCGGGCTGCGGCAGGTCGAGCTCGGTCGACACCGTCTCGCCGCCGAGCACGCGATCGAGGAGCGGGCGCAGCAGTTCGAAGCGCTGTGCACCGGCGACCTCGGCCATGGTCGACCCCGCGAGCTCGCTCCGCGCGCGGCCGAGCCACTTCTCGTTGTGGCCGTTGATGAAGCGGTAACGGTAGTCGCGGTCGATGTAGGACACCCGCGCCGGCACGTTGTCCATGATGAGGCGAAGCTCGCTCTCCGACGCACGCAACGCCTCCTGCGCCTGCTTGAGGCCATGGATGTCGTGCATCAGCATGAACGCGCCGCTGACCTCGCCCGATGCGCCGACGTCGGGCACAAGGCGGATCGTCATCCAGCGGCGGCCGCCGGTGGCACTCGAGATCAGCCGGTCGAACGAGGTCGACTCGCCTTCGAGCGCACGCGAGAACATCGCCTGCGCGCTCTGGTAGATCGCCTGGCCGACGACGTCGGACAGGCGCATCTGCGCGATCTGGCTCACGGTGAGCCCGAAGTACTGCAGAAAGGTCCGGTTGACGTACAGGCAGCGCTCGTCGCGTCCGATGTAGGCGACCGGAGCGGGAACGCCGTCCATGATCGCGCGCAGCTGCGATTCGCGCGAAGCGAGCGTGTCCTGCGCCGCCTTGAGGTCGGTGATGTCGTGGCCGACGATGTATTCGCCCTTCACCGAACCGTCGAAGTCGAGGTCGGGCACGCAACGCGCCCGGATCCAGCGCGTGCGGCCGAGCGCGTCGACGACCGCGCGTTCGTAGGTTCGTGCCTCGGTGCCGGGCGCAGCGGCACGCTCGATCACCAGCGACTGCGCTGTGGCGATCCCCTGCACCTCCTCGGGCCGCTTGCCGATCACCTCGTCGCGATAGAGGCCGTAGAGCTCGAGGAAGGCGTCGTTCGCGCAGGTGTATCGGCGCTCGGCGTCGAGGTAGACGACGGGCTCGGGAATATTGTCGGTGAACAGTCGCAGCTGCGTCTCGCGCGCGGCGAGCTCCTGCTCGGTCTGCTTGAGATCGTGGATGTCGTACTCGGTGCAGTAGAGGCCTCGCACCTTGCCGGTCGAGTCGAGGTCGGGCGCGACGCGCCCGTGCATCCAGCGCCGCTGGCCATTGGCGTTCTGGCCGATGCGCTCGTACTCGACGTGTTCACCGGCCTGCGCGCGCTTCAGGATCGGCCGCAGGAATGCCGCGACGTCGGCCGACATCACCTCGAACGGCGTCCTGCCGTAGATCTCGTCTTGTGGCTTGCAAACCCAGTTGGCGAACGCCTGATTGACGAAGCTGTAGCGCAGGCCCTGGTCGAGGTATGCGATCGGACCCGGGATGTTGTCGGCAAACAGCCGCAGCTGCTGCTGCTGCGACTTCAGCATCTCGCGGACGCGCACATCGTCCTCGATGTCGCTCCATACGGCAAACGCCCCGCGCACCCGGCCGCTCATCTCGCGATCGGGGAAGAACGTGATGCGCACCCAGCGCAGGTCGCCTGCGGCGCGCCGCTCGCGCCGCTCGCACGACACTGTCGCGCCGGCAAACGCCCGCTCGATATAGCCCTTCATCTCGGTCAGCGCATCGGACGGCAGGAACTCGTCGAGCGCGTGGCCGAGCAGATCGTCGGGCGCGACGCCGATCCACTCGGCGAACGGCCGGTTGACGAAGCGCAGCTTGAGCTGCCGGTCGAAGTGCAGGATCGGCAGGCCGACGCTGTCGGTGACGAGACGCAGGCGGTGCTCGCGCTGGCCGGCTTCGAGCTCGAGGCCCTTCAACTGGTCGACGTCGCTCCACGTCGCGAGGAAGCCCCGCACGTGGCCCTGCTGGTTGCGGTCGGGAAAGTAGTCGACGCGCATCCACGCCGCCGGTCGCCCGGCCATCGCGACCTGCCACTCGTAGCTCGTCTGCTCGCCCGAAAGGACCGCGTCGACGTAGGCGCCGAAGAACTGCTGGTGCTCGCGGCCGAGCACGTCGGCAAGTTCGCGTCCGACGACTTCGGCAGCGCGCTTGCCGATCCAGTCGACGAACGCCGTGTTGGCGAAGCGCAGACGCCGCGCACGGTCGACGTAGGCGAGCGGTGTCTGCAGCGCGTTCAGCTTGCGCTGCGACAGGGCAACCAGCGCGCCGCGATCGACCGTTTCGCCGGTCGTCGGCGGAAGCGGCGCGATTTCGAGGCGAGAAATGGATCGGGTCAGGGCCACGTCGCGATTCGCAATCTTGAGGCAAGGCGGGACCGCGCCCCGCCGGGCGTGGAGTCCCACTAAGCAAGGTTCGCGCCCGCATCGCGGCCTGGCGCGGAGGGGCGATCGAAGAACCCGATCGAACGTGCGTTCCATTCGACCCACTCTGACCGGCTCGGGCGGACCCGGGAAGACCGGTTTCCCCCGCAGTTACAATCCGCGTCACTTCGATTCGCCGGGCGGCAACGCCCGGCGCGCCCGCATGACCGGTA
>JAICXH010000077.1 GCA_025981645.1 Burkholderiales bacterium
CGAGCTCTTGACGTCGAGAAAGCCCTGCGCCCCGGCCCCCCCCGACTCGTTGACGACGATGATCGGTTCCTTCATCAGGTGATGCTTCGATACGACGCCCTGAATGAAGCGCGACATCTGGTCGGCACCGCCGCCGGTGCCAGCCGGGACCACGATCGTCACCGGTTTGGTCGGTTCCCAAGCCGCCGCCGTACCCGGAAGGACCAGGGCTGTGCAGGCGCCGGCAACTACAACCGCGACGGCGCGCCATGAAAACGATTTCCGCTGCTGACTCATGATGTACTCCCCCGTTATGGTTTTCGGTCGTCCACCGCCCCGCCCGTCGCAGGGTCCGGCGTGCGCCGTGCTGCTCACTTGTGACAAGCTGCGGCGGGGGCCTCCAACTCCCGCTTTCCGTTCCCGTGTTCGTCACTCCGGCCAGGTGAATGCTTCCGGGCCGCCAGCCATCGGCCGACTGCGATCACCAGGATCGCGCCGACCACCTGGACCAGGTTGAAATCGAGATCGTAAGGCAACGGCACCCGGGACCAGCCGAGCTTCTCCGCGATGAAGCCGGCGAGCGCAGGGTCGCTCACCAGCATCCCGCCGGCGACCCAGCCGAGCAGACCTGCACCGAAGGTGATGATAACGGGAAACCGCTCCATCAGCCGCAGCACGAGCGTGCTGCCGAAGACGATGACCGGGATGCTGACGCAAAGCCCCAGCACCAGCAGCACCACGCGCCCCTGGGCGACCGCGGCGACGCCGAGTACGTTGTCCATGCTCATCACCAGATTGGCGACGAGGATCGTGCGCGCGGCCGCGAGGATGCCGCGATCCCCGTTCGAGCGCCGCTCGTCGTCATCGTCCTCCGGGAGCAGCAGCCGCACGGCGATCCAGAACAGCAGCACGCTGCCGACGAGGCGCAGATACGGGTATTCGAGGAGCTCCGTCGCGAGGGTCGTCAGCGCCGCGAGGATCACGATCGCCGCAACGCTCCCCCAGACGATCGCCTGCTTCTGCTGGCGCGCGGGAAGCGACCTCGCGGCGAGCGCAATCATCACCGCGTTGTCCCCCGAGAGGAGGACATTGACGAGCATGATCTCACCGAGTTCGAGCCAGAAGGCGGGGCTCGTCAGGTAGTGGATCACCCCGCCTCCGCTCGCGCCGTCAGATGAGCCCGGCGCCTCGCGCCCATCGGTACTTCGCCCCGAGAACGTTCACCGGCATCTCGGTCGTATAAGGATAGGCGGGGATGCCGTGTGCGAACAGGTATTCGGCGGCCTCCTCGACTTCGACGTCGCCGGCGAGCGACGCGACGATCGGCTTCCTGATCCCCTTCGCCTTCATCTCGTCGACGACCTCGACGACGAGCTTGGCGAACACCATCGGCGGCGTGATGATCGTGTGCCAGTAGCCGAGGATCAGCGAGTGGATCCGCGGCTCCTCGAGGCCGAGCCTGATCGTGTTCTGATAGGTCTTCGGCGGCTCGCCGCCGGTGATGTCGACCGGGTTGCCGGCAGCGCCAAACGGAGGAATGAACTTGCGGAACGCCGCGTCGAGATCGGGTGGCATCGCCATCAGCGACAGCTTGTTGTCGACGCAGGCATCGGAGAGCAGCACGCCCGATCCGCCTGCGCCGGTGATGATGACGACGTTCTCGCCCGCCGGCGTCGGCAGCACCTGCAGCGCGCGTGCGTATTCGAGAAGATCGCGCAGCCCCATCGCGCGGATCACGCCGGCCTGCTTGAACACGTCGTCGTAGACCTTGTCGTTGCCGGCGAGCGCCGCCGTGTGCGACGCTGCGGCGCGCGCGCCCATGCTCGTGCGCCCGGCCTTCAGCACGACGACCGGCTTCTTCTTCGACACGCGCTTCGCGACCTCGGCAAAGCTGCGACCGTCCTTCAGGTCCTCGAGGTGCATCGCGATCAGCTGCGTGTTGTCGTCCTGCTCGAAGAACGTCAGCAGATCGTCCTCGTCGAGGTCCGACTTGTTGCCGAGGCCGACGATCGCCGACACGCCCATCTTCGCCGAGCGCGAGAAGCCGACGATCGCCATGCCGATACCACCCGACTGCGACGACAGCGCCGCGTGTCCCTTGACGTCGTAGGCGGTGCAGAACGTCGCGCAGAGATTCTTCCACGTGTAGTAGAAGCCGTAGATGTTCGGGCCCATCAGCCGCACGTTGTACTTGCGCCCGATCTCCTGGATCTCCTTCTGGCCCTCGACGTTGCCCGTCTCGGCGAAGCCCGACGGAATCAGCACCGCACCGGGAATCTTCTTCTCGCCGACCTCCGTCAACGCCGCAGCGACGAACTTTGCAGGTATGGCAAACACCGCGACGTCGATCTCACCCGGCACGTCCTTGACGCTCTTGTAGGCCTTGTGGCCCATCACCTCGGCAGCGGTCGGATGGATCGGATAGATCTTGCCCGGGTAGCCGCCGTTGATCAGGTTCTTCATCACCGAATTGCCGATCTTGCCGGCCTCGGGCGACGCGCCGATCACCGCGACCGAGTCGGGCTTCATGATGCGATTCATCGCGCGGACGATCTCGTCCTGGCTCGGCCGATAGCGCGCCGGCGCCGGATTGAAATCGACGACAATCCTTACGTCGGCGGCGATCGCGCTCTTTTCGGTCGCGAACACCGGGTTGAGATCGATCTCGGCGATCTCGTCGAAGTCCGCGGCGAGCTGCGACGCGCGCTCGGTCAGGTCGGCGAGGGCTCCACGGTCGACGGGCGGCGCACCGCGCACGCCCTTGAGGACGGCGGCCGCAGCGATGCTGTCCTGCATCGACAACGCCTCGTCGCGCGACACCGGTGCGAGCCGGAACGTCACGTCCTTCAGCACCTCGACTAGAACGCCGCCGAGACCGAACGCAACGAGCTTGCCGAACGACGGATCGGTGACCGCGCCGACGATCACTTCCTGGCCGCCGGTCAGCATCTGCTGGACCTGCACACCCTCGAGCGTCGCCTTGGGGTCGTACTTCGCGGCGTTCGCCATGATCGTCGCAAATCCCTGCTCGACGTCCTGTGCGGTCTTGACGCCGACCAGCACGCCTCCCGCTTCGGTCTTGTGCAGGATCTGGGGCGAAACGATTTTCAGCACGACCGGGAATCCCATCCCGGTGGCGAGCTTCGCGGCTTCGGCAGCCGATTTCGCGACCGCTTCCTTCGGCACCGGTATGCCGTACGCATCGCAGACGAGCTTGCCTTCGGGTGCCGTCAGCGAGGTCCGCCCGGCGGCCTTCACCTTGTCGAGAATGCTCCTGACCGCTGCCTTGTCGTGCGCCATGAATGATTCCTCGGTATCGGGTTCAGACTGCGCGCTCGGCGCGCAGCGACTGGATCTGCTCGCGCGTATAGCCGAGCTCGGTCAACACTTGATCGGTGTGCTCGCCGAGCAGCGGTGAGCGCGTGACGTCGGCGGGGCTCTCCGAGAGCTTGATCGGGCAGCCGACCGACAGATACTTGCCGCGCTTCGGGTGATCGACCTCGACGACGGTGCCGGTCGCGCGCAGGCTCGGCTCCTCGGCGAGCTCCTTCATCGACAGGATCGGCCCGCACGGGATGTCGTACTTGTTGAGAATCTCCATCGCCTCGAACTTGGTCTTCGTCGTCGTCCAGCGCTCGATGCGCTCGAAGATCTCGGTCAGGCGCGGCAGCCTCGCGTCGGGCTTCGCATAGTCGGGATGGGTTTTCCACCCGGGCTCGCCGATCACGTCGCAGATCGCCCCCCAGACCGGGGCCTGCGTGATGAAGTAGAGGTAGGCGTTGGGGTCGTTCTCCCAGCCCTTGCACTTCACAATGCGCCCTGGCTGGCCGCCGCCCGAGTCGTTACCCGCGCGCGGCGTCGCGTCGCCGAACGGGATGCCTTCGCCGTACTGGCTGTATTCCTTCAGCGGACCGTGGGCGAGGCGCTGCTGGTCGCGCAGCTTGACCCGGCACAGGTTGAGCACACCGTCCTGCATCGCGCAGGTGACGCGCTGCCCCTTGCCGCTGTGCGTGCGATGGTAGAGCGCGGTGACGATGCCGAGCGCGAGGTGCAGCCCGGTTCCCGAGTCGCCGATCTGCGCGCCGGTGACGAGCGGCAAGCCGTCGGGGAATCCGGTCGTCGACGCCGAGCCTCCAGCGCACTGCGCGACGTTCTCGTAGACCTTGCAGTCCTGGTAGGGACCGGGGCCGAAACCCTTGATCGACGCGACGATCATCCGTGGGTTGAGCTCCTGAATGTGCTCCCAAGTGAAGCCCATCCGGTCGAGCGCGCCGGGGGCGAAGTTCTCGACCATCACGTCGCATTTCTTCACCAGTGCCTCGAGGACCGCCTTGCCCTTCGGGTTCTTGGCGTCGACGGTGATCGACCGCTTGTTGTGGTTCAGCATCGTGAAGTAGAGGCTGTCGACATCGGGAATGTCGCGGAGCTGGCCACGCGTGATGTCGCCCTCGCCCGCTCGCTCGACCTTGACCACGTCGGCCCCGAACCACGCGAGCAGTTGGGTGCACGTCGGTCCGGATTGCACGTGCGTGAAATCGAGGATGCGAACTCCGTCCAGCGCCTTGCTCATGGTCTTCCCCACGGATTGAACACTTCGTGACAAGCGATGGCCGTGACGCCGTGGATCCGGCACGAGCGGCGATCGACACCGTTACACGGCATTGCGAGGATCGCCGGCACCTCGACCCGGGGGATCTGCGGTGCCGGCCATTGCACTCGCGGCACACCGCGTCCGCGGCGTGCCAGCCGCTTCTTCTCCCGCTCCTCCTCCGTTGCTCTGACTGCAGCCTTTGGTATTAAGTATGTGATATATGATTTGAGTCGTCAATCGCTTGACGATATTTTGTACCCCGGTGGGCCTCGCGGTGACGAGCGCGCGCGCCGTGCCGCGGGAGCGCGCCGCGGCTTCGATTCACGCTCGGCCTCCGGCCCGCTCTCCTTCGGCGGCCGGCCTGCGCGCGGCGGGCCCTCCCGGATCACCCGCGCCCCGTCGGCGAGCAGGAACGACTTGAACGCGAGCGCAACGGGTGGCAGGCGCTTGCTCGCGCGGTGGACGACGTACCAGTTGCGCATGACCGGGAAGCCCTTGACGTCCAGCACGACGAGATTGCCGACATGCACGTCGAGCGCGATCGCGTGCGACGACAGGAAGCTCACGCCCATCCCGGCGATCACCGCCTGCTTGACCGTCTCGTTGCTGCGGATCTCCATCGTCGCGCGGATCGCCCGTGCCTGCGTGCCGAACGCATCGTGCATCGACTTCCAGGTGTCGGAGCCGCGCTCACGCGCGATGAAGGGCTCGCGCAGTAGCCGCTCGCGGCTGATCGCCTTGCGGCCCGCGAGCGGATGCCACGGCGGCGCGACGATCACGTAGGCGTGCGGCGCGAACGCCTCGCCGACGATCTCGGGGTCGTCGGGCGGGCGCACCATGATTGCGAGATCGGTCGCGTTCTCGGCGAGCTGGCGCAGCGCCTCCTCGCGGTTGTCGACGGCGAGGTTCAGTACGACCCCAGGATGCTGATCGACGAACGCGGCGAGAAGCCACGGGAAGAAATAGTCGCCCGCACTGATCACCGCGACGTTGAGCTTGCCGGAAGCGCCGCCGCGAAGCTGCGCCATCGCCTCCTCGGCTTCGCGGAACTGCTCGGCGATCGCGCCGCTGTGGTGCAGGAGCTCGCCGCCGGCGGCGGTGAGGTAGAGCTTCTTGCCGAGGCGCTCGAACAACGGCAGCCCGACGTGGGCTTCGAGCACCTTGATCTGCGCCGACACCGCGGGCTGGCTGAGACTGAGCTCGGCCGCTGCGCGCGAGAAGCTCATGTTGCGCGCGACGGCCCGGAATACCTTCAGCTGGCGGAGCGTCGCGTGCTTCATCGGTCGTGGCCAGGATATAAGGACAAGATTATGTTGAATCGAAGAAGATTGCATTACCCTTTATGCAACAGTCGGCCTATAGTCTTGTTGCGACGCCACCTCGGCGGGGCGCGGCAAGGACGCGGCGGCACGATGGCGGCCAGCGCAGCGCCATGCCTCGTCACAGCCTCCGGTGCGGCTTTTGGTATATTGCATACCATGCAGCCGGGGGCGGGATAGTCAGTCGACTTCCGGCAGCACCACTGGAGGTCGCGAGTTGTCTACTCAAAAAGAAGGGGCGGATGCGCTCGTCGCGCCGCTGCCGCTGACGCCGCTTACCAACAACGTCAGCTTCCGCGACCAGGCGTACGCCGCGCTCAAGCAGGCGATCATGGACGCGGAGATCTACACACACAATCGCGAGCTGAGGCTCGACGAGCGCCAGCTCTCGCGGTCGCTCGGTGTGTCGCGCACGCCGGTTCGCGAAGCGATGACGCTGCTCGAGCAGGAGGGCTTCCTGCGCACGGTCCCGCGACGCGGCATCTTCATCGTCCGCAAGACCAAGAAGCAGATCATCGAGATGATCGAGATGTGGGCGGCGATCGAGAGCATGGCTGCCCGGCTTGCGACGGTGAACGCCTCCGACGCGGAGATCGCTTCGCTGCGCACGATGTTCGACGAGTTCCGCACGGCGACGCCTGCCGAGCACATCCACGAGTATTCGGACGCCAACATCAGGTTCCACCAGGCGCTGATCGGCCTTTCGGGCTCGCACCTGATGGGCAAGACGATCGAGAGCCTGTTCGTGCATATCCGCGCAATCCGCAGACTCACCATCTCGCAGAGCGACCGCGCAGCACGCTCGATCGTCGACCACATGCGAATCATCGAGGCGCTCGAGCGCCGCGACACCGAGCTAGCCGAGCGGCTCGTCCGCCAGCACTCGCTCGACCTTGCAGCTCACGTGGAGAAACACTGTGATTTCCTCGAATGAAGCGAACCGTGCCGGAAACGGAGTGCGCCGCATCAAGACGAGCCCGAAGGGCCGCGTCGTCGATGCCACCGCGCTCGCCGAAGTCCGCGCGCTCCTCGGCGATGCGCCGCGCGAGCGGTCGCTCCTGATCGAGCACCTGCACCGGATCCAGGATCGCTACGGCTGCCTGTCGCCGGCGCACCTCGTCGCGCTCGCGCAGGAGATGAAGCTCGCAACGACCGAGGTCTACGAGGTCGCGACCTTCTATCACCACTTCGACGTGCTGGACGACGGCGACACCCCACCGCCGCCGATCACCATTCGCGTCTGCGAGACGCTGTCGTGCCGGATGGCGGGAGCAGAGACGCTCTTCGCCGCACTCGAGTCGCAGGCCGGACGCGGCATTCGCGTGATCGGCGCTCCTTGCGTCGGGCGCTGCGAGCACGCGCCGGTCGCCGTCGTCGGACGCCGGCCGGTCGATCACGCGACACCCGAAACCGTCCTGCAGGCCGCCACCGCGCAGAAGCTCGAGCCCGATCTGCCCGACTACGTCGACCTTGCGGGGTACCGCGACCAGGGCGGCTACCGCACGCTCGCCGCCTGCGTCGCCGGCACGCGCAGCGCCGAGTCGGTGATCGCCGAGCTCGAGCATTCGGCGCTGCGCGGCCTCGGCGGCGCGGGCTTTCCGGCGGGACGCAAGTGGAAGATCGTCCGTGCCGAGCCGGCGCCGCGCATGCTCGCCGTCAACATCGACGAAGGCGAGCCCGGCACGTTCAAGGATCGCTATTACCTCGAACGCGATCCGCACCGCTTTCTCGAGGGCACGCTGATCGCAGCCTGGGCGGTCGGCATCGACGAGGTCTATCTCTATCTGCGCGACGAGTACGCGGCGTGCCGCGAGCTCCTCTCGCGCGAGATCGCCGCGCTCGAGCTCGATCCGCCGTGCCCGCTGCCGCGCCTGCACCTGCGGCGCGGTGCCGGCGCCTACATCTGCGGCGAGGAATCGGCGATGATCGAGTCGATCGAGGGCAAGCGCGGGATGCCGCGCCTGCGCCCGCCGTACGTCGCGCAGGTGGGCCTCTTCGGACGGCCGACGCTCGAGCACAACCTCGAAACCCTCTACTGGGTGCGCGACATCCTCGAACGCGGCGCCGAATGGTTCGCAGCACAGGGACGCCACGGCCGCAAGGGCCTGCGCTCGTTCTCGGTTTCGGGCCGCGTCGCGAAGCCCGGCGTGCACGTGGCGCCGGCCGGGATCACGCTGCGCGAGCTCGTCGATGAATACTGTGGCGGCATGCTTCCTGGCCACGAGCTCTACGGCTACCTGCCGGGAGGCGCTTCGGGAGGCATTCTTCCCGCGTCGCTCGCCGACGTGCCGCTCGACTTCGACACGCTGCAGCCGCATGGATGCTTCATCGGCTCGGCGGCGATCATCGTCCTCTCGCAGCACGACCGCGCCCGCGATGCGGCGCTCAACCTGATGCGCTTCTTCGCCGACGAGTCCTGCGGCCAGTGCACGCCTTGCCGCGTCGGCACCGTCAAGGCCGTCGGCCTGATGGAGAAGGCGGCCTGGGACAAGCCACTCCTCGACGATCTCTCGCAGTCGATGTTCGATTCGTCGATCTGCGGACTGGGGCAAGCCGCGCCCAATCCGCTCGTCAGCGTGTTCCGCTATTTCCCGCAGGAGTTCACCCCTGCATCGGCCGAGGTGAAGTCATGAACGCGCCGCACGATGCGCTCACCGCGCAGCAATCCGTCA
This sequence comes from Burkholderiales bacterium, assembly GCA_025981645.1. Taxonomy (GTDB): domain Bacteria; phylum Pseudomonadota; class Gammaproteobacteria; order Burkholderiales; family Casimicrobiaceae; genus VBCG01. The sequence continues at coordinate 8,562 of JAICXH010000077.1, forward strand.
CCTTCCGCCTGAACGGCGCCGCGATCGAGGCGCTCCCTGGCGAAACCATCCTGCAGGCGGCCGACCGCGCCGGCGTGTCGATCCCGCGTCTTTGCTACAAGCCGGGTTACCGCGCCGATGGCAACTGCCGCGCGTGCATGGTCGAGATCAAGGGCGAGCGCGTACTCGCCCCATCGTGCTGCCGCGCACCGGTCGCCGGCATGGAGGTGACGAGCGACAGTGCGCGCGCGGTCCACTCGCAGAAGATGGTAGTCGAGATGCTCGCCTCCGACGTCCCGGAGAAGGTCTACAAGATCGACTCCGAGCTCGCGTTCTGGCAGCGCGCGCTCGGTATCGGCAAGCCGCGTTTCGAAGCGCGCGCGCAACCTGCTCCAGACCCATCGCATCCGGCGATGTCGGTCAACCTCGACGCGTGCATCCAGTGCACGCGCTGCGTGCGCGCCTGCCGCGAGGAGCAGGTGAACGACGTGATCGGCTACGCATTCCGCGGCGCGCACTCGAAGATCGTGTTCGACCTCGACGATCCGATGGGAGCCTCGTCGTGCGTCGGCTGCGGCGAGTGCGTGCAGGCGTGCCCGACCGGAGCGCTCGCCCCGGCGCACGACGCGTACGCGCGTCCGGTCGACCGCAAGGTCGATTCGCTGTGCCCGTACTGCGGCGTCGGCTGCCAGATCACCTATCACGTCAAGGACAACGAGATCGTCCACGTCGAGGGGAGAAACGGCCCCGCCAACCACGAGCGGCTGTGCGTCAAGGGCCGCTTCGGCTTCGACTACGTGTCGCACCCGCAGCGCCTCACGAAGCCGTTGATCCGTCGCGACGGCGTCGCGAAGTCGGCGACGTTCACCGTCGATCCGTCCAACCCGCTCGCCGCGTTTCGCGAGGCGAGTTGGGAGGAGGCGCTGGGGCGTGCGGGAGGCGCGCTGAGGCGCATTCGCGATACGCACGGCCCGGGCGCCCTCGCCGGCTTCGGCTCCGCCAAGGGCAGCAACGAGGAGGCGTATCTCTTCCAGAAGCTCGTCCGCACCGGCTTCGGCACCAACAACGTCGATCACTGCACGCGGCTCTGCCACGCGTCCTCGGTCGCAGCGCTTCTTGACGGCATCGGCTCGGGCGCGGTGTCCAACCCCGTGAAGGACGTGCTCGAGGCCGACGTCGTGCTCCTCATCGGGGCGAACCCGGTGATGAACCACCCGGTGGCGGCGACGTGGATGAAGAACGCCGTGAAGCGCGGCACCAAGCTGATCCTCGCCGACCCGCGCCGATCCGAGCTCGCGCGCCACGCGACCCATTACCTGCAGTTCAAGCCCGACAGCGACGTGGCGATGCTGAACGCGATCATGCACACGATCGTCACCGAAGGGCTCGTCGCGAAGAGCTTCATCGACGACCGCACGAACGGCTACGAGGCACTGCGCGAGAACGTGCTGCGCTACCCACCCGAGGCGATGGCCGAGGTGTGCGGGATCGACGCCGCGACGCTGCGCGAGGTCGCGAGACTCTTCGCGAAATCGAAGGCGTCGATGATCCTGTGGGGCATGGGCATCTCGCAGAACGTCCACGGCACCGACAACGCGCGCTGCCTGATCGCGCTGTCGATGATGACCGGACAGATCGGCCGGCCCGGCACCGGCCTGCATCCGCTTCGCGGGCAGAACAACGTCCAGGGCGCATCCGACGTCGGTCTGATTCCGATGGTGTATCCGGATTACCAGGCGGTGGGCGACACCGGCGTGCGCACGAAGTTCGAAACGCTGTGGCAAACCAGGCTCGATCCGCAGCCGGGACTCACCGCCGTCGAGATCATGAATGCGGTACATGCGGGAGAGATCCGCGGCATGTACATCATGGGCGAGAATCCGGCGATGTCGGATCCCGACGTCGCGCATGTGCGGCAAGCGCTCGCCCAGCTCGAAATGCTGGTCGTGCAGGACATCTTCCTCACCGAGACCTGCTTCCACGCCGATGTCATCCTCCCCGCGTCGGCGTTTCCCGAGAAGATGGGAACCTTCACGAACACCGACCGCGCGGTGCAGCTCGCACGCCAGGCGTTGAGCTCGCCCGGAGAGGCGCGCCAGGACCTCGACATCATCGTCGCGATGGCGCGCGAGCTCGGCCTGGACTGGCACTACGCGCATCCGCGCGAGGTGTTCGACGAGATGCGCCAGGCGATGCCGTCGATCGCCGGCATCACCTGGGATCGCCTCGAGCGCGAGTACGGCGTCACCTACCCGTGCGAGAAGGTGGGCGACCCCGGCGAGCCGGTGGTCTTCATCGACGATTTCCCGACCGGCGACGGGCGCGCGAAGCTCGTGCCGGCGACGGTCACTCCGCCCGGCGACCAGACCGATGCCGACTTTCCGTTCGTGCTCATCACCGGGCGCCAGCTCGAGCACTGGCACACCGGCAGCATGACGCGCCGCAGCGATGCGCTCGACACGATCGAGGCTTTCCCCGTCGTTTCGGTGAATCCCGCCGATCTCGCCGCGCTCGGCGTCGCACCGGGCGGTGCGATCACCGTGGCGTCGCGCCGCGGGAGCGTCTCGCTGTACGCACGCGCGGACGACGGCACGCCGAGGGGAACGGTGTACATCCCGTTCTGCTACTGGGAGGCCGCGGCGAATCTCCTCACCAGCCCGAAGCTCGATCCGCTCGGGAAGATTGCGGGGATGAAGTACTCGGCGGTGAAGGTTTCCGCCGGCGGAACGCCGGAGCCGACGCGGGGCTATGCGCGGGGCGCCGTCGCCGCCGCGGCGGCGGATTAGGTCGCGCACCGGCCGGCGTTCGGCGAACGCGACGCTCGTCGTACCGGTCGGTCAGCCCGCCGTCTGCGTGAGCCGCAGGGTGATCTTCCACTCGGCCGGCGTCAGCGGAGTGATCGATAGCCGGCTGCCGCGCTGCAGGACGACCATCTCTTCGAGGCCGCGGGTCGCGCGGAGCTCGGCGAGCGGCACGAATCTCGTCTTCTCGACGAGCCTGACGTCGACGTTCATCCAGCGCGGGTTCACCGGCGTCGATTTCGGATCGAAATAGGGGCTCGCGCGATCGAACTGCGTCGCGTCGGGATACGCGCGCCGCGACACTTCGACGATTCCTGCGATTCCCGGCTCCGGGCAGCTCGAGTGGTAGAAGAAAGCAAGGTCGCCCACGCGCATGCCGTCGCGCATGAAGTTGCGCGCCTGGTAGTTGCGCACACCGAACCACGGCGTTGTCCGCTTCGGCGCCTTCACCAGATCGTCGATCGAGAACTCGTCGGGCTCCGACTTCATCAGCCAGTACCGAAGAGGGTCAGGTCTTGCCTTTTGCCCCCTCGCGGCAGACGTTGCATTCATACGGATCGCTCCACGCGTTCGCTGCGCCCGGGACGCAGGACCTGACAGGCAAGACCGGACCCACCGCAACTCACGCAGCCCAACCAGCGGACCCGGTCCAGGCGACCCACGCAATTCACGCGGCGGAGGGCATTCGCCGGATGGTAACCTCCTCGTTGAGGACGATCACCTGTGTTGCGCGCATCGGATCCCCGCCAGCACGCAGCCCGCCGGCGTGCGCGCCGCGGAACCTGTCGCTCCGTCGTGGCGTCGTCCTTCGCAGCAATCGTCCTCGTCGCCGGATGCGGTGGCGGC
>JAICXH010000044.1 GCA_025981645.1 Burkholderiales bacterium
CCTGCGCGGTCGCGTCGAGCCGCAGTGCGCTACTCGACTCCACCGTCCCCGATGCGTACGCCTGGTGGCGCGATGCGCATCGCGGCTGGTTCGCGGACGGCGTCGACGCATTCGAGTGCGAGGGCGGTGACGCGGTACCCGACGACGCGATCGCGTCGAACGGCGACGGCGGCGCGCGCCTGCACAACGTCTATCCGCTGCTCCATCACCGCTGCGTGTGGGAGGCGACCGAGCGTTTCGCGCCGCCCGAATCGGTGCCGCCGCTCATCGCGACGCACGCCGGATGGACCGGTGACCATACGCTTCCGTTCGGATTCGCGGGTCCCGCGCAGGCTGACTGGGAAGGTCTCGCGGCGTCGATCCGCGGAGCGCTCGCCTGGGCGATGAGCGGCGGCGCCTGCCACGGCCTCTCGGTCGGTGCGCATCGTCCGGCACCCCCTCCCGACGCCGAGCTCTTCGTCCGCTGGCTGCAGGCCGCGGTGTTCGCGTCGCACCTGCGCCTCGTCATGCCGCAAGGGCGCGAGCCGTGGCAGCTCGGCGCCGAGATCGAAGCGATCGCGCGCAAGTGGATCGCGCTGCGCTATCGGCTGATCCCCTACCTCGAGCAGGCAATCGCGCAGGCCGCCGTAACCGGGATGCCGGTGATGCGCGCGATGCCGCTCGCATTCCCGGCGAGCGCGCTGGTGCGCGGCTTCGACACGCAGTTCATGTGCGGGGACACGCTGCTCGTCGCGCCGATCGTTCGTGACGGCGGCGAGGTCGCGATCGCGCTCCCCTCGGGCGGCTGGTACGACCTCAACACGCGCCAGCGGCATGGCGGACCGCGGGTGCTGCGCTACACCGCGCAGCTCGACCAGTTCCCGGTGTTCGGGCGCGAAGGTCACGCGTTGCCGCTCGGCCCGGCCGTCCAGCACACGGGCGAAGCCGGCGCGCTGCGCGCCATCGAAAGCCTGTGGCTCTTCGGCACGCCGCGATCGCCGTACGACGCCAGCGGCCAGGTGTCGATCGTGATCGACGACGCCGGCACCCCGGTCGTTCGCGCGGCGCCGGGCGTCGACGTGCAGGTCTTCGGCGACGACGCGACGATCGCCGTCGAGCCGCTCTGACTGGCGATGGCGTCCCATCCGACCATCGCGATCACCGTCGGCGAGCCCGCGGGGATCGGACCCGAGCTCGTCGCGAAGCTCGCGCAGCGGCACGAACGCGATCACTTCCCGGCGCGCCTCGTCGTCATCGGCGACCGGACGCTACTCGACGCGCGTGCGCGACGGATCGGCGTCGATGTCCGCTTCGCCCCGTACGATCCGCTCGCTTTCGCGCCACCCGGGAGCGCAATCGAGGTCTGGAACCGCGCGCTTGCCGCGCCGGTCATCGCCGGGCGCCCGGATCCGACCAACGCGCGCAGCGTGCTGTCGGCGCTCGAGCTGGCCTGCGACGCCTGTGCGACCGGTGCGTGCGCGGCGCTCGTCACCGGCCCGGTGCAGAAGGCGACGATGCTGGACGCCGGGCTGCCGTTCACCGGCCACACCGAATTCCTCGCCGGCCGCACGCACACACCGCGCGTGGTGATGATGCTGACGGGCGCCACGGCGGCAGGCACGGAGCCGCTGCGCGTCGCGCTCGTGACGACGCACGTCGCGCTGCGCGAGGTGCCGGCTGCCGTCACGCGCGACGCCATCGTCGAGACGCTCGCGATCGTCCACCACGAGCTGATCGCGCGTTTCGCGATCCCGACGCCGCGCATCGCTGTCTGCGGACTCAATCCGCACGCGGGAGAAGGCGGGCATCTCGGGAGCGAGGATCGCGACATCGTCGGCCCCGCGATCGCGGCGGCCCGGGCGCGCGGTATCGCCGCCGACGGTCCACTGCCCGCCGACACGCTGTTCGTGCCGGCCATCGCAGCGCGCCACGACGTGATCGTCGCGATGTATCACGACCAGGGCTTGCCGGTGATCAAGGCCGTAACGTTCGGCCACGGTGTCAATGTGACGCTGGGACTCCCGTTCATCCGCACTTCGGTCGATCACGGCACCGCGCTCGACCTCGCCGCCGACGCCTCGCGCGCCGCGACCGCCGACGCCGGCAGCCTGATCGCGGCGACCGAGCTCGCGATCGAGCTCGCCGCACGCGCCTCCGCGTGACGCCGCGGCGGCGCTTCGGACAGAACTTCCTCACCGACGCGCATTACGTCCGTCGCATCGTCGACGCGATCGCACCTCAGCGCGGTGACAACCTGATCGAGATCGGCCCCGGCACGGGCGCGCTCACCGCGCCGCTGATCGAGCGCGCGGGACACATCGCCGCCATCGAGATCGACCGCGACCTTGCGGCGCGGCTGCGCGAGCGCTTCGGGCCGGACGCACTGACGCTGCACGAGGGCGACGCACTCGATTTCGATTTCGCCCGGCACGGCGACGCGCTTCGCGTCGTCGGCAACCTGCCGTACAACATCAGTACGCCGCTCGTCTTCCACCTGCTCACCCACGCCGACCGGCTGCACGACGTGCACGTGATGCTGCAGAAGGAGGTTGTCGCGCGGATGGCGGCGAAGCCCGGAAGCGCCGACTACGGTCGCCTGACCGTGATGCTGCAGGTTAGCTTCGCCGTCTCGCGGCAGTTCGTCATTCCTCCGGGGGCGTTCCACCCGGTTCCGAAGGTCGATTCGGCGTTCGTGCGCCTCGTTCCGCTGGGCGAGCAGGCGCCACCGATCGCCGATCGCGCGCTCTTCGCGCGCGTCGTCGCCGCGGCGTTCGGCCAGCGACGCAAGACGCTGCGCAACGCGCTCGCGGCATTCTGCGACGAGACCGCGCTGCGCGCTGCCGCCATCGATCCCGCAGCGCGCGGCGAGACGCTCGCGGTGGCCGATTTCGTGCGGCTCGCCGGAGCCCTTGCGCTCTGGCGCTGAGTCAGACGAAGAGGCGCATCGCCGCACTCTCGAGCCACGGCACCAGCGTCATCAGCACGAGTTGGGCGGCGACGATGACGATGAGCGGCGACAGGTCGAGCGTGCCGCCGATCGGCGGCACGACGCGCCGGATCGGGCGCAGGAAAGGGAACGTCAGCGCGTTGAGCACGCCGGCAAGCGGCCCGTCGGGGGCGATCCACGACAGCACCGCCTGGACGAGCACGACGACGATGAGCAGCCACAGCGCAGCCTTGCCGAGGGCGACGATCGCCACCAGCAGCACATAGGCAATGCCGGCGGCCGTCGCCGGAACGCCGGAGCCGAACGCCGCGTAATGGGCGACCAGCCACAACACCTGGCAGAGGTACGCGGCGACGAGCGACGCCCAGTCGATACCGCGCACGCCGGGCAGCACCCTGCGCAGCGGCTGCACCGCCCAGTCGGTGAGCGCGATCACTGCCTGCCCGACCTGGTTGCGAAACGGTGCGCGTAGCACCTGCATGACGAAGCGCAGCAGCAACGCGTAGGTGACGATCCCGAACGCAACGTCGATCAGGTATGCGAGGGCGGCGTCGAACATGACCGCGCGATTATCGCATCGGGACGCGGCAACCGATCACGCGCGGCAACCGATCACGCGCGGCAACCAGTCAGGCGTCGCGGCCGAACTCGTCGCCGAGTTCGGTGGCGCGCAGTGCGGCGGCCTTCACCGCCGCGACGAGGGCGTCGCCCGCTCGAGCGGCGTCGAGCACCTCGACTGCGCGCGCCGTCGTGCCGCCCTTCGACGTCACGCGCGCGCGCAGCGAGCCAGCGTCGTCGTCGGTCGCGAGTGCCAGACGGATGCTGCCGTCGAAGGTCGCGTAGGCGAGCCTGCGCGCATCGGTGGCGGCGAAACCGAGCTCGCGCGCCGCGCGCTCGAGTGCTTCGAGAAAATAGAATACGTACGCCGGCCCGCTTCCCGAGATACCCGTCACCGCGTCGAGCGCCCGCTCGTCGGCCACCGGCAGGACGTCGCCGCAGCCGCGCAGGATTTCCTCGGCAACGGCGGCGTGGTCGCGCGCGGCGGGCGTCGCGTAGAACGCGCTGATGCCGGCGCCGATCAGCGACGGCGTGTTGGGCATCGCGCGCACGATCCTCGCGTAGCCGCCGAGCCAGCGCGCGAGATCGGCGCAGCGCACTCCGGCGGCGATCGTCAGCACGACCGGCACCCTTGCGATCAGCGCGGCAGCGGCCGTGGCGGCATCGCGCATCTGCTGTGGCTTCACCGCGAACACAACCGCCTGCGCGCCGGCGAGCGCCGCCGCATCGATCTGTGCGTGGAGTCCGATGCCCGGATGCAGCGCGGCAAGACGTTCGCGCTGTTCCGCCGAGGGCTCGGCCACGCGAAGGCTCGCCGCCGGCGCACCCTTCGCGATCAGTCCGCCGGCGATCGCCGAGCCCATGTTGCCGCCGCCGATGAACGTGATCCGTGTCGTCATCGTGAGGGACTCATTTGGCAGGCCGGGCGCCGAAGATCGCGCTGCCGATGCGCACTTCGGTCGCACCTTCGGCGACGGCGAGCTCGAGATCAGCCGACATGCCCATCGAGAGTGTGTCGAAGCGTAGTCCTGCGTCGCGGCAGACGTCGAAGCATTCGCGCAGACGCCGAAACTGCGCGCGCAGGGTCTCGGCGTCGGCGGCGGGATCGGGAATGCCCATGATCCCGCGCAGCACCAGCCACGGCAACGCAGCGACCGCGGTCGCGAGCGCGAGCGCCTCGCCGGGTGCGATGCCGTGCTTGGTCGCTTCGCCGCTGACGTTGACCTGCACGAGCACGTCCAGGGGCCGCCCGACCGCTGCCCGGGCGGCAGACAACCGCCGCGCGAGGTCTTCGCGATCGACCGTCTCGACCCAGTTGAAATGCGACGCGGCGAGGCGCGCCTTGTTCCCCTGCAGTGGCCCGATCAGCCGCCATTCGATGCCCGCGAGGTCGGCGAGATCGCGCTGTTTGGCGACCGCCTCCTGCACGTAGTTCTCGCCGAACGAGCGCTGGCCGAGCGCGTGGACGGCGCGGACGCGCGCGGCCGAAACGGTCTTCGACACCGCGAGCAGCGCGACCGAGCCCGGTCGCCGCCCGGCAGCAAGCTCCGCGGCGCGAACGCGCCCGAGGGCTGCTTGCCACCGCGCTTCGACGGGCTCGATAATGGCCGGGGACGACCCCCCCGGCGACTGGCATGTGAATTGCATACTACATCACGTTTGCGCATCCTCCAGCGGACGCCACGACCGCCGATCATGCATGAAATTGACGAAAATGACGAGAATCGGCGCGTGAGTCCGCGACGCGCCGCGGAATCGACGCGCATCGCCCGCCGCCCCGTCGCAGCGGGAATTCGCGCCGAAGCTGACTTCGGCGGTCGCCCCGGTCTGGAGGCCGGCATCTGACATGGATATCACCGAGCTTCTCGCCTTCGCTGTCAAGAACAAGGCCTCGGACCTGCATTTGTCGGCGGGACTGCCGCCGCTGATCCGCGTCCACGGCGACATCCGGCGCATCAATCTGCCGCCGATGGAGCACGAGGACGTGCACGCCATGGTGTACGACATCATGAGCGACGCGCAGCGCAAGTCGTACGAGGAGTTCCTCGAATGCGACTTCAGCTTCGCAGTGCCGAACCTCGCGCGCTTTCGCGTCAACGCGTTCAACCAGCAGCGCGGCGCCGCGGCAGCCTTCCGCACGATTCCATCGAAGGTGCTGACGCTCGAGGAGCTGAACGCCCCGAAAGTGTTCGCCGAGCTCACCGAGCGCCCGCGCGGACTGGTCCTCGTCACCGGCCCGACCGGATCGGGCAAGTCGACGACGCTCGCCGCGATGGTGAACCACGTCAACGAGAACGAGTTCGCGCACATCCTGACGATCGAGGATCCGATCGAGTTCCTGCACGAATCGAAGAAGTGCCTGATCAACCAGCGCGAGCTCGGTCCCCACACGCTGTCCTTCCCCAACGCGCTGCGCGCTGCGCTGCGCGAGGACCCCGACTACATCCTGGTCGGCGAGATGCGCGACCTCGAGACGATCCGCCTCGCGCTGACGGCAGCCGAGACCGGCCACCTGGTGTTCGCGACGCTGCACACGAGCTCCGCGGCGAAGACCGTCGACCGCATCATCGACGTGTTTCCCGCTGCCGAGAAAGACATGGTTCGCTCGATGCTTTCCGAGTCGCTGGTCGCCGTCATCTCGCAGACGCTGCTCAAGACCAAGGACGGCCAGGGCCGCGTCGCCGCGCACGAGATCATGATCGGCACGCCGGCGATCCGCAATCTGATCCGCGAGAACAAGGTCGCGCAGATGTATTCGTCGATTCAGACCGGGCAGGCGATGGGCATGCAGACACTTGACCAGTGTCTGGTCGACCTCGTGCGCCGCAACGTCGTCTCGGCGCCCGAAGCGCGTCCTCGTGCCGTGAACAAGGAGCTGTTCGGCACCGCGTGACGGCAGTCGATGCGCGACGAGGAGGTTCTCCATGGAACGCGAAAACGCCACCAAATTCATTCACGACCTGCTGGAGCTCCTCGTACGGCAGAAGGGCTCGGACCTGTTCATCACGGCGGCGTTCCCGCCGGCGATCAAGGTCGACGGCAAGATCTCGCCGGTGTCGAAGACCCCGCTCACGCCACAGCACACGATCGAGCTCGTGCGCAGCGTGATGAACGACAAGCAGGCTGCCGAGTTCGAGTCGACGCGGGAGTGCAATTTTGCGATCGCACCGCCCGGCATCGGCCGCTTCCGCGTCAACGCCTTCGTCCAGCAGGGCCGCGTCGGCATGGTGCTGCGCACGATCACCACCGACATCCCGAAGTTCGACGAGCTCGGCCTGCCGCCCGTGCTGAAGGACGTCATCATGTCGAAGCGCGGCATCATGATGTTCATCGGCGCGACCGGCGCCGGCAAATCGACGTCGATGGCCGCGCTCCTCGGCTACCGCAACGAAAACAGCTACGGCCACATCGTCACAATCGAGGACCCGATCGAGTTCGTCCATGAGCACCGGAACTGCATCGTCACCCAGCGCGAGGTCGGCGTCGACACCGAGGACTGGGAGATCGCGCTGAAGAATTCGATGCGCCAGGCGCCCGACGTCATCCTGATCGGCGAGGTGCGCGAGCGCCAGACGATGGACTACGCGGTCGCATTCGCCGAGACCGGTCATCTGCTGCTCGCGACGCTGCACGCGAACAGCACCAACCAGGCGCTCGACCGCATCATCAACTTCTTTCCCGAGGAGCGCCGCGCCCAGCTGCTGATGGACCTGTCGCTCAACACGCGTGCGTTCGTCGCGCAGCGCCTGATCCCGCGCTGCGACGGCAAGGGACGCGTGCCGGCAGTCGAGATCATGCTGAACTCGCCGCTCGTCTCCGACCTCATCTTCAAGGGCGACATCGGCGGCATCAAGGACCTGATGAAGAAGTCGCGCGAGCTCGGCATGCAGACGTTCGACCAGTCGATCTTCGACCTCTACGAGGCCGGGCTCATCACCTACGAGGATGCGCTGCGCAATGCGGATTCGCTGAACGACCTGCGCCTCGAGATCAAGCTCAAAGGCAAGGAAGCGAAGAACCGCAACATCTTCTCGGGCATCGGCAACCTCGACATCGTCCCCGAGACGAATCCGTAGCGGCCGGCCGCCGCCTCCTTCAGCGGCGGCCGGTTCCAGCGGTTGCGCCGGCGACCGCAAAGCGCGCTGGCGCTCGATCGGCCACGACCGGTGCCACGCGTGCCACCGTGCTACGCTTGGGCGGCGATGAGGGCATTGCCATGACGGGCCTCGACTCCACCACTCCGCGGCCGACCGAGATCAAGCTGCACCAGGCGTCGCGCGTGCTGGAGATCGCGTTCGACAACGGGAGGAGCTTCCGCTTCCCATACGAATTCCTGCGCGTCTACTCGCCGTCGGCCGAGGTGCGCGGCCATGGGCCCGGCCAGGAGGTGCTGCAGATCGGCAAGCGCGACGTCACGATCTCGACCGTCGAGGCAGTTGGCCACTACGCGCTGCGGCCGAGCTTCTCCGACGGCCACGACACCGGCATCTATTCGTGGGATTACCTCTACGCGCTCGGCGAAGAGCAGGACGCGCTGTGGCAACGCTACCTCGACCGGATGGCGAAGGCCGGCGCGAGCCGGGAAGGATAGGAGGCAGGAGCTGGAAACCCGGACCTCGGATCCAGGCGTCAGGATCCTCACGCCGTGGTCCCCCACCCTCCATCCTCGCTCCTGAAATGACCGACCCGACGCACTTCGGCTACGAGCAGGTGAGCCCCGACGAGAAGACTCGCCGCGTGCGCGGCGTGTTCGACTCGGTCGCGAACCGCTACGACCTGATGAACGACCTGATGTCGGCGGGCCTGCATCGGGCGTGGAAGCGCTTCTCGGTCGAGGTGTCCGGGGTCCGCGCAGGCCAGCACGTGCTCGACCTCGCCGGGGGCACCGGCGATCTCGCACGCCGCTTCGCGCAGCGCGTCGGCCCGTCGGGGCTGGTCGTGCACACCGACGTCAACAACGAGATGCTGCGCATCGGCCGCGACCGCCTGATCGACACCGGTCTGTTTCTGCCGACCGTGCAGTGCAACGCCGAGGCGCTGCCGTTTCGCGATCGAAGCTTCGACTGCGTCGCGATCGGATTCGGGCTGCGCAACGTGACCCGCAAGGAGACTGCGCTTGCCGAGATGAGGCGCGTCCTCGTTCCCGGCGGAGTCGCGCTCGTGCTCGAGTTCTCGCGCGTCGCACCGCCGCTCACGCGCGCCTACGACTGGTACAGCTTCAACGTACTGCCGCGACTCGGGCGCCTCGTCGCGCACGACGAGGCGAGCTACCGCTATCTCGCCGAATCGATCCGCATGCATCCGGACCAGGAGGCGCTGAAGGCGATGATGGAGCAATGCGGCTTCGACCGCGTCGACTACCACAACCTCGCCGCGGGCGTGGTCGCGCTGCACGTCGGACGCGTGCACTGAACCGGAGCCCGCGCCCCCGATGAGCATCGCCATTCGCACGCTGAATCGGTGGCTCGAGCGCGAGCACTGGGCGCGCGAGCGCCTCGCCGCGCACAAGGGGCGCAGCTTCGCGATCGACGTCGGTCCGTCGCACACTCGCTTCACGATCGCTGCGGACGGAACGGTCGAAGATGGATCGGAAGAAGGCTCTCCCGACCTGGTGCTGACGCTGTCGCCGCTCGCGACCCCGGCGCTCCTCGCCGACCCGTCGCGCTGGGACGAGCTCGTCGGTGCCGAAGGCGACCTCACTCTTGCCGCAACGCTGCGCGAGCTCGCAACGACGCTGCCGTGGGTGGTCGAGGCGGCCTTCGCCCACGCGCTCGGTCCGATCGTCGGCAAGCGCCTCGCCGACGCGGGGAAGGTGGCGCTCGGCATGCCGGGACACGTCGCGGAGCGGCTGGTCGCCGGCGCCGGCAGCTTCGCGCGCGACGAAACCGGACTCCTCGCCCATCCGACGCGGTTGCGCGAGCTCGTCTCCGAGGTCGACGCGCTGTCGGGGCGGGTGGCGTCGCTCGATTCTCGCATCGCCGGGCTGGAAGGAACGCGAGACCGCGGGACCCCGCGCAAGTAGCACATGCGCCTCACCCGCCTCGTCAGGATCGTGGTCGTCGCGCTGAAGCACGGCCTCGACGATTTCGCATTCGACCATCCGCGCCTGAAGCCGCTGCGTCCGGTTGTCCACGGAGTCCTGTTCTGGCGCGACCTCTCGGCGCCGCGCGCGATGCGGCTTCGCCGTGCGCTCGAAGACCTCGGCCCGATCTTCATCAAGTTTGGACAGATGCTGTCGACGCGCCGTGACATCCTGCCGCCCGCGATCGCCGACGAGTTGGCACTTCTGCAGGACCGTGTCCCGCCGTTCGCATCGAGCGAAGTCGAGACGGCGATCGAACGCGTGCACGGCAAGCCGATCAGCGAGGTGTTCCGATCATTCGACCTCGTTCCGGTGGCGAGCGCATCGGTCGCGCAGGTCCACTTCGCCGAACTCCCCGACGGTACGCCGGTCGCGGTGAAGGTGCTGCGCCCGCGCGTCGCCGAGGTGATCGACCACGACCTCGCGCTGATGCAGACCGGCGCAACCCTCGTCGAAAGGCTGTGGAGCGAAGGGCGGCGCCTGCGCTCACGCGACGTCGTCTCCGAGTTCGACAAGACGATCCACGACGAGCTCGACCTGATGCGCGAGGCGGCAAACTGCTCGCAGCTTCGCCGCAACTTCGAACGCTCGCAGCTGCTGCGCATTCCGGTCGTCCACTGGGACTTCACGTCGACCGGGATCCTGGTTATGGAGCGCATGGCGGGCATCCCGATCGGGCACATCGACGAGCTCGTCGCAGCGGGCGTCGACCTGAAGCGGCTCGCGCGCGCCGGGGTCGAGATCTTCTTCACGCAGGTGTTTCGCGACGGCTTCTTTCACGCCGACATGCATCCGGGCAACATCTTCGTCGCCGTCGACCGGGCGGATTTCGGGAAGTACGTCGCGCTCGACTTCGGCATCATGGGCACCCTGTCGCAGCGCGACAAGGGCTACCTCGCGCAGAACTTCCTCGCCTTCTTCCGCCGCGACTACCACCGCGTCGCGACCGCGCACCTCGAGTCCGGGTGGGTGCCGCCCGACACGCGCGTCGACGAGCTCGAGAGCGAGATTCGCGCGGTCTGCGAGCCGATCTTCGACCGTCCGCTGAAGGAGATCTCGCTCGGCCGCGTGCTCGTGCAGCTCTTTCGCGCATCGCGACGCTTCAACGTCGAGATCCAGCCCCAGCTCGTGCTGCTGCAGAAGACGCTCCTCAACGTCGAGGGCCTTGGCCGCCAGCTCGATCCCGACCTCGACCTGTGGGTCACCGCGAAGCCCTTCCTCGAACGCTGGATGGAAGACCAGGTGGGCCTAGGCGCGCTCGGGCGCAGGTTCGCCGCCGAGGCACCGTACCTCGTTGCCGCGCTGCCCGAGCTTCCGCGCCTTCTCCACCAGCGCCTGTTGGCGCCGCCCGCCGCATCGGATCTCGCGCTGAAGGAGCTCGCGGCCGCGCAGACGTCGCGCAACCGCTGGCTCGCGCTGATCGCCGTGCTGCTCACGCTTCTGATCGTGCTGCTGCTGCGCCAGGCGGGCCGCTGAGAATCCGCTACAATCGCGCGCGCCATCCGGCACTATCCTGAAGGAGATGCACGCCCTTGGCGCTCCTCGACATCAAGGGGGTCACGCGGCGCTTCGGCGAATTCACGGCGGTCGACAACGTGAGCCTCTCGGTCGAGGCGGGCGAATTCTTCACCTTGCTCGGACCGTCGGGCTGCGGCAAGACGACGCTGCTGCGGATGATCGCCGGCTTCGATCTGCCCGATGCCGGAAGCGTCCTGCTCGACGGCGAGGACCTCGCCCACCGGCCTCCGGAGGCGCGGCCGGTGCGCACCGTGTTCCAAAGCTACGCGTTGTTCCCGCACATGACGGTCGAGGGCAACGTCGCCTTCCCGCTGCAGATGGCGAAGGTTCCGCCGCGCGATCGCCCGCAACGGATCGCGGCGGCGCTCGAGGACGTGCGTCTCACCGGATACGACAAGCGCTTCCCGCACGAGCTCTCTGGCGGCCAGAAGCAGCGCGTCGCCGTCGCGCGCGCGCTCGTCACGCATCCCGCCGTGCTGCTCCTCGACGAACCGCTCGCGGCGCTCGATGCGAAGCTTCGCGAGGAACTGCAGATCGAGCTCATCAATCTGCAGAAGGAAGTCGGTATCGCGTTCGTCTACGTGACGCACGACCAGACCGAGGCGCTCGCGCTGTCGCACCGGATCGCGGTGATGAACCACGGACGCGTCGAGCAACTCGATGTCCCGTCGCGGATCTACGGGTTCCCGAACAGCCGTTTCGTCGCCGATTTCATCGGTCAGTGCAACCTCTATTCGGGCCAGGTCGTCGCGCGCGACGGGACGATCGTCGCGATCGACGTCCCAAGTCTCGGTCCTGTGCGCGTTGCGACCCGCTCGGAGCCTGCGCTCGGGTCGTCCGGGACCATCGCGCTGCGCCCGGAGCAGATCCGCATCGCCGCCGGCGCGCCCGCCGACGCGCCGGGCAACCACTACCGCGGCACGGTCGCCGATCTCCTCTACATGGGCGACGTGACCGTCTACAAGGTCGAGACCAGCGGCGGATCGCGGATCGAGGCCCTGCTCGCCAATTCGCAGGGGGGCGGCGCGAAGTTTTTCGAGGTCGGCGACCAGGTCGAGATGAGCTGGCCGGTCGACGCCGGGCACTTCATCGCCGGATGACGTTGGCGCGGCGTCGATCGGTCACGTGAGCGCCGCACGCATCGGTCGATCGATGGTCAGCGGTCCGCCGCTTGCCTTCCTGCTCGTGTTCTTCGCCGCGCCGACGCTGATCATGGTGCTGGCGTCGTTTCGCTCGCCCGGTGAATTCGGCGGGCTCGCGCCCCTCGTCGACGCCTCCGGCAGGATCGACCTCAACGTCGACGGCTACGCGCGGCTCGTCACCGAGCCGGTGTTCGCGCAGGTGTTCGTGAAATCGGCCGGGTACGCGGCGCTGACGACGCTCGTCTGCCTCCTCCTCGGCTACCCTCTGGCGACGCTGATCGCGAGGAGCGCGAAGAAGCACCGGGACCTGCTGCTCCTGCTCGTCATCCTGCCGTTCTGGAGCAACTTCCTGATCCGGATCTACGCGTGGATGATCATCCTCGGGCCCAACGCCGCACTCGCCCGTCTCGTCAATCGCGCGCTGGCCGCCTTCGGTGCGGACCCGGTGCCGCTTCTGTTCAGCGCGTTCGCCGTGCTCGTCTGTCTCGTCTACGTGAGCCTGCCGTTCATGGTGCTGCCGCTCTACGCGAACCTGGAGAAGCACGATCGCACGCTGCTCGATGCGGCGCAGGACCTCGGCGCAAACGCGTGGCAGCGCTTCTGGCGGATCACCTTTCCGCTGTCGCTTCCCGGCGTCTACGCGGGAGCCGCGCTGGTGTTCATCCCGGCACTCGGCGTCTTCGCCATTCCCGACATCCTTGGCGGTCCCGACGACACGCTGATCGGCAACCTCATCAAGCAGCAGTTCCTCGAAACGCGCGACTGGCCGTTTGGCAGCGTGCTGTCGATTGTGCTGACGGCGGCTGCCCTCGCGCTCGCCGGTGGCGCCACATGGGTCGCGCGTCGCAGCGGGGGCGCGTCGCGTGCGTAAGTCCGACCCGTGGCTGCGGGCGTCGGCGCTCGTCGCCTACGCGTTCCTGTACGTCCCGCTCGCGATCGTCGTCGTCTACTCGTTCAACGATTCGCGCCTCAACGCCGAGTGGGTCGGGTTCACCCTCGACTGGTACCGCAAGCTCGCCGGCGATGGCGCCATGATCGCGGCGGCCGGAAACTCGCTCGTCATCGGCATCAGCGCGAGCGTCGTGTCGACGGTGCTCGGCACGATGGCGGGCGTGGCGATGCACCGCTACCGGCTGCGCGTGCTGCCGCTCCTGATCCTCGCGCCGATCGCGATTCCCGAGATCCTGACCGGAGTGAGCCTCCTGATCTTCTTCGTAATGCTGAACGTCACGCTCGGGCTCGTCTCGGTCGCCATCGCGCACATCACGTTCTGCATCGGCTTCGTGGCGATCGTCGTGCGTGCGCGCCTCGCCGGCATGGACGAGACGCTCACCGAGGCGGCGCGCGACTGCGGCGCATCGCCGTGGAACGCGTTTCGCTACGTCACGCTGCCGCTGATCATGCCGGGCGTCATCGCCGGCGCGCTGATGGCCTTCACGCTTTCGATCGACGATTTCGTCATCACGTTCTTCACCGCCGGGGCCGGGACGATCACTCTCCCGCTGCAGATCTACTCGATGATCAAGATCTCGGTGACACCCGAGGTGAACGCGGTGTCGACGCTCCTGATGCTGCTCACGCTTGTGCTGATCATCGCCGCGGCCCGCATTTCCCCCACGCTGTTGCGCTCAACCCAGGAGTCAACGTCATGAATGGAAAGACATTCGCATTGCTCGTCGCCGCGTCGTTCGCGCTCGCCGCGCCGGCGTACGCCAAGGACGAGCTGCACCTCTACAACTGGAACAACTACATCGCTCCCGAGACGATCAAGCGCTTCGAGAACACCTGCCACTGCGAGGTGATCCAGACCTACTATTCGGACAACGATGAGCTTCTCGCCAAGGTTGCCGCTGGCGCGAAGGGCTACGACGTGATGGTCCCGACGAGCAACGCCGTGCAGACGCTGATCCGCGGCGGGCAGCTGATGGCGATCGACAAGACTGCGATCCCCAACCTAAAGAACATCGACGCGGCGTACCTCAACACCGCGTTCGATCCCGGCAACCGGTACTCGGTGCCCTACGCGATGTCGACGACGATCATCGGTTACAACGACGTCAAGATGAAGGAGCTCGGCCTGCCGACCGACACGTGGGCAGTGATCTTCGATCCGAAGTACCTGGTAAAGGTAAAGGGGCGCGTCACCGTTCTCGACAGCGCCAACGAACTCTTCGCCGCGGCGCTCAAGTATCTCGGCTATTCGGCCAACGACGTCGACCCGAAGCACTGGAACGAAGCCGCCACGGTGATCAGGAAGGCGAAGCCCTACTGGGCGGCGTTCAACGCGTCGTCGTACATCAAGGAGCTCACCGTCGGCAACGTCTGGCTCGTGCACGGCTACTCGAATGACATCTTCCAGGCCAACCAGGACGCCGAGGCCGCGCACCGCCCCTTCCACATCCTGCAGGGCATGCCGAAGGAAGGCGCAGTGCTCGCCGTCGACAACATGGTGATCCAGAAGGGAGCTCCGCGGCCCGACCTCGCGCTGAAGTTCATCAACTTCGTGCTCGTCGGGCGCAATTCCGCCGACCTCACGAACCTGATCGGCTCGGGCAACCCGAACCTCGACGCGATGAAGTACATCAAACCCGAGATCCTGAAACTCCCCGCGGTATTTCCGCCGAAGGACATTCAGGCGAAGCTCGAGCAGTTGAAGGACCTGACGGTCGCGCAGCGGCGCCTGCGCAACAAGCTCTGGACCGAGATCAAGGCGGCGAAGTAGCGCCATCGCCGCGGGTAAGGCGCGATCGTTGTCGGGTGCGGTCGGAGCGTGCGGCCGGCGTGCGGTGCACGTGCGATGATGCGCGGATGAGCACGCCGGCCCCTCCGCGCTCGCGCCTGCCGCTCGTCCTCGCGATCCTCTACGGCGCCGCCATCGTCTACGCATCGCTGGCGCCGTTCGCGCCCTGGCTCGCGCCGACACCGGGAACGCCGTTCTTCCTCTTCGGAGGCTGGCCGCGGTACTGGACGCGCTACGACGCCGCGTTCAACGTCGTCGCCTACGCGCCGTTCGGGCTGTTCCTCGCGCTCCTTCCGCGCGGCGCACCGGCATGGCGACGCATCGCGACCGGGGTCGCCGGAGGCGCTGTGCTCTCCTTCGCGATGGAGACATTGCAGGCGTACATCCCGCCGCGCGACTCGAGCGTCTTCGACCTCGTGATGAACAGCGCCGGGACCTTCGTCGGCGCGGTCATCGCCGCCTGGCTCGCGCGCAAGGGCATGATGCGCGACCGTCTGTACGAGCTGCGTGCGCGCACGATCCTCGGCGACCGCCTCGGCGACATCGGTGCAGCGTTGCTGCTGTTCTGGCTGATCGCCCAGATGAACCCAGGCATTCCGCTGTTCGGCCTGACCTTCGATCCCGGCTCGCTGACCGGCATGATGGCGACTCCGGCCAGGCTCGATGGCGCGAGCCTGCTGATCCAGGCTGCGGCGAGCGCGTTCCACGTGCTCGGCATCGGGCTCTTCGTGTCGCTGCTCCTGCGCAAACCGGCCGCGATCGGGCTCGCCGTGCTGTCGCTGATCTCGACGGCGCTGCTGCTGAAGCTCGCCACCGCGGCGTGGCTGCTGAAGCCGGCCGCGTGGCGGACATGGGTGAAGCCGGGCGTACTCGCGGGTATCGCCGCGGGCGCATTGATCCTTCCTGTCGCGATCGGGTGGCCGCGCGCCGTGCGCGTCGCGCTGTGCGCGGTTGCGCTGCTGTCGTCGCTGCTCGCACCGGCGCTCGTTCCCGATCTCGTCGAGGCCCGCGCGCCGCTCGGCATGTTCGACTGGCACTACGGGCAACTGACGAACTACAACGGGCTCACGCGCGCGGTGCTGCTCACGTGGCCGGTCCTCGCGGCCGCATGGCTGTTCGTTCTCGCCGGACGACCTCACTGGGGTCGGCCCGACGACTCGCGCTGAACCCGATATTCCCTTTCCGCAACGTACGCTGCCGATCACGACGATGAATGCGCGCAACCAGGAGCGAGTACTGATCGACGGCGCGGTAGGCGCGATCGAAACGGTGATCGAGACTCCGCAGACCCCCCCGCGAGGGATCGCGCTCGTCACCCACCCCCACCCGCAGCAGGGCGGAACGCTCGACAACAAGGTCGCGGTCACGCTTGCGAGGACGTTCTTCGCGCTCGGCTACGTGGCAGTCCGCTTCAATTTCCGCGGCGTCGGAGCATCGGCCGGCGCGTTCGACGAAGGCGCCGGCGAGACCGACGACGCGCTCACGGTGCTCGGGCACGTGCGTGCGCGCTTCGGCGCGACGCTTCCGATCGCGCTGGCAGGATTCTCGTTCGGCACCTTCGTGCAGACCCGTGTCGCGCAGCGCGTGGTTCCCGAAGGAATGGTGCTCGTCGGTCCGGCCGTTAAGCGCTTCGCGCTCGTACCGGTTCCGAAGGGAACGATCGTGATCCACGGCGAAGCCGACGAAGTGGTGCTTCTCGCCGACGTGTTCGACTGGGCACGGCCGCAGCAGCTCCCGATCGTCGTGTTCCCGGGCTGCGGTCATTTCTTCCACGGCCGCATCGTCCAGCTCGCCGAGGTCGTCACCAGGATGTGGCCGCCCACGGCTTGAGGACTTGCGCGATCAGCGGGCGAGAAGCTCTTCCACGCGCGCGCCAGTCTCGAGCACGCGCCTGTCGTCGCCGCGGCGGCCCGCGATCTGCACGCCGACCGGCAGTCCACCATGCGCGGACAACGCGGGAACGGTCAACGCCGGCATTCCGCAGAGATTGAACGGCATCGTCAGCGCAGTGAGCGCGGTGTGCAGCGGGAGCGTTCGATCGCCCGCGGCAGCCTCCCGAGCCCCGCGTTCGGGCGGCAGCACGCGCAAGGTCGGGGTCACCAGGACGTCGACACCTCGCAGGGCGCGGGCGAATCCGGCGGCGAGTTCGGCACGCGCGCGCTGCGCCCGCAGGTACCACGTCGCCGGGAAGCAGCGGCCGATCTCGATGCGCACGCGCACGTCGGGCCCGAGGGCCGCCGGAGTCGCGAGCAGATGCCCGAGCGCGTCGGTCGCCTCGGAGCACAGCGTGACGAACTGGATCGCCGCAGCGTTTTCGATGCCGTCGACCTCGACGTCGACGAGTTGCGCGCCATCGGCTCGCATCCTTTCCAATACAGTCCCAATCGCCGCTGCGACTTCGGCGGCGAGAGGCGCAAAGAAGTGGCGGCGCGGGATGCCGATCCGCAGTCCGGCGAGATCGTTCACCGCAAGGGGCCGTGGCGGCTCGCCGGACATGACTGCGAACGCGCGCGCACCGTCGGCGACCGTCGCGGCGATCGGCCCGACGTGGTCGAGGCTCGCCGACAGTGGCTGAACGCCCTCGCGCGGAATGGCGTCGAAGCTCGGCTTGAAGCCGACGACACCGCAGCACGCCGCCGGAATACGGATCGATCCCGCCGTATCGGTTCCGACGGCGACCGGCACGATGCCCGCGGCGACCGCCGCCGCCGAGCCGCCGCTCGACCCGCCGGGGATCCTCCCGGCCGCACGCGGGTTCTTCACCGCACCGAAGTGCGGATTCTCGCTGGTGATTCCGTAGGCGTATTCATGCAGGTTGGTGACACCGACGACGATCGCACCGGCGTCGCGCAATCGTGCCACGGCGAGCGCGTCGCGCGCCGCCGCGGCCGGAGGTGTGCCGGTCGAGCCGTTCGTCTGCACGAAGCCCGCGACCGGCATCAGGTCCTTGACGGCGACCGGCATGCCTGCGAACGGCAACTCCGCCGGCGCGATACCCCGTCCGCAGAGCTCGCGTGCCTGCCCTTCGATCGCAGCCTCCGACGCGAGCGCGGTGAACGCGCACAGATCCTCGCGCGCGGCGGCGAGCGCGCGTGCCGCGAGAGCAGGTTCGGCGAGGGCGCGCGCGGCGAGGTTGTGCGCGGCCGGAATGCCCGGCGTGCCGCGGGCCGGGGAGGTTGCGCGCGAAGGCCGGGGCGACTCCGCGGAGGGAAGTGCTAGCAGCGCCTCGATCTCCGGAAGGTTGACGCGCAACCTTTCGATCAATGCGTCGCGTCGATCGGGCGCGACATCGCCGTCGAGGCGGGCCAGCGCGAGCGCGACATCGGCAAGCGTCGTGACGGGATCGTTCATGGCGGTTGATGGGACAATGCCCGGTCGGGGCGTGCCGTGTCAATCATCGCCCCGCCCTTTCGCCCCCGGATGGAGTCGACGATGAACGAAGAGACTTTCAACCTCAGCATCCGCAAGTTCCTCAAGCTCGTCGGCGTGAGCTCGCAGCGCGAGATTGAGCAGGCCGTTGCAAAGGCGCTGGCAAGCGGCGCGATCGCCGGCAACGAGAAGTTCCCGGCACGAGTCACGCTCGAAGTCGCCGGCCTCGGGGTCAACGCCAGCTTCGACGGTGCGATCAAGCTGGAGTAGCCGGGATTGGCGATCGTCCTGACGCTGCACATCGTCTTCATGGTGAGCTGGTTCGCGGGGCTCTTCTACCTGCCGCGCCTGTTCGTCTACCACGCGCTCACGCCACCGGACGATCGCCCGGGCATCGCGCGCTTCAAGATCATGGAGCGAAAGCTCTATGTCGGCATCATGACGCCGGCGGCCGTGCTGACGATCGTCTTCGGCCTGTGGCTGATGTGGGGCTTCGGTATCGACGGCGGCTGGCTGCACGTCAAGCTCGTGCTGGTCGGGGTGCTCGTCGTGCTCCACGTCTACCTCGGCAGGCTGCTGCGCGACTTCGCCGGCGACCGCAACCGGCACGGCCACGTGTTCTACCGCTGGCTGAACGAGATCCCGGCGCTGCCCCTCCTCGTCGCGATCGTCTGGCTCGCAGTCGCGAAGCCGTTCTGAATCGCGCTTGCGGATGACCGAGCGCTTCTTCGCATCGTGCCCGCGCGGGCTCGAAGCCGCGCTCGCGCGCGAGCTCGCGGCGCTCGACGCTTCCGACGTCGTTGCGGCCGAAGGCGGCGTGGGCTTCGCGGGCGAGCTCACGCTCGCCTTGCGTGCGAACCTCGAGTCGAGGATCGCGAGCCGCATCCTCTGGCGCGTCGGCGCGGCCCCGTACCGCGACGAGCGCGACCTCCACGCCGCGGCGCGCTCAATCGACTGGCCGCAGCTGTTTCGCCCCGACCGGACGCTGCGCGTCGACGTCGCAGCAACGCAATCGCCGCTCGCGAGCCTCGGCTTCGCGACACTGACGATCAAGGATGCGGTGTGTGACCGCTTTCGCGACGCCTGTGGCGTGCGCCCGTCCGTCGACAAGCGCCAGCCCGACGTTCGCGTCCACGCGCACCTCGCCGGACGCGAGGCGACGTTCTACCTCGACACGTCGGGCGAAGCGCTGTTCAAGCGCGGCTGGCGCAAGGGCCACGAGATCGCGCCGCTGCGCGAGAACCTCGCAGCGGGGCTGCTCGCCCTCGCGCAGTGGAAGCCGGGCGATCCGCTGCTCGATCCGATGTGCGGCAGCGGCACGATCGCGATCGAAGCGGCGCTGATCGCCGCGGGCCGGGCGCCGGGCCTCGCGCGAAGCTTCGGCTTCCAGAAGCTCGCGTGGTATGACGGGCCCACATGGCAGCGCATCCGCCAGGCTGCGCGCGATCGCGCCGCTGCGGCACCCGCAGGCGAGGTATCGATCTTCGCGAGCGACACGTCCGCCGCCGCGCTCGAGCGAACGCACGCGAACCTCGCCGCGGCCGAGATCGCACCATTCGTCAGCGTCGAGCGCTCCGACGTGCTGAGCCGCGCGGCGCCCGCACCGGCAGGCCTGCTGCTGGCGAACCCGCCGTACGGCGCGCGACTCGACGACGCCGAGCGCCTTGCTGCGTTCTACCCGCGCCTCGGCGATGCGCTGAAGGCGCGCTTCGCCGGATGGCGCGTGTGCCTCTTCACCGGCGACCTGCGCCTTCCCCGGCTGATCGGCTTGAAGCCCGAGCGGCGCACGCCGCTCTGGAACGGTGCGCTCGAATGCCGGCTCTACACGTTCCGCATCGTCGAGGGACCGATGCGCGTGCGCAGCGGCGGATGATAAGATTGGCCGGTCACAAAGCCGAGCACGCCTTCCGCTCCATTCCGCCATGCCGATGCTGCCCGCGCGCCACTACGTATCGCCGCACACCCAGTTCATTCGTGAGCTTCTGGCAGCCAAGCCGCAACTCGAGAACGAGCAGCGAACCGGGCGCGCGATCTGGTGGGACAAGCTCCCGACCGAGCTCGCCGAAGAGCGCGACATGGACCGCGGGCGGGTGCGGCAGAAGTCCTACGTCTACTATTCGCTCGACGCGGACTGAGGCTCGGCGGGAGCGTCCGCGGCATTGCTCGGCCGAGCCTCGCCGTGCAGAAAGTAGCGCGTGGTACGCGCGATCGATGCATTGAACCCGCACTTCGCGATTCTCGCTTCGAGCTCCGGCGCCTCGTAGAACAGCTTGACGATCCTGAACTCGCGTCCGTCGTCGAGCCTGCGCGTCGCCATGCCGGCTTGCGCGTCCGGACGCGGGTGATCGACCGCGCGCGACGTCGGATCGTGCGCGGAATCGATGATCCAGGCGAATCCGCCCGGCGCGAGCGCGCGTCGCACCATCGTCCAGAATGCATCGAAGCGCGACCGCGGGACGTGCGACAGCCAGAAGCTCATGAAGACGCAGTCGTAGCGTGCCGGCGGATCGAACGCGAACAGGTCGGCCTCGACGTAGTCGACGTTCGTTGCGCCGACGCGCGCGCGGTTGATCGCAATCACCTCGGAGGATGCGTCGACAGCGGTGAGCGCGCCGACGCGCGGAGCGAGGTGACGGGTAAAGAGCCCCGTGCCGCAGGCGAGCTCGAGCAGCGTGGCGGGGCGCCTGCGGGCGAGCACGTCGGCGAGCGAGCGCTCGACGACGGCGATGTCGGCGCGCCACGCTGCGTTGTTCGCCTCGCCGCGATCGTAGCGCCCCTGCCGGAACCACCACGCATCGTATTCGCCGGCGCGCGCGCGATAGTAGGCGATCTGGTGGTCGAGGATCTCGCGTTCGGTCGGCACGGGTCGGCTCGTCGGCGCCAGCGGGCAGCGCGGCCGTCTCCGCGCGCCGCTTCGCCATTCTAGGGCAGCCGTGAGCGCTGCAGCGCCGGCGCGTGCGCTCGGCTGGGTCGACGAGCCGGCGGCCGAGGGTGTGCCCGGAACGCTCCTTCGCGCACGAGGCTGGGCCCTCGACGCGGCGGGAATCGCTGGTATCGAGGTTCGCTGCAATGGTGCGCGGCTGGGCGCCCGCTACGGATTGCCGCGCGCCGACGTCGCGTCCGTTCACCCCGGCTTTCCGGACACCGAGCGCTGCGGCTTCGATTTCGATGGCGATCTTGCCCTCTCGATCGGTGCCTTCGTGCTGCCGCGACAGCGCGTCGAATTCGTCGCGATCACACGCGACGGGCGCGAGACGCTGCTTGCCGTGAAGAGCCTCGTCGATCATTCGTGCTTCGCGCAGTGGCACGACGTAACGGCGGCGAGCGGGCGTCCATTCCATCTGCTCCCGGCGCTCTCCGGCGTACCCGACGGCGGCATCGGGCCGCTCGAGTTCAGGTATCGGCCATACGAATCGCAGACGATCCGCGTCGGCATGCGGGTCCCGATTCTCTACCTGCGCACGACGAAGGGCCCCGACGGCGATTACGCGTTCGATCCACAGTTCGACACTGCTACGAAGACGAGCGGGCGCCGCGTCGCCGACGATTCGCTCGCCGTCCTCCTCGACGCGGCAAGCGCGCGCGATCTGCCGCTCCTCGTCACGCTGAACGGGGGCATCTGGGCGGATGCCTCGGGCAGCGCCCCCGAATGGGACCTCAACGACGCGCTCGAGGAGGATGTCGCGAACTGCCAGTGGAACGAGCGCAACGAGGTGATGCCCGACGACATGCTGAAGCACCTGCCCGGCTCGCAGCAGGCACCCGAGCTCGCGCGCGCGCTGACGCTCAACGTCTACGCAAGCGCCGTACGTCGCTACAAGAAGCGCAACCTGCAGCAGGCCGCAGCGGTGCTGATTGCGTGGATGCATCGGCATGCCGAGCTCTTCGTCGGCGTCAATCTCGACCCGGACGTCTACATCAACCCGTTCTTCAGCGAAGCGCAGTGGTACGACTACAACCCCGGCACGCTGCGGCAGTTCCGCCACTGGCTCGCGGGAACCGGGCCGTATGTCGGCGCGTCGCTGCCGGGCGTTCCCGACCTCTCCCTCTACCGGCGCGACGACCCGCTCACACTCGCCGACGCCGCGCGCCTGAGCGGCTGCAGCGTCGCGGGCTGGGACGACGTCGATCCGCCGCGCAGCTTTCCGCGCGAGCCTGGGCGCGAATACTGGAACGACCCGTGGGTCGCGCAGTGGGAGCGGTTCAGGCGGCACCTCGTGAGCCTTCACTACGACGATCTCGCCCGCTGGCTCATCGATGCGGGAATTCCGGGCGAGCGGATCTGGTCGTCGCAAGGATTCATCGGTACCCACCCGGGATGCATGCCGCTCGCGATTCACCCGTCGAGCCCGGTGAAGAACTACGATTCGGCGGGGGTCTCGATCGCCGGGAGCCGGCCGCGAGGCGCGCACCTCGGGGCGATCCTCTATGGCCGCGCTGCCGACAACGGCACGTCGACCGAGGACGGGCGCCCGCTGCACTCGATTCTCGCCGACGTCGATCGCGACTTTGCGGTGGTGGAATTCAACACCGCCGACCTGCAGCGGCTCGA
The DNA here is from genome assembly GCA_025981645.1 of Burkholderiales bacterium. Classification (GTDB taxonomy): domain Bacteria; phylum Pseudomonadota; class Gammaproteobacteria; order Burkholderiales; family Casimicrobiaceae; genus VBCG01. The sequence continues at coordinate 22,888 of JAICXH010000044.1, forward strand.
CGCGCTGCCGACTTACGCGAGCGCATACGCGGGACTGCGCGATCTGTGGAACGCCGGGGCGAGTCTCGTCTCGCCGATGGCATGGAACGGATCGAGCGGCCTCTACGCCGAGGCGCCGGGCTTCGCTGCACATACCGCGTGGCGCGACACGCCGCTCGAGAACGCGGCGCTCGACTTCATGCTCGCCCGGGCGGGCCTGCCGCGCGGATCGCGCCTATGGACGTTCGGGTCGCAACGTCACGCCGACGACGACGGCTGGCGTGCCGACATCGGATACGCCGTGGCCGGCCCGGGCCGGCTC
>JAICXH010000078.1 GCA_025981645.1 Burkholderiales bacterium
ACGCTCGCCGCTTCCACGCTTTCAGCCGCGGTCGGACTCGCCTTCGCCGCGGCCGCCGCGCCCGCTCTGTCTGCCGGTATGAGCAACAGCAACATGCCGCAAATCGTCAAGGACAACATGATGAAGGCGGAGTCGCAGCACTTGCAGAAGTGCTATGGCATCAACGCCGTCGCCAAGAACGACTGCGCCGAAGGCGCCCACTCGTGCGCGGGTCAGGCGACGCAGGCACGTGACCCCAAGTCGTTCGTGCTGCTTCCGGCCGGCGACTGCAGCAAGATCCAGGGCGGTTCGACGACCGCGGCGTAATGTCGCAGTTCGACACGCCGCAGTTCGACAGGCCGCCGCTCGGAGCCGGCAGCCGGACTCCTCCTCGCCGGCTGCCGGGTGCTGGCAGCCCGATCCCGTCGCAAGCCGGGATCGGGCTGCGTTTTCGGCACCACCGCGAGGTCCTCGAACGCGCACCGGCCATGCCCTGGCTCGAGGTCCACAGCGAGAACTACATGAGCGGCGGCGCGGCGCTCGCGTGCCTCGATGCCGTGCGTCGCGATTGCCCGGTGTCGCTGCACGGGGTCGGCCTTTCGCTCGGCAGCGCCGACGGGCTCGATCAAGTGCACCTCGCACGGGTGCGCGACCTAGTCCTTCGGGTCGAGCCGGGCCTCGTTTCCGAGCACCTCGCGTGGAGCATCGTCGACGGCACCTATCTCGCCGACCTCCTGCCATTGCCGCTTACCGAGGAAGCGCTCGACGTCGTCTGCCGCCACGTCGACGAGGCGCAGGCGGCGCTCCGGCGCCGAATCCTGATCGAGAATCCGTCGACCTATCTGCGCTTCTCCCACTCGACGATACCCGAGTGGGAATTCATCGCCGCGATCGCGTCGCGCACTGGCTGCGGCATCCTCTGCGACGTCAACAACATCTACGTCAGCGCCTGCAACCACGGCTTCGACGCCGAGCGCTACCTCGCCGCGCTGCCGGCCGCGGCGATCGGCGAGTTCCACCTCGCGGGGCACGCCGTGCGCGAGTTCCCGGGAGGCCGGATGCTGCGCATCGACGATCACGGCTCGCGAGTCTGCGAGGCCGTATGGGCGCTCTATGCCAATGCGCTCGAGCGTTTCGGCCCGCGGCCGACGCTGATCGAGTGGGATACCAACGTGCCGGCACTCGACGTGCTGCTGAACGAGGCCGCGACGGCGCAGGCGGCAATCGACGACGCGATCGATCCAGCGGGTCGCGAGGCACGCGATGCCGCGCGGGCGGTTCCACACGCGTGCGACGCGGAGTCAAGCTATGCCCTCGCTCGCTGACGTTCAGCACGCGATGCGGCAAAGCCTCGTCAGTGGCGACGCGGCGATCGCGGCCTGCATCGTCGACGACGGGATCGATGCCGCTGATCGCCTCGGCATCTACGGCAATACGTTCGAGAGCGTCGCAGTGCGCGCGCTTCGACTCAACCATCCGGCTATCGCCAGGCTCGTCGGCGACGACTTCTTCGAAGGCGCCGCGCGCGCGTATCTCGCCGAGCGTCCTCCGGCAAGCGCGTGGCTCGATCACTATGGTTCCGGATTCGCGGGATTTCTTGCGCGCTTCGAACCGGCGGTGACACTCGCATACCTTCCTGACGTCGCCCGTGTCGAATGGTCGGTGACTCGCGCGCTGCACGCCACCGATGCCGCTGCGCTCGACGCAAACGCGCTCGCGGCGCTCGCCGAACTCGCTCCTGGCGAGCAAGCGACGGTGCGCCTCACGCTCCACCCGTCGGTTCGCCTGCTGCACACGCGCACGCCCGCTGATGCGATCTGGCGCGCGACGCTCGCGAGCGATGACGACGCGCTCGCCAAGATCGATCCGCGCGGTGGACCGCGCTGGCTCCTCGTCGCGCGCGGACCGGCGGGCATCGAGGTCATCGCGCTTTCCGAAGCGGCCTGGCGATTCACGCGCGACCTTGGCGCGGGCCGTCCGCTGCAGGAAGCGCTCGTCCGCGCCGACGTCGAAGCGCGGGATGGCGCGGCGTCCGCCGAACGATTCGATCCCGCTGCGCTGCTCGGCGCTCACCTCGCTGCAGGGCGCTTCACCGCGTTTCGCAAAACCCTCGAGTTTCAGGAGACTGCCCGATGATCGCTGCAACCGACACCGCCGCACCTGCGCGCGTATCGCGCGAGGTCGCGCTGCTCGGGCGCATCCGCGCCCGGCTCGACGCCGTGCCTTATTCGCTGCTCGCCATTCCGCTGCGGCTCGCCGTGGCGACGGTGTTCTGGAACTCGGCGATGACCAAGCTCGCCAACTGGCAGACCGCGCTCACACTCTTCGCCGACGAGTACAAGGTGCCGCTGCTGGCGCCCGAGATCGCCGCCTACATTGCGATCTCGGTCGAGCTCTCGACGCCCGCGCTGCTGGTGCTCGGGCTGCTGACGCGGCCTGCGGCGCTGGTGCTCCTCGGCATGACGTCGGTGATCGAAATCTTCGTCTACCCGCTGGCGTGGCCGACGCACATCCAGTGGGCGGCGATGCTGCTTGTGCTGCTATGCCGCGGCGCGGGAACGTTCTCGCTCGACCACTGGCTGCGCAGGAACCTGCTCGAGCGCCGCGGTGTCTGACCGGGGAGCGGCTGCGGCGGGCTGAGTCCGCGTCCGATTCAGAAGCGCGTCGTCAGCGTCGTGAGCCAGGCCGGCGACGCATCGACGAGCGCTGCCTCGATGCTGCGGTCGAGTCCGCTGAGCTCGATCGCACCCAGTGCGATGATGAGAACGGCGAGCGCGACCTTCCCCGTTCGCTCGATCCCGACGAGGCCGCGACGCGTGCGCTGCGCAAAGCGACGCGACGCGGTGCCGACGATCACCATTGGCAATGCGGCGCCGATCCCGAAGAGCGCCATCACCAGGGCGACCTGCGGGAAATCGCGGCCCTGACTTGCCAGGATGGCGGTCGCGCCCAGCGTAGGGCCGACGCACGGTGCCCAGACGACGCCGAGCAGCAATCCGACGGCGAGCTGACCGCCGACTCCGCCCGCCCGGAACCGCTCGAGCCAGCGGTTGGCGAGATTGCCGAGCGGCGCCGACGCCAAGCTGAAGCGATTGCGCAGCGAGGTGCTCAGCAGCACGACGCCGAACGCGATCAGCAGGATCGCCGCAAGGTGGCGAAACCAGCCGGCATCGAGTCCGATCGCGAAGCCGATCGACGCGACGAAGAGGCCGACCAGCGTGAAGGACGCCACAAGCCCTCCGGCGAGCGCAAAAACCCCGCGCGGATGCGCGGCGAGCGCGGTGCCGGCGACGACCGGGACGAGCGGCAGAACGCACGGCGACAGGACCGAAAGCACCCCGGCGAGGAAGCCGAGACCGTAGCTCGCCGGACCCAACGCCATCGCCGCCGCGATTCGCCGCTACCCGGCCTTGCGCAGTGTCGCCTCGATCGACGCGCGATCGGTGTCACCCACCGAACGGGCAACCTCATGCTTGCCGCGGAAAACGATCAGCGTGCTCTGCATCGGAACGTTGAGCTCGCGCCGGACCTGCTTCTGCGTATCGTAGTTGACCTTCAGAACGGTGAAGTCCTTGAACGCCGGCTCCTTCATCAATTGCGAGACGATCGGCGCCTGGGCCTTGCAGGTCGGGCACCAGTCGGCGTAGACGTCGATGATCACCGGCTTGCCGGCCGCCTGGAGCGAAGCGAAGGTCGCCGCGTCGTACGGCTGGATCTCGCCGGCGAGGGCACCACTCGCCGCCAGCACGAGCGACGCCAGCAGCGCGGATGCGAGGGGAAGCTTCATCGCGATCTCCTGGAACGATCGGAACCGTTGGATCGCGGTACACGCCGAAGGTTTCGGCAAACCTGCGCCCCGGCGCAGCCGCGCGCTTGCTGCAAGTCGTATCAAGGGAGCAATGATAGTCTGCGCTCGATTCGCAGCCGACAATGAATCCCGGTCCCGATGACCTATTACCTCCCCGACCTCGCCTGGATCCACCACGCAGGCTATTCGCAGCACGTCGCGCGCGTATTTCCGGGCATCGCCGCGCTGCTTGGACCCGCGCGGTGTTCCCAAGACGCGCTGGTCGTCGATGTCGGCTGCGGCAGCGGACTGCTTGCGGCGAAGCTCGTCGACGCCGGGTACCGCGTGCACGGAGTCGACGCGTCGCCGGCGATGATCGAGCTCGCGCGCACTCACGCGCCGCGCGCGACCTTCGAGGTACGCGCGCTTCCGGCCGGTGCCGGCGCCCTTCCGCCGGCAGGCGCGATCGTGTCAACCGGACATGTTCTCGCCTACCTCGAGTCCCGCGAAGCGATCGCGCAGGCGCTGGGCGAGCTCACCGATGCGCTCGTCCCCGGCGGTGTCATGGCGATCGACCTGATGACCGAGGCCTATGCGGCGGCGCACGATGCCGGCGAGGTGCACGCACGCGTCGACGACGACTGGGCGATCGTCACGCGTTTCTCGCGCCCGGCTCCGTTTCGCTACGATCGCTCGATCACGACGTTTCGCCGTGACGGCACGTGCTGGCGCCGGAGCGACGAGACGCACCACAACGTCACCTTCGAGGCAACCGAAGCGGTTGAGATCCTGCGCGAACGCGGCGCCGAAGCCCGGGTGCAGCCGTCGTTCGGCGACGAGACGCTGCCGCCGGGGCTCGTGGTGCTCGTCGGGAGGCGGCGCTAGACTGGGCGAGACCAGCGACGCACGGCGAAGGCGACAACGCCTCGTTGGAGCGGCGTCATGAAGGAGGACGACGATGGCACAGGAAGACAAGAACGTGCTCGGCGGAACGCTCGTCACCTGCTCGGACCGGCCGCGCACCGGCTTCTACCGTGACGGCTGCTGCAACACCGGCCCCGAGGATGTTGGACTGCACGTCGTCTGCGTGCAGGTGACGGCCGAGTTCCTCGCCTTCGCCAGCAAGCAGGGCAACGACCTGGTGACGCCGGTGCCGGCGTACAACTTCCCGGGGCTGAAGCCGGGCGACCGCTGGTGCGTGTGCGCAGCGACATGGCGCCAGGCCTACGAGGCCGGCATCGCCGCGCCGGTCGTTCTCGCCGCGACGCACGAGGAGACGCTCGCCGTCGTGCCGCTCGCGGCACTGAAGGAGCACGCACTCGATCTGCAGTGACGGCGCTGCGTCAGCGATCGTCGCGCTCGAGCCGCTCGAGCACCTCAGGCCGCCGATGCGGCCGGTCACCACACGAGTCGCAAGCCGTCCGGTGCATCGTCGCGCGGCACCGCGCGCACGTGCTCCTGCGACAACGCGTGCCCGAGCAACACGAGCGGCGCGCGATAGTCGCTCGCAGTCCGCACGTAGAGCACAAAGTGCAGTACGTCCCCGAGCTCCTCGTTGGTTGCCATCACCACGTAGAGCGTGACCGGCGTGTCGGACGGCGGGGTTCCGGCGCGCGGCAGGCGCGCGACCTCGGCCACCCGCCAGAAGCGCAGTACCGCGCGCGCGTCGCGATCGATCGGCCGCACCAAAGTGAGTGCGGGCGGCTCGCCGTGATGGAACTTCGGAAGCACCGGCAATTCGCCGATCGGCGTCGATGTCACCATCCACAGCAGCGTCGATCTCGCGGTCCACGGCACCGGCAGCTGCCATCCGTCTGCGAGGAGCACGCGAATCACCTCGCTTCTCGGCGCGACCCACTGGACGGCGAACGGCTCCTCGCCCTCGCCCTTGATCTCGGTCCTCGCGCTCGCGATCGTCCCATAACTCCCGGCCTGCCACGCGTCGAAGGTCATGCTGTTCAGTGTCGCCGGGCGCGCGTACCGCGCGAGATCGACTGCATGATGACGCGCGACTCCGACGCCTCCGGCAACGACCACCGTGGCGATCACCGCGAGTCCGAGCGGCAACGCACGCAGCGGCGGCTCGCGCACGTGCGTGGTGCTCGCGATCGTGAGGAGCGCCACCCATGCAAGCCCCAGCGCGAGGCTCGCGACGATGTCGGAGAACCAGTAGGCGCCGAGATAAAGGCGCGAGAACGCGACCGCGAGGACGGCGAGTGTCGCCGGCAGCGCGATCATGCCCTTCTGCCAGCGAGCCTTCCCGCGGCCGAGCAGCGACGCGAGGAAGCCGAACACCGTCATGCTGATCGTCGCGTCCCCGCTCGGCAGCGACTGCGTGTCGACGCCCCGGTAGGCCGCAGCGAGCTTGAGCGGACCGAGTGCGTAGCGCAGCACCAGCACGGCCACGGCGGCGAATGCGACGGCCGCCAGCCAGTAGCGCAACGTCTGCAGGCGCCGCGTCACGACGAGCCAGATCGATACGACGAGCACCACCGGCGCCATCACGTAGGCGCCGCCGAGCTCGGAGATGGCGATCATCACGAGGTCGCCGTAGTGCGTGCGCGCTGCTTGCAGCGTCTCGTAGATCGGCCGGTCGAGGTCGATCAGCGGGTCGCCGATCACCGCGCCGTGGACGACAGCGAGAAACACCCAGGCAGCCGCGACCAGGATCGACGCCGAGATCAGCAGGGTCGTCGATTCGCGCCGCGACGGATCGGTCAGCGCGAGGACAGCGCGCGCGACAGGACCGCGACCGGCACGCGCGCGCCGCACGATCGCACTGCGCAGCCGGACCGCGACCGGTCCGCCGTAGCGGACGGTGATACGGATGAGGTGCGCGACGAACCAGACGACGGCCACGAGGAGCGCGATCACCAGCGCGAGGCGCGAGCTCACCGCACCTGCGACCTGCAACGACGCGCCGAACAGCACGCCGGGGAGCATGTGCGCGAATGCCCAGCCGACCGCGGAGAGCGCGTTCATCGCGAAGAAGTGCCACGGCGACATGCTCGCCATGCCGGCGATCACCGGCACGATTGCGCGGACCGGCCCGAGGAACCGGGCGAGGAACACGCTCTTGCCGCCGTTGCGCTCGAAGTACGCCTGTCCGCGCACGAGGAGCCCCGGATGCCGGCGCAGCGGCCAGACGCGGCGAATTTCCTCGCGATAGTGCCGCCCGAGCTCGTAGCTCGACGCATCGCCGAAGATCGCGCCGACGATCGCAACGCCGAACGCGAGCCAGGGATCGATCGCCTTCAACCCGACCAGAACACCGCCGATGAAGACGATCGTACTTCCCGGAATCACCGTTCCGATGACCGCCAGCGACTCCAGAAATGCCGCCGCGAATATCACGGCGAGCGCCGTGTCCGGGTGCGCCGACAGCCAGGCGATCAGGAAATGGAGGTGCGCTTCCAAGGCGATCCCGAGGCGAGGACGCCATCATCGCACGCCGCGCGAGACGGCGCGGTCAGAACGGAACGATCAGCGTGACGCCGCCTTCGCGCCATGCATAGTCGGGTGAAGCGACGTAGCCGGTCGACCGGTTGTACTCGGCGTAAAGGGTGACACGCATTCCACGCGGGAGCCCGCCCTCGGCGCGCAACTCCGCAGTGCGCACGGGGTGCGTATCGCTGCCGTTGACCGTTTCCTCGCCCGCGCCGAGCGCGCCGGAAATCGTCCACGAGCCGACGTGCCGCCGCAGTGCACCGACACCCTGCCACTGGCGGTACCGATCGGGATTGAAGTAAGCGCCGCCGACGTCGTCCTGCTCGCTGCGGTAACCGCGCCAACGCAACTCGACGTTCACTCCCTCGTCCGGAATCGCCTGCCAGACGAGCCTCGCGCGGAGGTGCGTGCGGCCGTTGCCATCGGTGAACGACTGGTAGCCGGCGAGGGCAATGCCGGTGAGGCGATCGGTGAGCCGCTGTTCGACGCTCGCCGCATAGAATCCATAGGCGACGCCGCGCTCGATCGCCGTTTCGGTGCCGACGACATCGCCGGCGGCAATCAGTTCGACGCCGGTGTCCTTGGCCGGACGAAAGCTCCAGTCGGCATCGCCGATCACCCGCGTGTGCCCGGCGACCTGTGTGACGCCGCCTTCGGCGACCAGGCCGGCGAGGGTCGCCGAGTCCTGCCTGCGCCACAGGCCGACCACGCCTGCGGCGTCGCGTGACCAGTGGTCCTGTGCATAGCGCGTGTTCTGGACCGCAACTCCCGCGTAATCGAGCCACGACGCATACGGCCACAGCGCGCCGGCGCGAACGCGCTCGGTGTGGAAACCGTCGGTGTCGCTCGACACGTCGACATTGGCGAGTGCCGCGACCTGCGGCGCCCCGGCGGCCTGCGCGACGGCGGTGCAGGTGACGGCGGCGAGGACCAGCAGCGGGACCACCACCGCGGCGCGCACCGCGGCACGCGGCGCGCGACGTGCGTACGTCACTTCGTGCCCCAGGTCTTGCGCAGCCCGGCGAGCTCGGCGAGGTAGCCCGCGACGCAGGCCGGTTGCAGGATCAGGCTGTAGACGAACGCGTAGATAAGGAAGCCCGACACATTGCGCCGCACGCAAAGCCCCGACCGCGCGAACATCTGCGAGCCGACCCGGTACATCACCAGATTGACGAGGAGCGCCATCGGCAGCAGCGCGAGCGTCAGCGGGCCCGCGATCCAGAAGATGCCGAAGAACGCGAGCAGCATGCCGGGGATGAAGAACGTCGTGTAGGCGAGGTCGAGCCACGGGAACAGCACGTTCCACCAGACGAACATCGTCGAAAGGCGCGGTTTCAGCAGAATGCCACCGTACGCGCGGAACGCCTCGATCATCCCGCGCGACCAGCGCTGACGCTGACGGACGAACTGGCGCAGCGTGTCGGGCGCGTTGGTGAAACAGCACGCGTCCTCGGCGTGTCCGACACGGTAGCCGCGCGCCAGCAGCGCCCAGGTGAGCACGATGTCCTCGCCGACGCAGTCGGCCCAGCCGCCGACCTCGACGAGCGCAGCGCGGTCGTAGATCGAGAATGCACCCTGGGCGACGAGCGTTCCCTGGTAGAGCGATTGCACGCGCTTGATTGCCGCGATGCCGTGGAAATAGTCCCATTCCTGCGCACGCGTGACCCAATTGCGGCGCGAGTTGCGCACCAGCATCGTTCCCGCGACGGCGCGCGTGTGCGCCGGGTCGGACAGGTACCGTCCGACCAGGTTCTTCAGCGCATTGCGGTAGAGATAAGAATCGCCGTCGAGCGTCACGACGATGTCGTGCACTGATTCCTCGAGGCCGCGGTTGAGCGCCGCCGACTTGCCGGCGTTCATCGGTTGCCGGACGAGCCGCAGCCATGGGTAGTCGCAGGCGGCAACGAGCTCCGCAGTGCGATCGACCGAGCCGTCGTCGATGACCAGCACCTCGAACGGGCCGGGATAATTCTGGTTGGCGAGCGAGCGCAGCGTGTCGACGATCGACGCCTCCTCGTTGTACGCCGCGATCAGGATCGATACGGCGGGCCAGGTGTCGAACTCGCGGCGCGGCGGCCGGCGATCGAGCAGCAGGCTCGAGATCAGGAACGCGTTCATGAACCCGGGGATCAGCGCGATGCCCGCGACGACGGCGAGCGCGAGCGGACGCCCGGCGATCGCGGCAAGGCTGTCGATCCACGGCATGGCGACGGCGACTGAAAATGCAAGCCAGCCGACGCCGATCGCGAGCGCGAGCGCGAACTTGACCTGCACGCTGATGTAGATCGGCGCATTGGAAGGACGCGCGTCGAGCGACGGCGCGCGCGCGGATTCGACCGGAGTGGCAACCGGATGAATGGCATGCGTGATGAGAAGGTCGCCGGCGCCTTCGGCAGGCTCGGGCTGCGGCTCCAGGATCGGAGCCGCAGGCGACGTCGGGTCGAGGCGCAGGTTGCGGGTGTCGTCGGGCATGGCGAGGTGTGATCAGCAAGTCGCATGCCGCCGGCGAACGGTCGTACAGGTTGCGGTCAACAGGTCTGGCGACTACAGGTTGCCGCCGGCACCGAGGCACCCTTGTTCAGCATCGGTCCGGGGATGCCGGTGTGATCGCCTAACATTGCAGGTTGTGATGGACTCCGATCGCTCCTCCGCCGACGCCGGGCCCGCGCTGTCGCTCTCGATCAACGGCAGGACCGCAAACGTACCCGCCAGCGCACAAACGGTTGCCGATCTCGTCGTCGCACTCGGCCTCACGGGCAAGCGGATTGCGATCGAGCGCAACGGCGAAGTCGTGCCGAGAAGCCTGCACGCGGTGACCGCGCTCGCGCGCGGAGACCGCATCGAGATCGTCGGCGCCGTCGGCGGCGGCTGAGGCGCATCGGCGGCGGGAGCGTATCGACGCCGGTGTACGGATCGGGGGAAGGCGTACCATAATCGGCATGAACGCTCCCGATGCCGCCGTCACCCTCGCCGACCCGCTGGTGATCGCTGGCCGGAGCTACCGTTCGCGTCTACTGATCGGCACCGGCAAGTACCGCGATTTCAACGAAACGCGCGATGCCGTCATCGAGTCGGGCGCCGAAATCATGACGGTCGCGATCCGCCGGACGAACATCGGGCAGACCGCCGGCGAGCCGAGTCTGCAGGACGTTCTGCCGCCGTCGGAGATCGTCTATCTGCCGAACACCGCCGGCTGCTACACCGCCGACGACGCCGTACGTACGCTGCGCCTCGCGCGCGAGCTCCTCGACGGGCACCGGCTGTGCAAGCTCGAGGTGCTAGGTGATTCGTCTTCGCTGTTTCCAAACATGCGCGAGACGCTGATCGCCGCCGAACAGCTCGTCGCCGACGGCTTCGATGTCATGGTCTACACGTCGGACGATCCGATCGCCGCACGCGAGCTCGAGCAAATCGGCTGCGTGGCCGTGATGCCGCTCGCGTCGCTGATCGGCTCGGGCATGGGCATCCTCAATCCGTGGAACCTTCGCCTCATCCTCGATCAGGCGAAGGTGCCGGTGCTGGTCGATGCCGGTGTCGGCACCGCTTCCGACGCGACGATCGCGATGGAGCTCGGCTGCTCGGGCGTGCTGATGAACACGGCGATCGCCAAGGCGAAGGACCCGATCCGCATGGCGCGCGCGATGCGCCTCGCGGTGGAGTCGGGGCGCGACGCCTATCTCGCCGGGCGCATGCCCCGCCGATACTACGATGCAAGCCCGAGCTCGCCGGTGAGCGGGCTCGTCGGCTCGTAAGCCCCACCGTCGCGATTCCGCGCTCTCGCCGCCGCGCAGCGGACACGGTGCCGGCGATGGCCGACGATGGCGCCGCCCCCGGCGCGCGGCGCGCGATCAGGAGCTATGTGCTGCGCCAGGGGCGCATGTCGCCGGCGCAGCAGCGCGCCTGCGACGAGTTGCTGCCGCGCTACGGCGTCGCGCCTTCCGCTCGCGTGCCCCTCGATTTCGCCGAAGTGTTCGGCCGCGGGGCGCCCGTCGTGCTGGAAATCGGCTCGGGCATGGGGGAGACGACCGTTGCAATCGCGACGGCGCAGCCCGGGACCGATTTTCTCGCCGTCGAAGTGCATCTTCCCGGGGTCGGCGCGCTGCTGCGCCGGATCGATGCCAGCGCGCTTGCCAATGTGCGCGTGTTGCGCCAGGACGCGGTCGACGTCGTGACGACGATGATCGCGCCGGGCTCGCTTGCCGGCATCCACGTGTTCTTTCCCGATCCCTGGCCGAAGAAGCGCCACCACAAGCGGCGCCTCCTGCAGCCGGCGTTCGTGCGCGAACTGGCGTTGCGTCTCGCGCCCGGCGGCGTGCTCCACGTCGCGACCGACTGGGACGATTACGCGCAGGAGGCACTCGCCACGCTCGAAGCCGAGCCGCTTCTTGTCAACACCGCCGACGGCTTCGCACCTCGCCCGGC
>JAICXH010000001.1 GCA_025981645.1 Burkholderiales bacterium
ATCGCGCCTACCAGCACGCCGTCGCCTACGCGCGCGATCGCGTTCAGGGCCGGACGCTCGGCGGCGCTGCCGCGGGGGCGACGATCATCGGGCATCCGGACGTGCGCCGGATGCTGATGACGATGCGCGCGTACACCGAGGCGATGCGCGCGATCGGCTGCGTCACGGCGGCGGCGATGGACCGCGCGCGGCGCAGTCGGGACGCAGGCGCGAGGAAGGCCAGTCAGGCGTTCGTCGACTTCATGATTCCGATCGTCAAGGGCTGGTGCACCGAGACGGCGCAGGAGGTGACCTCGCTCGGCATCCAGGTGCACGGCGGCATGGGATACATCGAGGAAACCGGCGCCGCCCAGTACTTCCGCGACGCGCGGATCATCACGATCTACGAAGGCACGACCGGGATCCAGGCCAACGATCTCGTCGGCCGCAAGACGCTGCGCGACGGCGGTGCCGAGGCGCGCCGGATCGCGCAGGAGGCCGACGGCGTCGCGCGCGCCTGTGCCACGCACGCCGATCCCGCACTCGCGTCGATCGGGCGCGCGCTTGCGGATTCCGTCCGGACGATGCGCCACGCGATCGACTGGGTCGTTGCCGAGGGTGGCAACGAAGCGGCGACCGCCTATGCCGGCGCGGTGCCGTATCTCAAGCTGTGCGGCCTCGTGACCGGAGGATGGCAGATGGCGCGTGCGGCGACGATCGCCCGGAAGCGCCTCGACAGCGGCGAAGGGGACGCGGCCTTCGATGCGGCGAAGATCGCGACGGCGCGCTTCTACGCCGAGAGCCTGCTGCCGCACGCGCAGTCATACCTGCGCGCGATGACCGCGGGGAGTGCAGCGGCGCTCGCGTTGCCGATCGAATCGTTCTGATCGGCGCCGACGAGCCGCGTTGCGGCGCCTCCGGCGCCCGGTGTATCGTTTCGCAGCGACTGATTCGGGAGAGCTTCGATGTCGATCTACGGCAGCCGCAGGCGCTGGAAGGATTTTCACGATCTCCATCACCGTATCCCCAGCGGCACGGTGCCGGGAGCCGGCGGCCAGGCGCCGGAGGAAGTCGACGAGGTTCCCGTCGATCGCGGCGCCGATTGGGCGCATCAGCGCAAGGCGAAGCCGGCGGATTTCATCCTGCCGTCGACGCGCGCGTGGCTCTCCACGCTTCCGGCCGAGATCATGCCGGTCGCGCTGGCGACCCACTACCCGCGCATCGTCAATACGATCGCGATGCATTGGAGCGACAAGCGCGGATGCCCGGAGCTCTTCGACGAACTTCTCAGTGACCGTCGCGGTGGACGCGCAGGTTTCCCTGCGGCTTCGGCGCGCGACCTCCTCAATCTCCAGGAGTACTGGTACAACGGCCACGCTGCGCGCTGAGCTCAGTTTCGCGCGTTGCCCGGCGTGCGCGGAAATGGGATGACGTCGCGGACGTTGGCGAGCCCGGTGACGTAGGCGAGCGTGCGCTCGAACCCGAGGCCGAACCCGGCATGCGGCACGCTGCCGTAGCGGCGCAGGTCGCGGTACCACCCGTAATGCTCGCGATCGAGCCCGGTCTCGGCCAAGCGCGCGTCGAGCACGTCGAGACGCTCCTCGCGCTGGCTGCCCCCGATGATCTCGCCGATGCCGGGCGCCAGCACGTCCATCGCCGCGACGGTCCTGCCGTCGTCGTTGACGCGCATGTAGAACGCCTTGATCTCTTTCGGGTAGTTCATCACGATCACGGGCTTCCTGACGTGCGTCTCGGCGAGGTAGCGCTCGTGCTCGGACTGCAGGTCGATGCCCCAGCGGACCGGAAACTCGAAGCGTGCTCCCGACCGCTCGAGAATGGCGATCGCTTCCGTGTAGTCCATGCGCACGAAGTCGGAATCGACGATGCCCTGCAGCTTGGCGATCAAGCCCTTCTCGATGCGCTCGTCGAAGAAGGCCATGTCGTCGGCGCGTTCGGCGAGAACGGAGGCGAGCAGGTGCTTCAGCAGCGCCTCGGCGAGGTCCGCGTTGTCGGCGAGGTCCGCGAACGCGATCTCCGGCTCGATCATCCAGAACTCGGCAAGGTGCCGGCTCGTGTTGGAGTTCTCCGCGCGAAACGTCGGCCCGAACGTGTACACCTTCGACATCGCGAGGCAGTAGGCCTCGACGTTGAGCTGCCCCGAGACGGTCAGGAAGGCCTCACGCCCGAAGAAATCGGCGGAGAAATCGACGCCGCCGTCTGGCTGGCGCGGCAGGTTCATCAGGTCGAGCGTCGACACGCGGAACAGCTCGCCGGCGCCCTCCGCATCCGACGCCGTGATGATCGGCGTGTTCACCCAGAGGAAGCCGCGCTCGTCGAAGAAGCGGTGCGTCGCCTGCGCGAGCGCATGCCTCACGCGAGTGACCGCACCGATGACGTTGGTGCGCGGACGCAGGTGTGCGACCTCGCGCAGGAATTCGAGCGTGTGGGGTTTCGGCTGGATCGGATACGAATCGGGATCGTCGACACCGCCGACGACACGGATCGCGCTCGCCTGCATCTCGAATGGCTGGCCCTTCGCCGGCGACGGTACGACCGCGCCGGTGGCCTCGACTGCGCAGCCCGCCGTGAGATGCAGCACTTCGGTCGCATAATTCGACAGCGTGCTGGGTGCGACGACCTGCACCGGATGGAAGGAAGAGCCGTCGCCGACGTGGACGAAAGAGATGCCGGCCTTCGAATCGCGCCGCGTTCGCACCCAGCCGCGCACCGTCACCGGGGTGCCCGCTGGAGCACGGCCGGCGAGGATGTCGGCGCAGGCGAGTGATGTCATGACGAGTCTCCGCGAAAGTCGCACACTTTAACCGAATGGACGCGCTCGCTCGCGCTCAGGGCATTCGCATCGGCGTCGATCTCGGCGGCACCAAGATCGAGGTGGCCGCACTCGACGCCCGCGGCACGACGCGCGAGCGCCGCCGCGAAGCGACCCCATCCGGCGACTACGCTGGCACAGTCGCCGCGGTGACGCGGCTCGTCGCGGAAGTCGAGCGCGCCTGCGGTATCGGTGCGGGTGCGGCGCCGGTCGGCGTCGGCGCGCCGGGCTCGCTGTCGCGCTCGAGCGGGCTCCTGCGCGGCGCGAACTCGGTGTGCCTCAACGGCATGCCTCTTCGGCGCGACCTCGAAGCCGCGCTCGGGCGCCCGATCGGCTTCGCCAACGACGCCAACTGCTTCGCACTCTCCGAAGCGATCGACGGCGCGGGTCGCGGAGCGCTCGTCGTGTTCGGCGTGATCCTCGGCACCGGCGTCGGCGGCGGGGTCGTCGTCGACGGTCGCCTCGTCGAAGGCGCCAACGGCATCACCGGTGAGTGGGGACACAATCCATTGCCGTGGCCGGACGACGACGAGCGTCCCGGCGCGGCGTGCTTCTGCGGCCAGCGCGGCTGCATTGAAACCTGGCTCTCCGGGCCGGCGCTCGCGCGCGACGCCGCGATGCGATCGAGCGAGGCGGTCGTCGCAGCGGCCCGGAGCGGCGACGAGCGTTGCCGCCGCGCGCTCGACCGCTACGAGAACCGCCTTGCGCGCTCGCTCGCGCAGGTGATCAACATCGTCGACCCCGACGTTATCGTGCTGGGCGGGGGGCTGTCCAATGTGGCACGCTGGTACGACGGCGTACCGAGCCTCCTGGAACGCCATGTGTTCAGCGATCGCATCGCCACGCGGATCGTGCGGCCGGTGCACGGCGATTCGAGCGGGGTGCGCGGGGCCGCGCGTCTCGCTTGCGCCCCGGATCACATGCCGGCGTAGTTCGGACCGCCTCCGCCCTCGGGTGGAACCCAGTGGATGTTCTGCCGCGGATCCTTGATGTCACAGGTCTTGCAGTGAACGCAGTTCTGCGCGTTGATCTGCAGCCGCTTCGTACCTGGCGCTGCGTCGGAATCGACGAACTCGTAGACGCCGGCGGGGCAGTAGCGTGCCTCGGGGCCGTCGTAGACGCGCAGATTGACCTCGACGGGCACGGCGGGATCGCGAAGGCGCAGGTGGACCGGCTGATCCTCGGCGTGGTTGGTGTTCGACAGGTAGACCGACGAGAGCTTGTCGAAGGTCACGACGCCGTCGTACTTCGGGTACTCGATCGCCGGCATTTCGGACGCCGGGCGCAGCGTTTCGTGGTCGGCGTGGCGGTGGTGCAGCGTCCACGGCACGAGCCGGCCGAGGCCGAGGTCGTTCAACCACATGTGGATGCCGCCATGGAGCGTACCCGCCCAGATACCGAAGCGCAGCCCAGGCTTCACGTTGCGCACTTTCCACAGGTCTTCGTAGACCCACGAGTCGCGCCATCCTGACGCGTAGTCGACGAGCGCGTCATGCGCGCGCCCGGCGGCGAGCGCTGCTGCGGCGGCTTCCGCCGCCAGCATCGCGGTCTTCATCGCGTTGTGCGAGCCCTTGATCCGCGGCAGATTGACGAAGCCTGCCGCGCAGCCGACGAGCGCACCGCCCGGAAACGCGAGCATTGGTACCGACTGCAGCCCGCCTTCATTGATTGCGCGCGCGCCGTAGCCGATGCGCTTGCCGCCTTCGAACATCGGCGCGATCGACGGGTGCCGCTTGAAGCGCTGGAACTCGTCATAGGGCGACAGATGGGGGTTTGCGTAGTTGAGGTGCACGACGAAGCCGACGGCTGCAAGCCGATCGCCGAAGTGGTAGACGAACGAGCCGCCGCCGGTCGCGCTATCGAGCGGCCATCCCTGGGTGTGCATGACGAGCCCGGGGCGATGCTGCGCCGGGGCGAGCTCCCACAGCTCCTTGATGCCGATGCCGTACTTCTGCGGATCGACGCCGTCGCGCAGACCGAAGCGTCGCATCAGCTCCTCCGACAGCGAGCCGCGGCAGCCTTCGGCGAACAGCGTGTACTTCGCGCGAAGCTCCGTGCCCGGCTGGTAATCGGGCCGATGGCTGCCGTCGCGGGCGACGCCGAGCTCGCCAGTGGCGATGCCGGCGACGGCGCCGGCATCGTCGTAGAGCACTTCGGCGGCGGGGAAGCCGGGATAGATCTCGACGCCGAGCGCCTCGGCTTGCGTCGCGAGCCATCGGCAGACATTGCCGAGGCTCACGATGTAGTTGCCGTGGTTCTTCATCAGCGGTGGAAGCATCCAGTTCGGAATGCGCCACGCGCCACGCTCGCGAAGCACGATGAAGCGATCCTCGGTGACCTTTGTTTCGAGCGGTGCGCCGAGCGCCCTCCAGTCTGGCACGAGTTCGTCGAGGGCGCGCGGGTCGACGACTGCGCCCGAGAGGATGTGCGCACCGATCTCCGAGCCCTTCTCGACGACGCATACGGAGATGTCGCGCGCGCCCGCCTGAGCGAGCTGCTTCAGGCGGATCGCCGCTGCGAGCCCGGCAGGTCCGCCACCGACGATCACCACGTCGTATTCCATCGCGTCGTGCGTCATCGTTTGCCTCGTGCTGCGCCGTCACCGGGCGAAGGAGCGTCAATTATAATGACGCGGGTTCGCGAAAGGCGTCGCATGACGATTGCGCCTGCGAACGTCGCGAGGGATCGATTGCGTGGACGAACGGCGGGTTTTGGTGCACACGTCGCGGCAGCCAATGCGGTGGGGCGACATGGACATGCTGGGGCACGTCAACAACACCGTCTACTTCCGCTACATGGAGCAGGCACGCATCGAATGGATCTACGCGATGATGGAAGGGCGCGCCTACGACGGCGGGCACGGGCCGGTGATCGTCAACGCGAGCTGCACGTTCCGTGAACCCCTCGTTTACCCGGGCGAGGTCGAGGTCCGCATGTTTCTCGGCGATGCCGGCCGCAGCAGCATCGGCAGCTACTACGAGCTCTGGCTGGATGGGCGTTGCCGTGCCGACGGCGCCGCGCGGATCGTCTGGACCGACCGCGCGACCGGGCGTCCGGTCGCACTCCCGGAATCCGTGCGTACGCTCGTACCGCCGAACGCCTGACGTGCGGCGCACCGCCCTGCCGCGGCGATGAAGCTGATCGCGATTCTCGCCGCGCTCGGTCTCGAGCAGTGGCGCGCGTTCGACTGGCGCGCTGGCGTCGAGCGGGCTTTTCGACGCTACGCGCACACCGTCGAACTCCACCTCAATGGCGGCACGCGGGGGCAGGGGGCGCTGGCGCTCATTGCCGTCGTCGTTCCGCCTGCGCTCGTCGTCGCCATCGCGGCGCGGCTCCTCGCGTCCGTGCACCCGCTGCTCGCGCTCGCTTTCGACATCGCGGTGCTGTATCTGCTGATGGGCTTCCGCCACTTCAGCCATGCGCTCTCGCTCATCATCGGCGCACTGAAGGACGGCGACATTCCGGCAGCGCGGCGCGCGCTCGCCGGGTGGCGCGGGGCGTCGTCGACGGACCTCTCGGGCCACGACGTGGCGCGGCTCGCCGTCGAGCGCGGGCTGCTCGACGCCTATCGGCAGGTGTTCGGCGTCGTGTTCTGGTTCGTCGTGCTGCCCGGCCCCGTCGGCGCGGTGATCTATCGTCTCGCCACGCTCCTCGCATCGGAATGGCGCGCGTCCCAGCCGGGCGAAGACACGGGCCCGCTCGCGCGTTCGCTCGACGTGTTCGGGTACCCGGCGCGCCGCGTGCTGTGGCTGCTCGACTGGCTGCCGTCGCGCCTCACTGGGCTCGCCTTCGCCGCCGTCGGCGATTTCGAGGACGCCATCTACTGCTGGCGCACGCAGGCGCGCCACTGGCCGGATACGCAGGGGGGCAGCGCTGCCGGGATCGTTCTCGCGACGGGCGCGGGCGCGCTCGGCGTGCGTCTCGGCGGTCCGCTTCCCGGTGTCAGCGGTGAACCCGAGCTGCGCCCCGATCTCGGCGTCGGCGATGCCGTCGAGCCCGAGGTGCTGCCGTCGGCGGTGGGCCTCGTCTGGCGCGCGCTGGTCCTCTGGCTGCTGCTCGTGCTGCTGCTGCTGCTCGCGAACTGGGCGCCCTGAGGTCAGCGGCGACGCAGCGCACGCGCAGCGACCTGCGACTCGTCGATGAGCGTTCGCAGCAGCGCCACGCGTTGCGCGGCGACGCGCCCGTCAGTGAGCGCGGCCCGGACCGCGCAGCCGGGCTCGCGGTCGTGCCGGCAGTCGCGAAACCGGCAGCTACCAAACAGCGCGCGCAATTCGACGAACGCGCGCTCGATCTCGGCGGGACCATAGTGGGCGAGCCCGAACAGCGTCATTCCCGGCGAGTCGACAATCCAGCCGTGGTCGCCGCCGCCTCGCGCACCGAGGCGATGAAGCGTCGTCGCGGACGTCGTGTGCCGCCCGCTCCTGAGCGCCGTCGAGATCGATCCGATCGCCGCGGCGGCGCCGGGAGCCAGCGCATTCACCAACGTCGACTTGCCCATTCCCGACTGCCCGATCAGCACGCTGTGCTGTCCGGTCAGCCACGGCGCCAGCGGCAACGGATCGTGCAGCGCCGAGACCGCGACCACCGGGTAGCCGAGTGCCCGATACGGGGCGAAGCGCTCGAGGAATCGGGCAGAGTCGGCGAGGTCCATCTTGTTCACGACGAGCACGAAGCGGCAGCGCTCGGCCTCCGCGGCGACGATCCACCGATTGAGCAGGTGCTCGTCGACCGGCACGTCCGGCGCGACCAGTGCGACCACCTGGGTGACGTTGGCGGCGACGATCTTCTCGCGCCACGCATCGGACCGGTAGAGAAGACTCGTGCGCGGCCCGACGCCGACGACGGCGCGGTATTGGCCGTCGTGCTCGACAATCGCCGAATCGCCGCAGGCGATGGTCAGGCGGCGTCCGCGGTGCTGGCACTCGAGGGCGCCGACTCCGTCGATCTCGACGACGCAGTGACGCCGATGGGTGGCGACGACGAGCCCGGTCTCGCGGTGCAGCGGATCGTGCGGTCGCGCGTCGGCATTCGGGGTAGCGGACCGGCGGGTCGCCGGTGCATTCACCGGGCCGACAGCCGTTCGACCTTTGCCGCGCAGACGAGATCGTTGCGCGTGACTCCGCCAGCGTCGTGAGTCGACCACGCGACGGTGCAGCGGCTGAACGACACCGTCAACGCGGGGTGGTGGTCCTCGCGGTGCGCGATCCACGCGACGGCGTTCACGAAGGCGAGCGTCGCATAGTAGTTCGTGAATTCGAACGTGCGGGTAAGCGCCCCGTCGTGCAGCGCCCAGCCTCGAAGGGTACGGATCTCTGCCGCGATCGCCGCGGCGTCGAGGCGAGGCGCGCCCGGGCGGCAGTGCTCGGCGGCGAGGACGTCGATCGGATCCGGATCGTTCATGGCGTTGCCGCCGCGATGCGCGCTACGCGCTCGGCGGCGGCCGGGTGGGAATCGTGGAATGCGGCGTAGAGCGGGTCGGGGGTCAGTGTCGACGCGTTGTCGGCGTAGAGGCGCGTGCGCGCCGCGACCAGCGCGGGTGCCGACGCATGATTCGCAGCGAACGCATCGGCCTCGAATTCGTGCCGACGTGACCACGCGCTCGCCACCGGCGCGAGCACGAACGTGAAGGCGGGGAGCGCGAGCACGAAGAGCACGAGCGCGACTCCTGGCCGGATCAGCATCGCCGACACGTCGTCGGCGGCGATCCCGAGCCCTTCGAGAAACCACGGTGCGCGCGCGACCGCCGCGAGGAGGGCGAGCCCGACCAGCGACGCGGCCGCCGACCATGCGATGCGCCTCGCGACGTGATGAAGCCGGTAATGACCGATCTCGTGCGCAAGCACCGCCTCGACCTCGTCAGGGGAGAGCCGCTCGAGCAGGGTGTCGAAGAGCGCGACACGCTTCGCACGGCCGAGGCCCGCGAACCACGCGTTCGCGTGCGACGAACGCCGCGATCCATCGACGACGAAGAGCCGCGCTGCACCGAAGCGGCAGCGCACGAGCAGCCTCTCGACGCGCTCGCGCAGTATGCCGGGCGGCAGCGGTGTAAAGCGGTTGAAGAGCGGGGCGATCAGCGACGGATAGAGCACCGCGAGTGCAACCACGAACGCCACCCACACGACCCACGCGTCGAGCCACCATAGCGGGCCGGCGACGCCCATCAGCCACAGCACGGCGGCGGCGAGCGGCGCACCGAGAATCACCGTGACGGCCGCAGCGCTGGCGACGTCGGCTGCCCATCGCTTGCGCGTGCAGCGATTGAATCCGAACCGCGCTTCGACTCCGAAGGTGCGCCACCACGAGAAAGGCAGCGCGATCGCGCCGCCGACGAGCGCGACGGCCGCGACGAGCGCGAGGTCCTGCACGAGTGGCGCTACGGCGAGGGTCCCCGTCGCTCGCGCGAGCGCGGCAGCA
The DNA here is from genome assembly GCA_025981645.1 of Burkholderiales bacterium. GTDB lineage: Bacteria > Pseudomonadota > Gammaproteobacteria > Burkholderiales > Casimicrobiaceae > VBCG01. The sequence goes on from JAICXH010000001.1 coordinate 9,224, forward strand.
CCGCCGCCCAGCGTGAGCGCCAGCAGCGCCAGCGTATCGACAGCGGCTTCCACTTCGTCGACCTGCACCCGGGCGATCGTGTAGTCGGCGGCCCTGCGATGCGTCGCGGCGTCGATGCACGCGCCGAACGCCCCGGGAACGTCGTCACGATGGCGGCGCACGCAGCGAACCTGCCGTTGCGCGAGCCAGATGCGTACGGCAAGCGATGCAGCGAGCAGGACGAGGACCGTGGCGGTGAACAGGAGCGTCGCCATGCGGGTGTTCCGCGCAAGCGTCGAATGCCGCGGCGGATCGGGGACTCGGGGCGCTATGATGTCGGCTTCCATTCTACGCGGTGTGCGCATGCCACAGGATCCCAACCGGCTGATCTGGATCGATCTCGAGATGACAGGGTTGAAGCCCGACGCCGATCGCATCCTCGAAATGGCGATCGTCGTCACTGACCACGCGCTCGATACGGTCGCGCAGTCGCCGGTGTTCGTCGTGCATCAGGCGGATGCGGTGCTGGATGCGATGGACGCGTGGAACCAGGGCACGCATGCGCGCACCGGCCTGATCGGCCGCGTCCGCGCATCCGTCGCCACCGAGGCCGAAGTCGAGGCGCAGGCACTCGGTTTCCTGCGCGAGCAGGTCCCCGCCAAGGCGTCACCGATGTGCGGCAACTCGATCTGTCAGGACCGGCGCTTCCTCGCCCGCTACATGCCGGCGCTCGAAGACTGGTTCCACTACCGCAATCTCGACGTCTCGACTCTGAAGGAGCTCGCGCGGCGCTGGAAGCCCGAAGTCGTCAAGGGCATTCCGAAAGAAGGCAGGCACGAAGCGCTCGCCGACGTGCACGAATCGATCGACGAACTGCGCTACTACCGCGAGCACCTGCTGAAGCTGTGACCGGCATGCGACGCCCGGCGGTCGTCGGTGAAGCCGGAAGGGCCGCTGCACATTTGCTTGCGCTAACGCCTTCGAACGAGCAGCACGCCGTCGCCGACGGTGAGCAGGCAGGCGTCGACACGCGGGTCGCGATGCGCCTTCGCGTTGAGCGCGCGCAGGGCGAGCGTATCGGCGCCGTGGTCCTCGGCGTCGGCCACCTTCCCGCTCCACAGCGTGTTGTCGAAGGCGGCGAGTCCGCCGGGCCGGACCAGCTCGAGGCATTGCTCATAGTAGCCGTCGTATCCGGTCTTGTCGGCATCGACGAACGCGAAGTCGAAGCTTCCCGGTCCGGGGGCGCGCAGCAGCGCGTCGAGGGTCTCGCGCGCGGGCGCGAGACGAAGCTCGATCTTCGCGTCGACTCCCGTCTCGCGCCAGTAGCGCCGGGCAACCGACGTCCACTCGTCGCTCACGTCGCAGCAGACGAGGCTGCCGTCGGCGGGCAGCGCCTGCGCCACCGCAAGCGCGCTGTATCCGGTGAACGTGCCGACTTCGAGCGCGCGCCGCGCGCCGATCGCGCGCACGAGGAGCGCGAGAAGGGCGGCCTGGTCGGGGCCGATTTGCATGCCACCGTTCGGCATCCGCGCGGTCTCCTCGCGCAACCGGCGCGCGGACGGCGCTTCGCGTTCGTCCGCCGACAGGCGCTCCACGTAGCGCTCGACGGCCTCGGGAAGCAACGATCGGTGCGACATCGTGCCGGCTCCTCGACGGAATAATTTGGTGATGACGAGCGATCATACGCTGCCGACCGCCGGCCGAAGGGCCGCATCCGGGGGACGAAGATTGGCGACGGAGTGGCGATGAACTACTGCAGCGAATGCGGCGCCGGCGGGCTGGAGCTCCGCGTTCCCGAAGGCGACACGCTCGCGCGCTGGATCTGTACCGCCTGCGGAACCATCCACTACCAGAATCCGAAGGTGGTGGTCGGCGCGCTGCCGACGTGGAATGGCCAGGTGCTGCTCTGTCGGCGCGCGATCGAGCCGCGGCGCGGCCTGTGGACGCTGCCGGCCGGTTTTCTCGAGAACGGCGAAACGCTCGCGCAGGGCGCCGAGCGCGAGACGCTGGAGGAAGCGCATGCACGCGTCGGCCTCGACGAACTCTTCACGGTGATCAGCCTGCCGCAGATCAGCCAGCTGTACGTGATGTTCCGCGCGCGCCTCCTCGACCCCGATTTCGGTCCGGGCCAGGAAAGCCTCGAAGTCGCCCTGTTCGACGAGCGCGACATTCCGTGGGAGCAGCTCGCGTTCCGCACGATCGCGCGTACGCTGCGCAACTTCTTCCGCGACCGGCTCGACGGCCGTTTCCGCATGCACGTCAGCGCACTCGAGCGCCGCGGCCCGCTTTCTCCCGACCTGCTCGCCGCCGGCTGAAGCCGCGGCCCGCGCAGGCTCGTGCGGCCGCTCAGGTCACCACGGTCACGCCGGCATCGGCGAGTGCGCGGTGCAGCGCGGCAATGTGGTCCTGCCCCGTCGTTTCGACGACGCAGACGACGCGCACCTCGGACAGGTCCGGTCCGGCGAACGCGCGGTCGTGGACGATCTCCTTGATCGACGCCCCGGTCGCGGCAATGACCTCGGCGAGCCTCGCGAGGCCGCCCGGTCGATCGCTGATCGACACGGTGAAGCGCGCGAGGCGCCCGTCGGCGACGAGACCGACCTCGATCACCCGATCGAGCATCGTGAGGTCGATGTTGCCGCCGCAGAGGACCAGCACCACGCGTTGGCCGCGAAGCTCGTCGAGCCTGCCGGCGAGAAATGCCGCGAGCGGCGCGGCGCCGGCACCCTCGACGACGCTCTTCTCGAGCTCGATCAACCGCAGCACGGCGAGGGCGATCGCGGCTTCGTCGACGGTCACCACGCGGTCGGCGACGTGCCGCAGGATCTCGAGCGGGTGCTCGCCGACCTGGCTCACCGCGAGACCGTCGGCCAGCGTCGGTGCGAGTGAGATGGGAACCGGCCGGCCCGCCGCGAGTCCCGCGCTAAGGCACGCCGCATGTGCGGGCTCGACGCCGATCACCTGCACATCGGCGCGGCGTGCCTTGATCACCGTACCGATCCCGGCGAGCAGGCCGCCTCCGCCGACCGGCACGACGATCGCCTGCAGGTCGGGCGTCTGCTCGAGGACCTCGAGCGCGACCGTCCCCTGGCCCGCGATGACCCGTTCGTTGTCGAACGGGTGAATGAACGTCAGGCCGTCGCGCTCGGCGATCGCCTCGGCTTCGCTGCGCGCTTCGGAGAGATCCGTGCCGTGGAGAACGACGTTGGCGCCGAACCGGCGGCAGTTGGTCACCTTGACGAGCGCAGCGAAGCGCGGCATGACGACGGTCACCGGGATGCCGAGCAGCGCACCGTGGTAGGCGATGCCCTGCGCATGATTGCCCGCCGATGCCGCGATCACGCCGCGGCGCCGCGCCTCGGGGTCGAGTTGCAGCAGCGCATTGCGCGCGCCGCGCTCCTTGAAGCTGCCGGTACGTTGCAGGTAGTCGAGTTTGCAGTAGATTTGCGCGCCGGTAAGCTCCGACAGCGGGATCGACTCGACGCAGGGCGATTCGTAGATGCCCCCGCGAATGCGCTCGCGGGCGGCTTCGACATCGGAAACGGTGATCATCGGATGGCGGGCGGCGGACGGTCGCGGCGGTCAGAAGGGGAGCGCGACGCCTGGCTTCGCGGCCTCGAGCGCGCGTCTGAAGTCGGCCTGAATTCGCTTCATCGCCGCCGCGTCGTCGGCCTCGAAGCGCAACACGATCGTCGGCGTCGTGTTGGACGCGCGCGCGAGCCCGAACCCATCCGCGTACTCGACGCGTACGCCGTCGATGCGGATCACTTCGCTCGCCTCAGGAAAGCGCGTATCGCTCTGCAGGCGCGCGATCAGCGCTTGTGGCTCGCCTTCGGCGCACGCCAGGTTGAGCTCAGGGGTCGCGACGGCGTCGGGAAGTGCATCGAGCAACGCCGCAGGGTCGGCGCTGCGCGACAAGATCTCGAGCAGGCGCGCACCGGCGTAGAGCCCGTCGTCGAAGCCGTACCAGCGCTCACCGAAGAACATGTGGCCGCTCATCTCGCCGGCGAGCGCTGCGCCGACCTCCTTCATCTTCGTCTTGATCAGCGAGTGTCCCGTCTTCCACAAGAGCGGTACACCGCCGTGGCGCTCGATCCACGGCTTCAGGTTGCGGGTCGACTTGACGTCGTAGATGATCGTGGCGCCGGGCACGCGCTGCAGCACATCGGCGGCGAACAGCATCAGCTGGCGGTCGGGATAGATGATGTGGCCGGCGGGGGTGACCACGCCGAGGCGGTCGCCGTCGCCGTCGAAGGCGAGGCCGAGCTCGCAATCGCCACGCGTGAGGCGTTGCTTCAAGTCCTCGAGATTCTTCGGCTGCGACGGATCGGGGTGATGGTTCGGAAAGCTGCCGTCGACGTCGCAGTAGAGCTCGATCACCTCGCAGCCGAGACGCCGGAACAGCGGCGGCGCGTAGGCGCCGGCGATACCGTTGCCGCAGTCGACAGCGATCGTCAGCGGCCGCGCGAGCCGCACGTCGGACGAGATGCGATCGAAGTATGCCGAGGCGATGTCGACGCTGGCGAGGCTTCCCTCGGCGAAGTCGGTACCGTCGTGCGGGCGTCTTTCGGCACTGCCGCGCTCGATCCGTGTACGTAGCTCCTGGATCGCGTCACCCGACAGCGTCGTGCCATCGATCACCATCTTGAGGCCGTTGTATTCGGGCGGATTGTGGCTGCCCGTCACCATCACCGCGCAGCCGGTGCCGAGGTGGTGGGCGGCAAAATAGATCATCGGCGTCGCGACCATGCCGACGTCGACGACGGCGACGCCGGCTGAACGGATGCCCGCGCTGAGTGCTTGCGCGAGCAGCGGCCCCGACAGGCGCCCGTCGCGCCCGATGGCGATCGCGTGGCGTTCGTGCTCGCGTGCGAGCGCGCCCAGCGCACGACCGATGGCGCGGACGACTTCGGGCGTCAGACTGCGCCCGACGATGCCGCGGATGTCATAGGCCTTGAAGATCTCGGGTTGCATGGGCGATGGCGCCGGCCTCGTGGAGGAAGAAGTGTAGCAACCGCCGCGGCAGCCACTCGACGTTGCCGGGAAACCGTCCGTGCGCGAACCCTGCGTGACCGCCGTGCAACGGCTGTTCGAGCAAGACCGCCTTGCTCACCTCGCCGGGGCCAGGCAGCGAGCGCGCCGGGATGAAGGGGTCGTTGCGGGCGTTCAGCACGAGCGTCGGGACGGCGATGCGAACGAGCCACGGTTTCGACGATGCGCGCGTCCAGTAGTCGAGAGCATCGGTGAAGCCATGCAGCGGCGCCGTCACCGCATCGTCGAACGTGCGTAGCGATCGGGCGCGGCGGATTCGCGCGGGATCGAGGCGGTCCGGAAAGCGCTCCGCCATGGCGAGCGACTTCGGTTTCAGCGTCGCGAGGAAGTGGTGGGTGTAGACGCGGTTGACGCCGCGCCCGATCGCGATTCCGGCGGCGACGAGGTCGAGTGGCGCCGACACGGCGGCAGCGGCGCGCACGTTCCGCGAGTCGTCGCGACCGGCGCGGCCGAGCCAGTTGAGCAGCGCGCTGCCGCCGAGCGACACGCCGACCGCGTAGAGCGGGGCCTGCTCGCCGATGCGCACGCGCACGGCAGCCAGCATCGCGCCGACCTCCTCGTGGTCGCCGGAGTGATAGGCCCGCGGCGTGCGGTTCGGCTCGCCGCTGCAGCCGCGGAAGTGCGGCACCACCGCGCGCCAGCCGATCGCAGCGAGCGCACCGAAAAGCGCGCGCGCATAGTGAGAGCCCGAGCCACCCTCGAGCCCGTGAAACAGCACGAGCGTTGGCGTGCTGTTGGCGCGCGGGCCGTGGGTCGAATCGCCGTTGCGGGCAGCGCTCGGATCGAGCCAGTCGAAATCCCAGAAGTCGCCATCGGGGAGGTCGACGCGCTCGCGGCGCAGCGGCATTCGCGGGCGCCGCAGCCGGTATGGCCAGACGGTCTGGGCGTGGCCGCCTGGCAACCAGCGCGGAGAACGATAGCCGTCAGCCCGCGGCGGTTGCGCGGCGCGCGAGCTCGGCACGTCGGAGATAGGCGTCGCGGGCGATCGCGACGTCGTCGAGGAAGTGCGACAGCTCGGAGAGCAGCAGCGCCTGAGGGCCGTCGACCAGCGCTTTCGCCGGGTCGGGATGGAAGTCGACCAGGATCATGTTGGCGCCTGCGACCACGCCCTGCGCGACAACGTGGAAGACGTCGAGGAGCCCGTCGGGCGCGCGCGCGCGCGAACCGACCGAGTGCGAAGGGTCGATGCCGACCGGCATGCGCGTTAGCCGCTTCACCACCGGCACGTGCGAGAAGTCGACGAAATTGCGGTGCGGGTCGCCCATGTTCGTCTTCATCCCACGCAGGCAGAACACGATCTTGCGATTGCCCTCGGTGGCGAGATACTCGGCCGCATTCAGCGACTCGTCGAGGGTGATTCCGAACCCGCGCTTGATCAATACCGGAAATTCCTGCTGCTTGCCGACGAGCTTCAGCAACTCGAAGTTCTGCGTGTTGCGCGTTCCGATCTGCAGCATCACTCCGGTCGGATTGCCGGTTCGCGCAAGCGCCTCGCGGATCTCGTCGATATGGGATTCGTGGGTGATCTCCATCGCGATCACGCGGATGCCGTGGCGGCCTGCGAGTTCGAACACATAGGGCAGGCACTTCGCGCCGAAGCCCTGAAACGCATAGGGCGACGTGCGCGGCTTGTAGGCCCCCATCCGCGTGCACACCTGGCCGTTCGCGGCAAGCGCCTTCATCATCGCGCCGACCGACTCAGGTGAATCGACTGCGCAGAGCCCCGCGAACACGTTGAGACTGTCCTGACCGAACCGGACGCCGTTGTACTCGAATGACGACGGACGGTCATCGCCCTGCTGGTGACGGCCGAGCACGCGATACGCTTCCGACACGCGGACGACCTTGGCGACGCAGGGCAGTACCTGCATCTGCTCGGTCGACAGCGCACCGGTATTTCCGATCAGATAGATCTCGGTCAGCGTCACTTCCTTGCCGACCTCGCGGTGCACGCGGTAGTCGATATTGGGAAGCCGCTCGAGTTCGCCGGTGAGCATCCGGTATTCCGGACTCTCGGGGTGAGTGTTCGGTTCGAGTACCAGGATCATTTGACGTAAGTTATACCTGTAATTCAAGACGTTGGATTATCTATTTCATCTCGCTCGTAAGGTTGATCCTGCGCTGCCCTCGACCATGCTGCGCTGCAAGATACCACCTGCGCAACAGCCGCGCGTGCGCTGTCAGCGCATTCGTTGCCCCATCCGTTGAGCTTGCCGTAGACTGAACTTAGCGTCTACCCGGGGCCGCGTTCATGGCCACCTGCCGAGTGCTCAATCGTCCAACCGAGACAATCGTTTACCCGAGAAAGGTCCGTTCATGAAGAAACTCCTCGTACTCGCAACGCTTGGCGCCTTCGCCTTCGTGGCCTCGCCCGCGTTCGCCGCCAACGCGCAAACGAACAAGATGAAGGAATGCCAGGCTCAGGCGGGCGACAAGAAGCTCGAAGGGAAGGACCGGCAGAGCTTCGTCAACGAGTGCCTGAAGGCCAAGCCGATGAAGGCGGAAGTGAAGCCGAAGAGCAAGCTTGCGGAGTGCAACGCGAAGACCAAGGGCATGAGCAAGGAAGACGCGGACAAGACGCGCAGCGAATGCATGAAGGCGAAGTGAGCGGGAGCGCTTAGCGCGTTCACTCGCCGTTGCCGGACACGATCGGGCGATCTCCTGTCCGCCCGGTCGCCACTACAAGGCCGCATGGGGGCGACTCCATCGCGGCCTTGTTCTTGATGCGCATGGTCGCGGTCGGCGGCGGCTCGCCGCAACGCGGCGCCGGCCGATCGCTCGATCGGCGACATGTGACCTGGACTACAATGGCAGGCTGAATTGGCGAACGATTCAGCCAGGGCACACACCGGCAGGTAGCGCAACTCAAGACCACGCTTCGATACCCCCGGTCACTCCGATCGCCGATGGAATACCGACGCCCGACAAGGCAACGCGCTGCGCGTACGCAGCCTGCCGCAATCACACCGTGATCGAATTCGACCGGTCCCACTGGGCGCTCATCCTTGGGGGCTCCAGCGGCTTCGGCCTCGCGACGGCGCTGAAGCTCGCACGGCACGGCATGAACGTGATGGTCGTGCATCGCGATCGCCGCGGCGCGATGGCGCGCATCGAGCCGAGTTTCGACCGGATTCGTGCCACCGGAGCCGGCTTCCGCGCGCTGAACCTCGACGCGCTGTCCCCCGAGGGACGCAGCGAGACGCTGGACGGACTCGCCGGCGCGATGGGCGATCGCGGCAGGGTCCGCCTGCTGCTGCATTCGATCGCGTTCGGGAATCTGAAGCCGATCGCGCCGGACGAGCCCGATCGGCGCGCGGCCGAGGCGGTGTCGCAACTCGCCGCAGAACTCGGCGTCCCCGCCGAATCGGTGAGCGCCGCCGTCGCCCGTCTGATCGAGCGCGGAGTCGGTGCGGTGCACGCGCTGCAGGCGACGAGCTACGGCGACACGCTGCTCGACGAGGAGGACATGGCGCGCACCATCCATGCGATGGGCACGAGCCTCCTCGCGTGGGTGCAGGATCTGCACCGGTTGCGACTGTTCGCCGGCGACGCGCGCGTTCTCGGACTGACGAGCGAAGGCAACACCACCGCGTGGAAGGGATACGCCGCGGTGGCGGCCGCCAAGGCCGCCCTCGAATCGGTGTCGCGTGCGATCGCCGTCGAATACGCACCGTACGGCATTCGCTCGAACATCATCCAGGCAGGCGTCACGTCGACGCCTGCGTTGAAGCTCATCCCCGGAAGTGCGGCAATGCAGGCGGTGGCGCAACGGCGCAATCCGTTCAGGCGCACCACGACGCCGGAGGCGGTCGCCGACTTCATCGCGCTGATGTGCCTCGACGAGGCCGCGTGGGTCAACGGCGCGCTGATCCGCGTCGACGGCGGCGAGCACATCGCCCCGCTTTGAAGCGCGAGTATCCGCGATGATCTACGTCCACGGCCTCGGCCATTTCCACCCGCCCAACGAGATCGACAATGCGTTTCTTCGCGATCTCGACATCGGTACCGATGCGCAGTGGATCATGGAGCGCGTGGGCATCGAGTCGCGGCGCACGGTGCTGTCGCTCGACTACATCCGGACCACGCGCAACGCCGATCCGCGCCGGGCGAGCGAGGCATCGCTCTACACCAACGCCGAAACGGGTGCGCTGGCCGCGACCCAGGCGATCGCCGCAGCCGGCATCCAGGCCGCGGACATCGACATGGTGATCTCGGGCAGCTGCACACCGCAGTCGAGCTGTCCCGCCGAAGCGTGCACGATCGCCGCCGCGCTGGGCATCGAGGCGCCGGCGTTCGACGTCAATTCGGCATGCTCGACGCTCGCCGCCCAGTTCCACGTGCTCGCCGGGATGCGTCCGGAGCGCCTGCCCGATTACGTGCTGCTGCTGCAAGTCGAGAACAGCACCCGCTCGATCGACTACAACGACCGGAACAGCTGCGTGTTGTGGGGGGATGGCTCGACGGCGCAGGTCGTCTCGGCGCGGCTGCCGGCGAGATTGAGGCTCATCGGCAGCCGCTTCGGCTCCGACCCTAAAGGCTGCGACAGGGTGCGCTTCGTGCAGGCGGGTCACTTCGCGCAGGACGGCCGTGCCGTGCAGACCTTCGCGATCAAGCGCTCGCTCGCGGTGCTCGCGCAGCTTCGTGAGGAGGTCGGTCCCGAACGCGCGGCGCGGATGAAGTTCATCGGCCACCAGGCCAACCGCGGCATGCTCGACCATATCAGCCGCAGTGCGGGCATCGCGCCCGATGACCACTGGTTCAACGTCGGTCGCTTCGGCAACTGCGGCGCTGCGGGAGCGCCGAGCGTGCTGTCGCAGAACGAGCGCCGGCTGCACGCGGGCGATCTCGTGTCGCTCGTCGTCGTTGGCGGGGGCTTGAGCTGGGGCGGACTGCTGTTCGAGGTCGGTGAATGAGTCCGGTCGCGGGCCGTCACGCCGGGGGGCTGATGACCTACGCCCAGTTCATGCAGGCCGCGAGCTTCGACAAGCAGCAACTGCTGGCCTGGGGCAGGCAGACGCTCGTCGCCGATGCGCCGGGCGCGATCCCGTCGTTGCCGCTGCCGCCGATGCTGATGTTCGACCGCATCGTCGCCATCGAGCACGCCGGGCGCCGCGGCCTCATCGTGGCCGAGCAGGACATCCACCTCGATGCCTGGTATTTCCTCTGTCACTTCGGCAACGACCCGGTGCAACCGGGTTGCCTCGGTGTCGACGCGATCTGGCAGCTGCTTGGCATGTATTGCGCGCTGCGTGGCGGTCTCGGTGCGGGCCGTGCGCTCGGTTGCAAGGAAGTCGACTTCTTCGGCCAGATTCGGCCCCACGACGGCGTCGCGACCTACCGCGTCGAGGTGCGCCGGTACTCGCAGTTGCAGGGTGCCGCAGTAGTCATCGGTGACGGCTCGGTCAGCATCGACGGCGAGGCGATCTACAGCGTGCGCGAAGCGAAGGTGGGCATCTACCCGGGTATCCAGTACATGGACTATCCGGCGCGGTCGGCCAACAGCAAAGGGGGGGTGCTCAACAAATGACCGCCGACGAGGTGCTGCATGCGGTCCCGCAGCAGGAGCCGTTCCGCTTCATCGATCGGATCGACGAGATCGACGGCGAGCATATCGTCGGCAGCTATGCGTTCAAGCGGGACGAATTCTTCTATCGGGGCCATTTTCCCGGCGATCCGGTGACACCCGGGGCGATCCTCATCGAGGCGATGGCGCAGACGGGCGTTGTCGCGCTGGGCATCTACCTCGCCGCACAGGAGCTTCCGGTCGCCGAATTGCCGCAGTGGATCACCTTCTTCACCGAGTGCCAGGTGGAATTCCATCTTCCCGTCCTCCCCGGCGAGCGCGTCACGCTGCGCGGCGAGAAAGTATTCTTTCGCCGCATGAAGCTGAAGAGCCGGGTCGAGCTGCTCCTCGCCGATGGCCGCATCGGGGCCGAGGGCACGCTGGCCGGCGTGGGAGTGAAGCGTGGCAGGTGACGCCATCAGCCATCGCGTCGTGGTGACCGGCCTCGGCGTCCTCGCGCCGAACGGCCACGGTCTCGAAGCCTACGAAGCCGCGCTTCGCGGCGGAGTCTCGGGCATCCGCTTCATCGAGAAGCTCGCCGAGCGGAATTTCGCGTGCCAGGTCGGCGGCGTGCCGCAGGGCGTGGACGAGCTCGCGCACGCCTACCTCGCTCCCGACGATCTCCTGGCGATGAACGACGCGATGATCTATGCGGCGATCGCGGGCATCGATTGCTGGCGCGATGCTGGCTTGCGCGAGATCGCCCCGGATGCTCCGGTCGACTGGGATACCGGCGCCATCGTCGGCACGGGCATCGGCGGCATGCAGACCATCGGCGAGCGTCTGATCCCGATGGTCGACAAGGGCCGCGTCCGCCGGCTCGGCTCGACGATGGTCGAGCAGGTCATGTGCAGCGCCGTCTCGGCCAAGGTCGGCGGTCTGTTGGCGCTTGGCGGGCAGACCACCACGAACAGCTCGGCATGCACGACGGGAACCGAAGCCGTGATCGACGCCTTCCACAGGATCAGGACCGGGCGGATCGCGCGGATGATCGCCGGTGGCGTCGAAGGCGCTTCGCACTACACCTGGTCGGGGTTCGACGCGATGAAGGTGCTGGCGAGCCAGAGCAACGACGCTCCCGAGCGCGCATCGCGTCCGATGAGCGCCAGTGCGAGCGGTTTCGTTCCCGGCTCCGGGGCCGGCTTGCTGATGCTGGAGAGCCTCGCCAGCGCCGAGGGGCGCGGCGCGCGCATCTACGCCGAAGTGATCGGCGGACACGTCAACAGCGGCGGCCAGCGCGAGGGCGGCTCGATGACCGCGCCCAATCCCGCCGGCGTGGTACGCTGCGTGCGCGCCGCGCTGGCGGAGGCCGGCATCGAGTCCGGCGAGGTCGATGCGATCAACGGCCATCTGACCGCGACCTTTGCCGATCCGCACGAGCTCGAGAACTGGCGGCATGCGCTGGACGTCGACGCCCGCCGATTGCCGCCGATCAATGCTACCAAGAGCATGATCGGGCATGCTCTCGGCGCTGCCGGTGGTCTGGAATGCGTTGCAACGGTTCTGCAACTGCACCACGAATTCCTGCACGGCTCGATCAATTGCGAGGACCTGCATCCGAAGATCGAACCGTTCCGCGCATCAGTCGTGCAGCGGACACGCGCCTTCACCGGGCGGACCATCGTGAAGAGCAGCTTCGGCTTCGGCGACGTCAACGGTTGCATCGTCTTCCGCAAGTGGCCAAGCTGATTCATTCAACCCCGTTCAACCTGCCAGGAAGTCCCATGACCGAAGCCGAGATCACCGAGAAAGTCATCGCGCTCGTCACGCCCTACGTCAAGAATCGGAAGGCGCTGTCCAATATCACGCCCGACACGACCTTCCTCGCCGATCTCGGCATCAACTCCGCGCGCCTCGTCGACATCGTGCTCGCGTTCGAGGACGAGTTCGGGATCGAGGTCAGCGACGACGCAGCCGACTCGATCGCCACTGTCGGCGACGCCGTCGCCCTGATCGGCAAGCTCGTTCCCTAGACGGATGACGCATGCGCGGTTGCGGCTGCGCAGCCGCCTCGCGTTGCGCGTGCAGCGATTGCTGAGCCATCTGGGCCTCGTCGTGACCGGCCCGGTGCTGCTCGCGCTCTTTCACTTCCGATTCCGCTTCTCGGCGCACGACCTGGCGCGCGTCCGCGCGCGGTACCGCGCGTTGCGCGCGGCATACCCCGGGCCGCTCCTGATATGCAGCAATCACCTGACGTTGGTCGACTCGATCATCCAGGCGATCCTGCTCGACTCGCTCTGGAGTTACCTGCGGCATCCCGCCGCATTGCCGTGGAACCTGCCGGAGGCGAAGAACTACTACCACAGCTTGAGCTGGCGGCTCACCTGCTATCTAGGCCGGTCCATTCCGGTCGAGCGAGGCGCATCGCGCGAGCGCGCCGCGCTCGCCCAGGCGCAAATGCGCCATGTTCTGGGGCAAGGCGACGCCATCGCTATTTTCCCGGAGGGCAAGCGCAGCCGCGACGGTCGCGTCGACGATCGCGATTTCTCGTACGGTGTCGGGCAGCTGCTCAATCAGGTTCCCGACGCGAAGGTGCTCTGCATCTACATGCGCGGAATGCGCTTCGGAGGCTTCGCCGACTTCCCCCGTGCCGGCGAGCGGTTCTATCTGCAACTCGAGATGCTCGCGCCGCAGTCGGCGAGCCTGGGACTGCGCCGCGCGCGCGATCTGTCGGCGCAGGTGGTCGCGCGGATCAAGGAGATGGAAGGCGAGTACTTCGCGGCGCGCGACTCAGGAAGGCTTGCGCTGTCCGACACCGCGTGATGTGCCTGGTCGGCAATGACGTGATCGATCTCGCCGCCGGGCACAACCGCGGCCGGGCGCAGAACCGGCGTCTTGTCGAACGCACGCTGACTGCCGCCGAGCGCGGCCTTCTCGCTGCGGACGGGGACGACGACCGCAGCTTTGCACGGCTCTGGTCCGCCAAGGAAGCCGCCTACAAGGCGGTGAGAAAGTGCGTTCCCGCGCTCGTTTTCGCGCCACGGCGCTGGCAGGTCGAGCTCGCCAGGTGCCCGGATCGAGCGGAGGATTGCGAAGGCAGCGTAATGATCGCTGCCGATATGCAGGTCGCCGTCCGCTGGAGGCAGACGAACGACTGGATTCATTGCGTCGCGCTGCTGGGCGGCCCGCCCGAACTTTTCGACGAGGGGGTTGCGACGGCGGCCGAAGTGGGAGCGGACGGAGCGTCCAGCGAACGCGAGCGCGACGGCTTCACGTGCGCGGAATCGGGCGGTGTGCGCACGCTGGCGAAGCGCCTGTTGCGCCGATACGGTGCAGGCGCCGTCGAGATCGTGCGCGCGCGAATCGGTGCCGCGCATCTGCCTCCCAGGGTGTACGCCGGCGCGGCGCCCATGACCGGCGTCGACCTCAGCCTCTCCCACGATGGCCGGTTCGTCGCCGCGGCGATCGCGATGGAACGGCGATCGATCGCGCCGGCCTGACCGCCCGGCGGCGTGCGACGCTACTGCGCGGCGACGCTACTGCGCGGCGACGCTACTGCGCGGCGACGCCGAGCAGGTGTCCAATGCCGAACGTGATTGCGCAGGCGGTGGCGCCGAGCGCCAGCATCCGCAGGCCCGACAGCACGGCGCTTCGCCCAGTGAAGAGCGACAGTGTCGCACCGACGCCGAAGAGGCCGAATGCGGCGACGCCGATCGTCCACATCAGCGCGCGCGTGCCCGACCCGACGAGCCACGGTGCGAGCGGGACCAGCGCGCCGACCGCGAACGACAGCAGCGAACTCAGCGCGGCACCAACTGGCGAGCCGAGCTCGGCCGGATTGAGGCCGAGTTCCTCGCGCGCCAGCGTGTCGAGCGCGTGCTCGGGATCGGCGACGAGGCGCTTCGCGAGGCGGTCGGCCTGACGCGGGGGAAGGCCTTTCGCCGCGTAGATCAGCGCGAGCTCCTGCGCTTCCGCTTCCGGATACGTCTCGAGCTCGTCGCGCTCGAGACCGATCTGGTACTCGTAGAACTCGCGCTGCGACTGCACCGACACGTACTCGCCTGCCGCCATCGCGAGCGCTCCCGCCGCCAGTCCGGCGACGCCGGTCAGCACGACGACCTTGATGTCGCTGGTTGCACCGGCTACGCCGAGGATCAGGCTCGCGTTCGACACGAGGCCGTCGTTGACGCCGAACACCGCCGCGCGCAGGTTCCCGCCGCTCGCGAGGCCGCGATGCCGGCGCTCGAAGGTGGCGCCGGCCGGCGGCGCCGTGTGGCCGCCCTCGGGCGGCGCGCTCCCGTAGACTGCCATGCCGCGCACCTTCATCGCCGACAGCACGTTGCGCAGTCGCCGCGGACCCAGCCACTGCACGAGCCGCGCGACGAGGCGCGTACGTGCATCGGGAACGAACGGACCGGGCGCGGGATGACCGCGCGCCGTAAGCTGGGCACGCCAGATCGCGGCCTGCGCCTCGGCTTCTCCGGCGAGGCGGCGAAACAGGTCGGCGCGCGAAGTGCCCGACTCCGCATCGGCGCAGGCGCGGTAGAGAAAGGCCGAGCGCTGTTCCTCGCCCCACGACTCGAGCGGGTTCATGACGGCGAATCGACGATCGAAGCGATGCGGGTCATCACCTCGGCGGTGAGCTTGGGCACGACGTCGAGCGCCTTCATGTTTTCGACGACCTGCGCGGGGCGGCTCGCGCCGGTGATCACGGTCGACACGTTGGGGTTCTTCACGCACCAGGCAATCGCGAGCTGGGCAAGGCTACAGCCGAGCTCCTGCGCCATCGGCGCGAGCGCGCGGACTTTCGCGATCCGCTGCGGATCGGTGACCCGCTCCGAGAGCCATTCGTAGCCCTTCAGCGACGCCCGGGAGCCGGCTGGAATGCCGTCGGAGTACTTCCCGCTCAGGACGCCCGATGCGAGCGGACTCCACGTCGTCGTGCCGATGCCGTAGTCGACGTAGAGGCGCGCGTATTCGCGCTCGACGCGCTCGCGATGGAACAGGTTGTACTGCGGCTGCTCGACGACCGGCTTGTGCAGGTGATGTCGGTCGGCGATCTCCCACGCCGCGGCGATCTCGCCGGCGTTCCACTCGGACGAGCCCCAGTAAAGCGCCTTGCCGGCGCGGATGATGTCGTCGAGCGCCTGGACGGTTTCCTCGATCGGCGTCTCGGGATCGGCGCGGTGGCAGAACAGGATGTCGACGTGGTCGAGGCCAAGGCGGGTGAGCGAGCCGTCAATGGCCTCGATCAGGTACTTGCGATTGAGCGTGTTGCGCTCGTTTGGTCCGTCATGGAGGCCCCAATAGAGCTTGGTCGACACGACGTAGGATTCACGCCGCCAGCCGAGTTTGCGCAGCGCTTCGCCCATGATCGATTCGGCGCCACCCTTCGCGTACGCCTCGGCGTTGTCGAAGAAATTGGCGCCGGCGTCGCGGGCCGCCGCCATGCATTCGCGCGCCATCGAGGCGTCGAGCTGGTTTCCGTAGGTGACCCAAGACCCGAGCGAAAGCTCGCCGAGTTTCAATCCGGAGCGCCCGAGGCGGCGGTAGTTCATCGCGGCGGCTTTGGCAGGACGTTGCCGCGCGTCGGCGCGGAATGCGGACGTGTACGACGTACGGACTAGAATCGCGACGTTCATTCTACGCCGAACGGAAACCTCCATGCCTCGCCGCCGCGCCACACCCTCGAGCCGCAAACCCTTCGATGTGACCGCGCTGTGGGCGCTTAAACGGATCGGCACTCCGACCGTTGCCCCCGACGGCAGCGCGGCCTGCGCTGCGGTGACCTCGTGGGACGTGGCCCGCGACGAGGAATCGACCGCGCTCTGGCTGTTCCCGACCGGCGAGGCGGTCGATTCGCACGGCAAAGCTCCGCGTGCGCGGCCTCTGACCAGCGGCGACAAGGACACCGATCCGGCGTGGTCGCCCGACGGCCGATGGATTGCCTTCACCGCGAAGCGCAAAGACGACCAGGACGCGCAGCTCTACGTGATCTCCCCCGCGGGCGGCGAGGCGCAACGCGTCGGCAGCGCGGCCGGCGGCGTCACGGCGATCAAGTGGTTCGCCGATGGCCGGCGCATCGCGTTCGTCGCGTGGGTGTGGCCCGATCTGCGCGGCGATGCAGCACAGAAAAAGCGTCTCGCCGAGCGCAAGGCATCGAAGGTCAAGGCGTCGGTCACCGAGCGCGGCGAGTACCGCTACTGGGATCACTGGCTCGCCGACGGTCGCGAGCCGCACGTGTTCGCCTGCGACGTCGCGAGCGGGCGCTGCACCGATTTACTCGCAGGAACCGGCCTCGCGCTGCAGCCGTGGGAGCCGTCCGCCGAGCACTATGACCTCGCTCCCGACGCGCGCGAACTCGCGCTGACCATCGACCCTGCGGCCGAGCCCGGGATGATGAATCGCTGCGACATCGTCGTCGTCGATCTGCGCAGGCGACGCGTGCGCAACCTGACGTCGCGAAGCGGCATGTCCGACGAGCATCCGCGCTACTCGCCAGACGGTCGCTGGATCGCGTTTCATGCCTATGACACCGCGCGCGCGTTCAACGATCAGGGGCGCCTGCGGCTCTACGCGCGGCGGACCGCGACGGCGGTCACGCTGGCGCCGCGCTTCGATCGCGCGAGCACCGAACTACGCTGGGCGCCTGATTCATCGGCGGTGATGGCGCTTGTCGAGGATCGTGGCCGCATCGGCGTCTGGCGCTACCCGGTTGCGGGCGGCGCTCCGACATCCATCGTCCCGGGAGGGGCGGTGGCCGGGTTCGCATCGTCTTCGGACGGCAGGACGCTGGTGTTCGCCCGCAGCACCGCGCGCCACCCGGCGGCCCTCTTCGCGTGCGATGGCGACGGCGGCGGCGAGCGACCCATCGAGACGCTCAATCAAAGTGTCATGGACCGCCACGCGCTTGGCGAGGTGCGCGAGATCACTGTGAAGGGCTTTCGCGGCGAGCCGGTGCAGATGGTCGTCACGTTTCCGCCCGGCTTCGACGCCCGCCGCAAGTGGCCGCTCCTGCAGTCGATCCACGGCGGTCCGCATTCGGCGCATCACGACGGCTGGCATTTCCGCTGGAACAACCAGGTCTTCGCCGGACAGGGCTATGTCGTCGCCCAGGTCAACTACCACGGCTCGTCCGGGTTCGGCCAGAGATTCATCGAGTCGATCACCGGCCATTACGGCGAGCGCGAGATGGCCGACATCGAGGCGGGAACCGATCATCTGCTGCGCCGCGGGTACATCGACCGCGCGCGGCTCACCGCGGCCGGCGGCAGCTACGGCGGCTACCTCGTCGCGTGGATGAACGGGCACACGCGCCGCTACCGCGCCTACGTCTGCCACGCCGGGTGCTACGACTGGGTGTCGATGATGGCGACCGACGGCTATCGCTTCTTCGCGCGTGAGCTCGGCGCGTTTCCGTGGGTGGACGAGGCGCGCGTGCTGCGCCAATCGCCGCACCACTACGTCGGGCATGCACGAACGCCGACGCTCGTCGTGCACGGCGAGCTCGACTATCGCGTGCCCGCGACGCAGGCACTGCAGTACTACAACACGCTGAAGGCGAAAGGGGTCGCCGCCCGGCTCGTCTGGTTCCCCGACGAGAACCACTGGATCCTGAAGCAGGCGAACGCCCGGCTGTGGCACGCGGAGTTCTTCGCCTGGCTCGCTCGCCACGCGCCGCGTCGCTAGCGCGACCGCCGCGAGTCGGCCGGGCCCTTCGCTTCTAGCGGCGCAACCGCTCGCGCGCTTCGGCGTCGTCCTGGCAGGCGACGCAGCGGCGCGCTGCCGGGTAGGCGGCGAGGCGCGCGTAGGGAATCGGGTTGCCGCAATCGGCGCACTCGCCGTAGCTGCCTTCGACCGTCCGCGCGAGGGCCGCTTCGACCTTGGCGAGTTCGGCGAGGTCGCGCGAAACGAGTGTGATGTCCTGTGCCGCCATCGCGTCGGCGACCGCCCAGTCGTCGGTGTCCTCCAACCGATTGCGCAAACCGACGAGGCGCGGGTCGTCCTGATTACGAAGCTTCGACGCAAGCTCGGCGCGGAGCTCGCGCTGGCGTGCGTCGAGCGCGGCCTCGAGGCTGGCGCGCTGCTCGCGGGTGAGCGAAGGGGCCGTCGCTGGCATGGCAGGCCATTATCGGGCAGAAGGCGCCGGCGCGCATCCGCCTCCGCCGCGCATCCGTCCCACCGCGCGGGCTGCGCCGGCATCGGTCAACGCGCGGGCAGGCGCGTCGGACGTAGCGTCCACGGCTTGAAACGTGCACGGCGAGCCCAAGATTAGCCAATGGATGGGGCCCGCACGCAACCATTGAGGTGGCGGCGACGGCCCACGATGACGAATTCATTGAGGAGAGTGACGAACATGACCAGCCTTCAGTTGTACGACCCATTCGCCGAGACCGCGGTCGATTCGCTGCTTCGCAGCTTCTTCCGTCCGGAGCGCAGCGATCGCGCAAGTCCGCACGGCATTCGCGTCGACGTATCCGAATCGGATCGCGGCTATCTCGTGCGTGCCGAGCTTCCGGGTGTGAAGAAGGACGAGATCCACGTCGCGGTCGAAGGCAACCAGGTGACGATCGCCGCCGAAGTGAAGCGTGCCGAGCTTCCGGCGAAGGATGCGCGCGTACTGCGCAGCGAGCGCTATTACGGCAGCGTCTACCGCAGCTTCACGCTGCCGGTCGAGCTCGACGACACCACGAGTCAGGCGAAGTTCGAGGACGGCATTCTCGAGCTCGAACTCGTGAAGAAGCCGGCGACTGCGGGTCGCAAGCTAACCATCCAGTAGCGCGGTACCGTTGCACGCGCACCGGGCGCTCAGCGCGTCCGGTGCGCCGTGTATTCCTCCTCGATGTTGTCGCGGAAGTAGCTCCACGGCGACGAGGCCTGCGCAAACCGGCGCCAGACTTCGCCGGGCACACCGAGGTATTCGAAAGTTCCGGACGTCAGCTCGACGACGAGCTTGCGCTCGCGCGCGTCGTAGCCTGCGGCGCGCAGGCTGCCGCCGGTCATTCGCTTCATCTCCATCACGCCTCCATCGCGGCGAGCCGCACCGACTGGCAATGCTACGATCGCGCGCTTCACCCATGCAAGCTTGAAGCGCGTGCCGACCGTCCGTACCGCCATCGTTTCGTTGGCGATCGCCGTATCCGTTCTCGCGCCGGGCATGGCGCGGGCTGCCGATCCTGCGAGGGCGCTCCACGTCGCCTTCTCGATCGCCGAAACGAGCTTCGACCCGGCGTTCGCGTCCGACGCGGCGTCGGACGCGATCATCGAGAACGTGTTCGACTCGATGCTCGACTACGATTATCTGGCGCGGCCGGTGAAGCTCGTGCCGCGCGCACTCGCGGCGATGCCGACGGTCGAGGACGGTGGGCGAAGCTACCTGTGCCGGATCCGCAAGGGCATCTACTTCACTCCCGATCCCGCTTTCAAGGGGAAGCCTCGCGAGCTCACCGCCGCCGACTTCGCCTACGGCCTCGAGCGCGTGCTCGACCCCGCGGTGAAGTCGCCGTGGCTGTGGCTGCTCGCGGGGCGCATCGTCGGCGGCGACGCGGCGCGCGAGCGCGCAGCGAAGACCGGGCACTTCGACTACGACACGCCGCTGCCCGGGCTCGAGATCGTCGACCGCTACACGCTGCGCATTCGTCTCACCGCCGCCGACCTGCGCTTTCCGTACGCGCTCGCCGTGCCGAACCTCGCGGCGCAGGCGCGCGAGGTCGTCGACGAGTACGGGCACGACATCGGCGCGCACCCGGTCGGGACCGGACCCTACATGCTCGGCGAATACCGGCGCAGCGCGCGTATCGTGCTGGTCGCCAATCCTGGTTTTCGCGACACCCGCTATGTTCCGACGGGTCCGATTCCGGCGGCGTCGGAGCCGATCGCGAAGGCACTCGCAGGCGTGCGTCTGCCGCAGGTTGGGCGCATCGAGATCAGCATCATCGAGGAGGGCCAGGCGCGCTGGCTCGCGTTCCTGAACGGCGAGATCGACACGCTCGACCAGCTTCCGCCCGATTTCGTCGACCAGGCGCTGGTCGACGGGAAGCTGCGGCCCAAGCTCGCGGCGCGCGGCATCGTGCACGACGTGCTGATCCGGCCGAATACCTACTGGACGTACTTCAACATGACCGATCCGGTGGTCGGAGGCTATACGCGCGAGAAGATCGCGCTGCGCCGTGCGATCGCGATGGGTTACGACGTCGGCACGCTGATCCGCGTGCTGCTCAAGGACCGTGCGATCCCGGCGAACGGCCCGATCCCGCCCGACATCGCCGGCTACGACCCGACGCTGGTCACGCAGGCCCAGGTCTACGATCCGGCAGCAGCACGCGCGCTCCTCGACCGTTTTGGCTACCGCGATCGCGACGGTGACGGCTACCGCGAGACTCCGGAGGGAAAGCCGCTGACGCTCGAGCGGTGGTCGACTCCGGGGTCAGCGTCGCGGCAGGGCGACGAGTTGTGGAAGCGCGACATGGATGCGATCGGCATCCGCATTGTCTTCCAGCAGGGCAAGGTCCCGGACCTGCGCAAGATGGCGCGCCTCGGAAAGATCCAGATGCGCGGCGACGGCTGGAACGCCGACTATCCCGACGCGGAGAATTTCATGCAGCTCCTCTACGGACCGAACGCGGCCGAGGAGAACAACGCACGCTTCGACCTCCCGCAGTTCAACCGTCTTTACGAAGAAGCGAGGACGCTGCCTGACTCGCCGCAGCGCACCCGTCTGTTCGACCGGATGACCGAGCTCGCCGTCGCCTACGCGCCGTGGCGGCTCACCGTCCATCTGTTCGAGGACAGCCTGCACCAGCCGTGGGTCAGCGACTACGTGCCCCACCCGATGAGGAGCGAGAACTGGATGTTCGTCGACGTCGACCCGCACGAGCGTGCGAAGCGCCGCTGACCGCGTCAGCCGAAGCTAGGTCTTCGGAATCTCGAGCGGCTTGCAGTCGAGGTGCACCGCGCCTTGGTAGCGCAGAAGCGTCATGTCGAGCCCCTTGCCGCGCAACTCCATGTCGCCGTTCATGTAGCGCACCCCCGAGCCCGCGGGGACCTGGTACAGGATCACCCGCTTGCCGTCCGGCATCAGGATGCGCGCCTCGGCTTCCGTGAAGCGGATCACGAAGTGGTCCTTCGCGTGGTGACAGTCGATCGACTCGCGCGCGGCCTCGATCTCGTCCTTGGACGGCCCCGTCTTGCATGCGGCCAGCGCCAGCGCGCCCGCGCAGGCGAGGAGGAGGGGCAGGCGGAGCAGTGCTGACGTCATCGCAGTCGATCGGCCGCCCGAGGATAACACCGGCGTCAGCCGCGGAGCGGACCGTGCCGATGCGTCGACGGTGCGGGCGGCCGGAAGCGCACGCTGTCGGGGTACGACCGCACCTCGGTGTTTCGTCCGTCGCGGATCGCCTGCTGCGCCGCCTGCCACCAGCGCGGATCGACGAGGTCGGAGTGGAAGGTCATGAACGCCTCGCGGATCCGTGGGTCGGGGAGCAGGAACGTCGCGAATTCCTCCGGGAACACGTCCTGCGGTCCGACGGGGTACCAGACGTCGCCCGACATCTCGTCGACTCCTGGCGGCGGCGCGGGGATCTGCCGGAAGCGGCAGTCCGTCAGGTACTCGACCTCGTCGTAGTCGTAGAACACGACGCGACCGTAGCGCGTCACGCCGAAATTCTTGAACAGGAGGTCGCCAGCGAAGATGTTGATCGCGGCGAGCTCCTTCAGCGCGTCGCCGTAGTCGCGCACAGCGCGCATCCGCTCGCCGTGGTTGGCGCTCGTGACGAACAGGTTGAGTGGGACCAGCCTGCGCTCGATGTACACGTGACGGATGATTACGTGGTCGCCGACGCGCTCGAGCTGCGACGGAATCGCTACGACGAGCTCGTCGAGGAGTTCGGGTGTGAAGCGCGCCAGCGGAAACGCGACGTCCGAGTACTCGAGCGTGTCGGTCATGCGGCCGGCACGATCGTGATGCTTGACGAGCGCGTACTTCTGCCTGACGCGCGCGGCATCGGTGTTCTTGGTCGCATCGATGCGGTCGCGGATCACCTTGAACACGTATGGGAATGAAGGCAGCGTGAATACCGCCATCACCAGGCCGCGGATCCCCGGGGCGGCGACGAGACGGTCGGTCGAATGCTTGAGGTGGTACAGGAAGTCTCGATAGAAGAGCGTCTTGCCGTGCTTCTGCAGCCCGATCATCGTGTAGAGCTCGGCGGCGGTCTTGTCGGGCACGCTCGCGCGCAGGAAGGCGACGTACGCCGACGGCACCTCCATGTCGACCAGGAAGTAGGCGCGATTGGCCGAGAACAGCAGCGCGAGTTCGGCCGGCTCGGTGAGCAGTGCGTCGACGTAGAGCCGCCCGTCGGCGGTGCGCTTGATCGCGACGACGAACGGGTAGCTGTGCACGCCGTTCAGCACGCGTCCGACCGCGTAGGCGGTCTGGTCGCGGAAGAACGGGCTCGCCAGCACCTGGAGCTGGCAATTCGCGTCGACGGCGAACGGTCTCGGTAGCTGGCGCCGCATCGCCGCCAGCGCGTGGATCAGGTCGCGACGGAAATCGGCGAACGGCGTCGCGAGACCGAGGTCGAGCACGAGGTCGACGAGCGCCGCGCGCAGCCCGCGGTTGCGCGGGTAGTAGCTGCGGTACGACGGGGTCTCGTCGTCGAGATACTCGGTCGACGCCGACGGGCGCACGAAGAGGTAGCGATTGTGAAAGTACGTCCGGTGCAGGAGCTTCGACGAAACGGTGTTGAAGAACGTCTCGGCGCATTCTGGCTGACGATGATCGACCAGCAGCGCGATGAAGTGGCGCTTGACGTCCGCCCAGTAGGCGTCGGCGCCACCGATGCGGCGCGGGCGGAAGTCGCGCTCGACGCGCGCGACGGTCTCGGCGACGCGCCGGTCGTAGAAGTCGATTCGGTCGCGCGCGACGTGCCCGATCGCGAGCCAGTTCGCAGCTTCGAAATGGCGCTGTGCCGCCCGCGCGCATTCGCGGAACAGCGTGTAGTGGCGGTTGAAACCTTCGAGCAGGATCGCGGCGATCTCGGCTGGAGCCGTTTCGGCCGCGGTCGCCGGGGTGCCCATGTCGCGTCCGCTCGAAGCATTGGGAGTGTTACTCGTCCTTCAGCTTCTGGATCGTGTCGTTGTATTCCTTGACTGCCTGGTTGTATTCCTCGACCGTCGCGTTGGCGGCCTGGACGTGCGGCTGGGCGAGCGCCTGCTGGTCGGTCACGAACTTGCGCAGGCAATCGACGTACGCGACGAAGTCCTTCTGCCATTGCTTCTGCTGCCGATCGGAGGCGAGCTTGCCGGGAAACTCGCCCGGGTGGACGCACGAATGCTTCGGCGCCGGCGCCGCCGAAGGCGGCACGGCCGCGCCGGCGGCGGAAGGAGTGGCAGCGGGTTGCTGGGCGAACGCTACTGCGGCCCACAGACCGGCTGCGAGCACAAGCGCAACGCGCGAGGTTAGATCGATCATCGACGACTCCCGATCGTGAAAGCGCGCATTCTACCTTCGCCGCGACGCGCGGCGAGGAGACCGGGGTCGATCCGCCGATCGGGGCCGGCACGTAGCGCGTCGGCCGCCGATCGACTCCTGCATCAGCCTACGACACGCAGCTTGGCGAGCGGGCAGTGCACCCAGTGGATTTCCTTGCCCTCGAGGCGCGCCTCGCGATCGACCCGCGCCATGCGGTCAGCGTTGCACACGTAACGCCCGTCGAGGTCGGCGCGCGTCGGCGGCGGGGTCGCACAGCCTGCGGCAAGCGCCGCCGTCGCGATCAAGGACAGAACGAACACGATCTTCATGTCACGCCCTCCTTCCGGGGCCATCATAGGCGGGGGCAAAACGGGTGGCAAGCGGCGCCGGCAGCCGGCGGCACGCAGCGTCAGGGGCTGGCCGCGGCGAAGGTGTTGCAGTCGCGCAGATCACCCGACTGGAGCCCCGTTTTGAACCAGCGCTGGCGTTGCGCCGACGAGCCGTGGGTGAACGAATCGGGGGCGACGGTGCCACGGGTCATCTTCTGGATGCGGTCGTCGCCGACCGCAGCCGCGGCTGCGAGGCCGCTGTCGACGTCACTGGTGTCGATCAGGTTGCGCTTCTCGGCGAAGAACGCCCAGATTCCCGCATAGCAGTCCGCCTGGAGCTCGAGGCGTACCGACAGCGCGTTGGCCTGCGCCGCGTTGGCGCGCTCGCGCTCGGCGTCGTACTTCTGCATCGTACCGAGCAGGTTCTGCACGTGATGACCGACTTCGTGGGCAATCACGTACGCCTGCGCGAAATCGCCTGGAGCGCCGAAGCGCTGGTGGAGCTCGGCGAAGAACGAAGTGTCGAGATAGACATCGCGGTCGCCGGGGCAGTAGAACGGTCCGACTGCCGCTTCGGCACGGCCGCAGGCGGACGGCGTCGAGCCGCGGAACAGTACCAGCTTGGGAGGCTCATAGCGCGAGCCCATCGCCGTGAAGATCGCGCCCCAGACGTCTTCGGTGTCGCCCAGCACGCGCGCGGAGAACTCCTTGTTGACGGCGGCCTGCGTCGTCGCACCCTGCGTCGCTGCGCCGGCGGCACTCGTCTGCGGTCCGTAGCCGGGCGAGGGCGCGCTCGGCGGCGGCGGCGTCTCGTTCCCGGAAAGGAGGCCGAGCATCGTGAGCGGGTTGATGCCGAAGAGCCACCCGACGATGACGATCAGAATCAGCGCACCGGCGCCGATGTGCATGCCGCCGATCCCGAAGCCGCCGCCACCGCCCGAGCCCTCGGGCGCGCCTTGCGTCCGGTCCTCGACGTTGTCGCTTTGCCTGAAATCACCCCATTTCATCGCGCGCCTCCGAGCAAGTCCGGAGCGCCCCGCAACGCGGCGCACACCGCCGATTATACGAGGCGGGCTTGCGGGTCAGGGCTTGAGCGCCCGGTAGAGGAACGGCAGGCTTGCGTCCATCCGGTAATCGATCGACGAATGGTTGTCGTCGAACTCCTCGTAGGTATGCGTGATGCCGTGCTGCGCCAGCCGCTTGGAGAGGAGCCGCGCGCCGTAGTGCAGGTGATACTGGTCGCGCCAGCCGCAATCGATGTAGATGCCGCGCAGCGATCGCAGCGCGTCGCCGAAGCGGCCGACGAGATGCACCGGATCGTGCTGCAGCCAGCGCCTCCAGCGTGCCGGCAGGAGCTCACCGGTCTCGAGATTGAACGGAACGCGAAAGCCGAGCGGTGCGGCCGGATCGGGATCGTAGCTGGCCGCCATCGCGAGGTTCATCAGCGTGTGCACCTCCGCATCGGAGAGCTTCTCGTGCGACCACAGGTGCTCGAGAAAGCGCTTGATGCGCCCGTCGTCGCGGCCGTCCGCGGCACCGCGCTCGTCGCGCAGCACGTCGATGCGTCCGGCGCGGCGTGGGGGACGGCGGTGGCGATCGAGTTCGTTCAGCGTCCGCGGCCAATCGGTGAGGTAACAGAGGTCGAACAGCGAATCGCCCGAATGATCGGCGATTGCGCCCCAGTAGCGCGCGTAGCGCATGCCGTGGATGATCGCACCGTAGCCGCCAGACGATTTGCCGAAGCAGCCGCGGTGATCGCGCGAGGCGAGCGTGCGGAACTCGCGGTCGACGAACGGGATCAGCTCGCGCGTCAGGTAATCTGCGTAACGGCCGATCGCGCTGGAGTTGATGTACTGGTTGCCGCCCATCGACGTGAAGCAGTCAGGAAACACGATGATCGCCGCGCCCATCCGGCGCTCGGCAATGAGACGTGCGGCACGCTCGGGAACGTTCTCGTCGAACGGCTTCCAGTTGAGGTGTGCCGGCCCCGAGCCGGTGAAGCCGACGAGATCGAACAGCACGGGAAAGCGCTTGCCGCGTCCGCCACTCTTGCCGCGCACGGTGCCGTCGTCGTAGCCCGGCGGCAACCACACGGGGAGCTTGCGCCGATGCGGGTCGCCGAGCCGATTGTTGGCGAGCACGCGGGAATCGAACTCGAGCACCCTGACGGTGCCCGCCTTGCCGGCGGAGGACTTGCGCGTCATGGCCCGCGATTGTGCCGTCGTTGCAGCGTCGAGGCAAATGCGGGTGTCGCTCGCGGGCGGATCCGAATGCGCCCGCGGGCGGCCGCGCAGCCGATGGTGACCGATACAATGCGAATGGTCCGCCGCCAAACCCGGCACGGCGGATCACCCGACGCCGATCGCCTGCGATGACCCCGCCCCTCGACGACGTGGCTCCGCCGCCGGCCGGTCGCCATCCGCTCGATGGCGTCACACGGGGCGCGCTGTTCGCGAGCTTCCTCAAGATGGGCCTGCTCGGCTTCGGCGGCGTACTGCCTTGGGCGCGCCGCGTCGTCGTCGACGAGCGTCGATGGTTTTCCGACCGCGAATTCGCGGAGACGATGGGGTTGTGCCAGGTGCTGCCGGGACCTAACGTCGTCAATCTCGCGGTGATCGTCGGCAGTCGCAGTCACGGTCCGCTGGGCGCGTTGCTCGCGGTCACCGGGATTCTGTTCGTGCCGATCGCCGTCATGCTGGCGATGGCGATCTTCTACGCCGAGGTCGCGAATCACCCGCTCGCGCGGCACGCGATCGCGGCAGCGTCGGCCGCCGCGGCGGGGCTCATTGTCGGAACGGCGGTGCGCCTGTTCATCAAGGCGCGGCCGCCGCTGCGCGGCGTGTTGACCGGAGGCGCGGCGTTCATCGGCGTCGGCGTCCTGCACTGGCCGCTCGTCTGGGTTGCGCTGGCATTGATGGCCGCCAGCATCGCCGCTGAATGGCGCGCGTCGGCGTGATCGCCAAAGCGGCGACATGATTGCCGGCGCTCCGGTGGTGGTCGAACTCGCGCTGCGCTTCGCCGCACTTTCGCTGGTTGCGATCGGCGGCATCAGCGCGATCCTCCCGGAGATCCACCGCGTCGTCGTCGACGTGCAGGGATGGATGACGAGCGCCGAATTCGCCGATCTCTTTGCGCTCGCGCAACTCGCTCCAGGCCCCAACGCGATGTTTGTGTCGCTCGTCGGTTGGAAGGTCGCCGGCCTGCCGGGCGCACTCGTCGCCACCGCCGCGGCCTGCGGACCGTCGTCGGTGCTGTGCTACGGGTTCGCGCGCTGGGCCGAGCGGGCGCAGACGACGCGGATCCTGCCGGTGCTGCGCCGCGCGCTGGCGCCCATCGCGATCGGTTTCATCCTGGCGAGCGGATACACGCTCGCGCAGGGCGCAGACCGCTCTCCCGGGTCGCTCGCGCTGACGGCAGTCGGCGCGGTCACGCTCGCGTTTACTCGCGTGAATCCGGTGTGGATCCTGGTCGCCGCCGCGATCGTCGGAGCGGCCGGCCTGACCTGACGCCGAGTGTCGCGGTCAGCGGGGTCGCCGGCGGCCGCCGGCGGGCTCTGCGGGGCCGAGCCTCGAACCGCGGCAGCGAGGTGCGCCGCACCGGCAGCGGTACGCAGCGAGCAGCTTCTTCGTGCGCCGGCCCTCGACGTTCAAGCGGTAGTCGTAGGCGAGCTCCTCGCCTGCGCGGATCGTGCGGCGGGCGGCGATCATCACGCGCCCGCGGTCGTCCTCGTACGGCACGCAGTTCGGCGCGCAGCTGTGATTGATCCAGCGTGCCGCATTGCCGCGCACACCGGCATCGATCACGCGCCCGTCGTTGAGCTCGAACAGGAACGTGTGATACGGGTTGTCTGGATCGCTGTCCGGCATCGTGTCGGCGACTTCCATCGAGATGCGCCTGCCGCGGTACTCGACGATGTCCTCGCCCCTCGCGATCGTTCGCGTAGCGAACACGCCACGTCCGTGAATCGGCGACCGGCGCACGGCGTACGCGCGCCCGCCGGCTCCCGCTGCCTGCGAGACCTGCACGTGCACGGTGGCGGAGGACGGTCGCTTCGTCGAGCGGCTGCGGGATGGCATCGGAAGGGGGGCGGTGGCGGAGCGCGGATTGTCGCACGCTGCCGCGATGGTGGTGCCGGTCACGCGGCAGGGCCGGCGGGCGCTTGCGCGCACACGCCGATTCGGAAACAATATCGTATGCGAACGCTTCGTATACAAAGAAAGCCGCACGCGCTGCCGGCAAAGCCACGTGCGGTGCCGGCGCGCGTGCCGGCTGCCTCCCGCGCGGCTGCCTCCCGCGCGGCCGCCTCCCGCGTGGCAGGCGACCGCGTCGAGGCGCTCGGCGTCCTTGCCGCAGGCGTGACGAAGAGCTGGCGCCAGGAGCTCGATCGCCGGCTGCAGCCGCTCGGGCTGACCCGGGTCCAGTGGCAGGCGTTGCTGTGGCTCGATCGCGCCGGCGGCGAGCTCGTGCAGGGCGACCTCGCCGAGCGCCTCGACATCGGCGCACCGGCCGCGGTGACGCTGGTCGATCGCATGCAACGTGACGGCCTCGTCACGCGGCGCGAGGTGGAGGGCGACCGCAGGTTGAAGGCGGTGGTGGTCACGCCGCGCGCGCGCACGCTCCTCGAGCGCATTCGGCGCACCGTGCTCGCGCTGCGGCGCGAGCTGTCCGCGACGCTGAGCGCGGCCGAACTCGACGTGCTCTGCGAGCTCCTCGCGCGCGTACGCGCGAAGCTCGACGAGTTGCGGCAATGACCAGCGGCCCGCGCATGCTCGTCACGCTCGCGGTGATGGCTGCGACCGTGATCCAGGTGCTCGACACGACGATCGTCAACGTCGCGCTGCCGCACATGGCCGGCGAGCTGTCGGCATCGACCGACCAGATCAGCTGGGTACTGACGAGCTACATCGTGGCGTCGTCGGTGGTGATGCCGATGACCGGTTATCTCGCCGACCGGCTCGGACGCCGCCGCTATCTGCTCGTGTCGATCGGCGGCTTCATCGTGTCGTCGGCGCTGTGCGGCGTTTCGGGGTCGCTCGCCGAGATCGTCTTCTTCCGCTTGCTGCAGGGGCTGTTCGGCGCGTCGCTGGTGCCGCTGTCGCAGGCGATCATGGTCGACAGCTATCCGGTGCACGAGCGCGGCAAGGCGCTCGCCATCTGGGGCATGGGCGTGATGGTCGCGCCGATTCTCGGTCCGACGCTCGGCGGCTGGCTCACCGAGGCGGCGAGCTGGCGCTGGAACTTCTACATCAACATCCCGGTCGGCGCGCTGTCGCTGTTTCTCGCTGCGCGCAATGTTCCCGACACACCGGTGCAGGAGCGCGCGATGGACTGGTGGGGTCTCGTCTTCCTCGCGCTGTTCATCGGCGGGCTGCAGTACGTGCTCGACCGCGGCCAGCAGGAGGACTGGCTCTCGTCGACGTCGATCCGCGCCGCGCTCGTCGCCCTCGTCTGCGGCCTCGCGATGTTCATCGCGCACTCGTTCGCCTCGCGTCGCGAGACGCTGTTCGACCTCGCGCTCTTCGCCGACCGCAATTTTGCCGCCGCGACGATCGTCGGCGGCGCGATGGGTCTGTCGCTCTATGGGGGGATGCTTCTGCAGCCGGTTCTGTTCGAGAACCTGCTGCAGTATCCGACGCTCGATACCGGGCTCGCGATGATGCCGCGCGGCATCGGGAGTCTCGTCAGCATGCTGATCGTCGGCAGGCTGGTCGGCCGCGTCGGCGCGAAGCCGCTGATCTGGTTCGGCATCGCCGCCGGCGTCGTCGGCGCGTGGATGATGACCCGGATGAACCTCGACGCGGGGTGGGGCGTGATGGTGGTTCCGTTGCTCCTGCAAGGCATCGGCGTCGGATTCGTGTTCGTGCCGCTGTCGGCGATCGCGTTCGCGACGCTGCCGCAGCGCCTTGCCACCGAAGCCGCCGGCGTCTACAGCCTCGTCCGCTCGATCGGCGCGTCGATCGGCATCTCGATCATCAGCGTATCACTCGCGCGGAGCGCGCAGGTGAACTGGGAGATCCTGCGCGGCTTCATCGACCCCTATCGGTTCCAGGTCCAGCAGTTCCTGCACCCGCTCGGCGTCCCGGCGGTCGGCGCCGGGCTTGCCGTACTCGCGCGCGAAGTCGAGGAGCAGGCGGCGATGCTCGGCCTGCTCCATGCGTTCTGGATCATCGTGGCGAGCTTCTTCGTGATGATCCCGCTCGTCATGCTGCTGAAGCCGGGCGGCGCCTCGGCACGGACGGCGATCGTGGTCGCCGAGTAGCCGCGGTGTGTGCTGCAATCGCGTTTCCGATCGGCGGTTCAGCCGCGCGGCCGACCGATCGGGGTCCGGCTTATCCGCGCTGGCCGATCAGTGCGAGGAATTCCTCACGGGTGGCGTTCGAATCGCGGAACGTTCCGAGCACCGACGAGGTGACCATCACCGAGTTCTGCTTCTCGACGCCGCGCATCATCATGCACAGGTGACGCGCCTCGATCATCACGCCGACGCCACGCGCGTCGACCGACTCGAGCACCGCCTGCGAGACCTGCTCGGTGAGTCGCTCCTGCAGCTGCAGCCTGCGCGCGTACATGTCGACGAGCCGCGCGAGCTTGGAGACGCCGAACACGCGGCCGGTCGGGATGTAGCCGATGTGACAGCGGCCGAAGAATGGCAGCATGTGGTGTTCGCAGAGGCTGTAGACCTCGATGTTCTTCACGATCACCATGCTGTTGGTGGTCTGCGTGAAGATCGCGCCGTTGATGAGCGTCGCGACGTCGCTGCGGTACCCCGATGTGAGGTAGGCGAGCGCCCGGGCGACGCGGGCGGGCGTCCTGGCGAGCCCTTCGCGGTCGGGGTTCTCGCCGAGCGCGAGGAGAAGCTCGCGCGTCAGGCGCTCGATCCGGGCGAGATCGAGCGTGTTGTCGGTGTCGCGGTCGGTTGGCATGTCGTGAGCCTCGTCGATAGCTCCGGGCACGACGGACGCGATGCAAGGTCCGTTCGGCCCCGGCAGCGCCTAGTATGCGAGATCGCGACGCGTTGGACCAGCGACGCGCGGCCTGTGTGCGATCATCATCCGGGTAACGGCGCCCGCGGCGCCGGCGCAGTGGAGACAGGCGAATGAACTGTGCGAGTTGCGGTGCGGAGAATGCGGCCGATGCCCGCTACTGCGCTCGCTGCGGCGCCGAGCAGCCGCGTGCGGCCCCGCGGCGAGCGCGCGGCGCGACGATTGCAATCGTCGCGTCGTGCGTCGTCGTGCTGCTCGCAGGCTATGGCGGCTGGAAGCTCATGACCGGCGCGTGGAGCGGCAGCGAGGCGCCGGTTCCACAGCCGAAGGTCGTCCAGGTTCCGGCAGGTAACGTGCCGCCTCCGACCGATCAGAGCGCAGCGCCGCTGCCGCCGCCGTCGGCGCTGCCCGCGGGGGACGATGTCGCACCGGAATCCGCGAGCGCAGCGTCGTCGGCAACGGCCGCGTCCGCGGCGAGCGCCCCGTCCGGCGCGCGTGCCACGACGGGTCCGCGCGTCATTACACCGACGCCCGCGCAGCGCCCGCGCAGCGCTGCGCGGGCGCATGCCGAAGCGTCCGCGAAGGCCCCTGCGAAGGCCCCCGTTCCCGCGGCAGCCCCGGTGGAGCGGATGGCCACGGCGGCGCCTTCCGCACCGCAAGCCGACGATCATTGGACGAAGATGAACGATGACCTGTCGCGCTGCACGCGAGAGGACTTCATCAACCGCGTGATCTGCGACCAGCGCGTGCGCATCCGCTACTGCGATGGCTACTGGGGCAAGGTTGCGCAGTGCCCGGTCAGCCCGTCGACGCAAGAAGTGCGCTGACCGGGGTCGCGCTAGCCGCGACCGACGAAGGGCATCTTCGTCGCCATCACCGTCATAAACTGCACATTGGCATCGAGCGGCAGGCTCGCCATGTAGACAACGGCGCGCGCCACCTGCGCTACGTCCATCAGCGGCTCGGGTGCGATGGTGCCGTTCGCCTGCGGCACGCCGCGCGCCATCGGCGCTGCCATGTCGGTGGCCGCATTGCCGATGTCGATCTGGCCGCACGCGATGTCGTGCTTGCGTCCGTCGAGCGACGTCGACCTGGTGAGCCCGGTGATCGCGTGTTTGGTCGCCGTGTAGGGCGCCGAGTCGGGCCGCGGGGCGTGCGCCGAGATGGAGCCATTGTTGATGATGCGCCCGCCGCGTGGCGACTGCGCTTTCATCATGCGGATCGCGCCGCGCGTGCACAGGAAGGCGCCGAGCAGGTTGGTGTCGATCACCGCACGAATGCGCTCGACCGGAAGGTCTTCGAGCGGCTGGGGCGGCGCGCTGATGCCTGCGTTGTTGAACAAGACGTCGAGGCGCCCGAAGCGCGATGCGACGCGCTCGAACATCGCGTCGACCGAGCCCGGATCGGTGACGTCCGCCGCGATCGCGATCGCGCGCGCCCCCGCCGCGCCTGCAGCAGCGATGGCCTCCTCGAGCACTGCCTCGCGTCGGCCCGCGAGCGCGACACGGTAGCCTTCGTCGAGGAGCGCCAGCGCCACCGCCTTGCCGATCCCGCTTCCGGCGCCGGTGACGAGCGCAGCAGGCGGTTGCCGATCCATCTGCGCGCCCCGCTACAGGCAGATGCCCGCGCGGAAATGGCGGCCGAAGCCTCCGCCGCAGATCGTCGCGCCCCAGCCGAACGCGGGCCACGGCGCGCCGTACCAGCCGTACGGCCACGCGTATGCCGGCCCCGGCGCATAGACGGGATACGGGACCGAGTAGTAGATCGGCGCCGGTGGAGCCGCACGGTAGTCCGGCGGCACGCCGGGCTCGCCCGGCTCGGGCGGATAATTCGGCGTGACGAAAGCAGGATTAGGCGGCGCGAGTCCTGCGAGCTGGCGCGCAATCTGCCACTTGCGCCATGCAAGCAGGCGCTCGGCTTCGCTCGCCGTCATCTCGCCGCGGCTGACGCGGCCGTCGATCTCGTGGCGCACCAGCTGCATGCGCTCGTCGAGCCGAGACGACTGCGCGGCATCGAGCGTCGGCAGCGGGGGTGGCATCGTGCTGGCGATGGCTGGCGCGGCCGTCGCGACCAGCGCGAAGGCAAGCGTCACGGCTGCAATCGTGCGTGTCATGTCGATCTCGCAGTGGGCGGCGCACGCCGCCGACACTCGTCGTGTCGTGCGGATGCATCGCTTTCGACCCGCCCGCCTGTCATCCGGTTCGCGTCTTCGAACGTTGGTGCGCAGTGAAGCCTGCGACAGGCGGTCCCCATGGTGGAACGCAGCGTAGCAGGGGCCTGTTCGCAACGGCAAGCTGAGCAGAAAATACACGCGGTGCCGTTGGCGGGCAAAGAAATGCGTAACGATTTGCAACGAACCGACAGGAGCAGGACGATGATGATGATCGGCACGCGCCGGACCGTCCGGCGCACCCCTGGTCGCCTCGCCAGCATGCTGGTGGCGGTGGTGTCGCTGATCTCCTTCAGCGCGCTCGCGCAGACACCTCCCGGCGTCGACACCGCCGATCCGCCGACGCGCGTCGGACGGCTCGCGTGGTTCGGCGGTGACGTGAGCTACTCGCCGGCAGGCGACGATCAATGGGTGCAGGCGCAGGTCAACCGGCCGATCGTCACCGGCGACCGACTGTGGGCTGACCGCGACGCGAAGCTGGAGCTCTCGCTCGACAACGGGTCGTGGTTCCTCGGCTCGCTCACCAGCATCACCGTTTCGAATCTCGACGACCGGGTGACGCAGGTTCAGCTTCAGCAGGGAACGCTCGACGTCGATCTGCGGCGTATGGCGCAGGGTGCGATCGTCGAGATCGATTCGCCCAACGTCGCGTTCTCGTTGACGCAGCCCGGGCGCTATCGTGTCGATGTCGACGCCGAAGGCAACGCGACGACGGTCATCGTCCGGAACGGCATGGGTGTCGCCTACGGCAACGACGTCTCCTACGATGTCACCGCCGGGCAAGCATACCGGTTCCGCGGCGCCGACGCGCATGACAATGATTTCTCGGCCGCGCCGCCTTACGACGAATTCGATCGTTGGGCAGCGGCGCGCGAGCGTCGCTTCGAGAACGCCGCGGCTACGCGCTACGTGTCGCCCGAAGTCGTCGGTTACGCCGATCTCGACAGCTACGGCAGGTGGTCAACGGTTCCCCAGTACGGGAACGTCTGGTTTCCGACCGCCGTCGCCGTCGGGTGGGCGCCTTACCGCTACGGCCACTGGGCGTGGATCTCGCCGTGGGGCTGGACCTGGGTCGACGACGCACCGTGGGGATTCGCTCCGTTCCACTACGGTCGCTGGGTTTACGTCGATCGCGGCTGGGGCTGGATTCCCGGGCCGGTCAGCGTCGCTCCGTGCTACGCGCCGGCACTGGTGGCCTTCGTCGGTGGCGCGGGCTTCGGAGTCGCGATCTCGTCGGGGCCGGCGATCGGCTGGTTCCCGCTCGGCCCGAGCGAGATCTACCGGCCGCCGTATTCGGTCACCCGGAATTACTTCCGGCAGGTGAACGTCAGCAACACGGTCATCAACAACACGACCAACATCACGAATATCTACAACAACTATGCGCGCCCGGGTCGCTCGAACGAGCCGCGCGTCAACTACGTGAACATGCACGCGCCGAACGGCGTGACGGCGGTCCCTCCGACAGCGTTTGCGCGTGCGGAACCGGTGAATCGGGCGCTTGTTGCGGTGCCTGCGACCGCGCTCGGCGCGGCGCAGGTCGTTCGGGGCGCACGCGTCGCTCCGCAGCGGTCGGCCTTCACCGGCTCCGCGCCGGTGACCCGCGCGGCTCCGCCCGCCGCGGTCGAGCGACGCGGCGTCGTCGCGCGTGTGGCGCCGCCGCCGCCTCCGGTTCCGATCAGCCGCCAGCTTCCGGTGCTCGAAGGCAATGCCGGACAGCCGATCAATCACTCGCAGGCGAACGCTCTACGCCGCGAGGCACCCGTTGCGGCTCCGCCGGTTCGTATCGTCACGCCGAAGCCCGCGTCGAGCGCCACGCGTGCGCCCGTTCCGGCAGCGGCGTCACCGAATCGTGCGCCCGCAGCGGAGCGTCGCGCGCCTGCAACACGCCCCGAGACCGCGCGCCCGCCCGAGCCGCGTGCGCAACCACAAGCGACCGCGCCGCACGCGCCGCCGACGTCGAGCCGTACCGAGACGCGCGAGCCGAGGCCCGCACCGGCGCCGCGCCCACCTGAAGAGCGCGCGCCGCGGCCGCCGGTGCAGCACGCACCCAATCCGCAAACCGAGCGCGCGCCGCGCCCGCCGGTCGAGCAGCCGCCAAGGCCGCCCGCAGAGCGTGCCCCGCACCCACCAGTCGAACAGGCACCAAGGCCGCCGGCGCAGCACGCACCCAATCCGCAGGCAGAGCGCGCGCCGGCGCGTCCGCAAGTCGAGCAGGCGCAGCGGCCGCCGCAGCAATCCCGCGGCGAAGAGCGCCAGCGCGGCGAACAGAAGCCGCCGGAAAACAGCAAGAAGGGCGACGAAAAGCGCCAGAACGAAGGGCAGTGATCGGCCGGCGCGACGACTGCGCCCCCGACCGCGGGGGCGCGGTCGAGCCGACGGACGGATTCGTCGCCGCGCAAGCCCGGCCGACTCCGACAGGTATAATGACGACGTCATAATTGGAGGTGGGACCCGGACAACCGGCTAGCCGCCGACGCGCGCAATGAGGTGCCGGATCTGCAGGCAGGCGACGTTGCCGGGAGCGCGGCTGTGCGGCCCGTGCCGTGCGGCGCTGAAGCGCGCGCGCCACGGCGGTGACACCGACGCCATCGGAGTCGACGACGAAGCTGCCACCGGCGTCGGCGCACCGCGCTCCGACGCTGCCGCGGTCCGCGCTTCGAGCGGAGTGTCGGCGCAACGGCGTCGCTGGCCGGCGGTCGTGATGCTGGCTTCGGTGCTCGTGGCCGCGGCGTATGTCTTGCCGCGCAGTCGCCTGGCTCCGGGCGAGCCTCATGCCGCGGTCGCCAGGGACCCGATGCGCGCGATGCAGCCGAGCGCGGTGATCGGTGCGAGTGCGTCTGCGCCGCCGCTTCGCGCGCCGCTCGCCGCTATGCAGGCTTCCGCTACGGCCACGCCCGAGCGCTCGCTCGATGCTCCGCAGGTATCCTCTGCGACCACGCCCGAGCGCTCGCGCGGCGCCATGCCGCGGCGGGAGAGCGACCCACCGCCGCGCACGCATGTGCCGTTCGCGCGACGGCGCGGCGAAGCGCAGCGAGCCGATCAGGCCGCGACGGCCCGCGCGCAGGCGCCGAATCCGCCGAGCCTCGCTGCGTCGGCGCCTTCGCCGGCGCCGGTCGCGATCACCGAAGTGACTCGTACGCGCTGGCAATCGATGGACGATGCGATGACCGCCTGTCGCGGCGGCTTCCTCGAACGCCTGCTGTGCCGGCAGAAGGCGCGGATTGCTTTCTGCGACGGCTATTGGGGTCGCGTGCCCGAGTGCGCGACCGCCGCGGCGACGGACGACACGCGCTGACCGGAAACGCGCGTAGCGCGCGCCCGCGGCTCAGCGGAGCGACATGCCCGAGGGGACTCCTGATGTCGAGACACCGCCGTCGGTCGCGACCGGAACCGTGATGCGCGGCAGGTCGAGTCCGCCGGCGTTCGTGATGTTCGCGGCCTCGGCGCCCGCCGGTCGCCCATAGCGCAGCGCCGGACGCATGCCGGCAACGATCTCGGCGACGGTCGCGGGCTTGTGGTCGCCGCCGAGGTTCGTCGTATCGATTTCGGGGCAGGTGCGCGTGTTCATCGCGATCAGTTGCTCGCCCTTGGCGCGCAGCGCATCGCGCGCCGCGGCGCCGGCGGCGCTGAGGTCGACGGGCGAGCGCACGCTCTGGTAGACCACCCGATCGTTGCGATCGACCACCGAGTAACAGTTGATCGCCAGCACCGGCGCTGCGCCGGTCAGCAGGACGGCCGCAAGCGCAGCTCCCGCAAGCTTGTGCGAATTCATGAGATTCTCCCTTCGGAAACGCCGGTAAGTCGCCGCGCTGGAATGATTAATACTAGTCCGCTCTCGCGCGGCTCGCAACGGCGCTCCGATGCGCGGATCACTCGCCCGATGCGCCGTTCGGCACGGCGACGCGTTGCCAGCCTTGCGGGCAGGCCGGCACGCTAGGGTAATAGCCGGCATTCGGGCAGTAGTAGCGCACCGTCGTTCCAAGCGGAGTCGACGGCGCGACGTACGGCTGATCGCCGTACGCTGGAGCGCTGTACGCCGGATAGGTGTAGGCCGGATAGGTGTAGGCCGGCGCGGCATACGGATAGGCGATCGTATAGCCAGGCCACCATGCTCCGTAATACCCGGGCCAGCCGAGCCAGACGCTGCCCGACCATCCGCCGCCGCCCCAGTAGCCGCGTCCATAGTACCCATGGCCGTAAGAACCGTGGCCGTAATACCCGTGGCCCGACGAGTAGCCGTGACCGTAACCGCCGTGTCCACGGCCGCCCCAGCTGCCATGGCCGCCTCCGCCCCAGCCACCGTCCGCTGCCGGTGCCGACAGCGGAAGCGCGCACGCGAGCGCTGCCACGGCCACCACCGTCGCCTTCCTGCGCAGCCCGACTGTCCTCATCGATTGTTCCTCCGTCGCGACCATGCAATGTTAGATCACGCGGGCGGTCGTCGGTTCATGCCTCGCGGTTCATGCCTCGCGCGGATCGAGCGCGTCACGCAGGCCGTCGCCGACAAGGTTGAACGACAGCACGAGCAGAAAGATCGACAGCCCCGGCCACAGCGCCATCCACGGCGCGTTGTCGAGGTAGTCCTTCGCCGTATTGAGCATGCTGCCCCAGCTCGGCTGCGGCGGCTGCTGGCCGAGACCGAGGAACGACAGGCTCGCTTCGGCGATCACCGCGGCGGCGATCGCGAGGGTCGCCTGCACGAGTAGTGGCGGAACGATGTTCGGCAGCACGTGCCGAAGCGCGATCCGCCATGGGGCGTTGCCGATCGCGCGGGCGGCGAGCACGAAATCTTCGGCCTTGACCGCCAATGTCGTACCGCGCGCGAGGCGAACGAACGCGGGTGTGGCCGAGATGCCGATCGCGATCATTGCGTTGGTGAGGCTGGGACCGAGGAAGGCCGACAGGGCGATTGCCAGGATCAGAAACGGACAGGCGAGGAGCGCGTCGGTCAATCGCGACAGCAGCATGTCGATCGCTCCTCCGGCGTAACCTGCGAGGAGTCCCGCGGGGACGCCGATCGCGAGCGAGATCAGCACCGACACGACTCCGGCGAGGAGCGATGCACGTGCGCCGAACACGACGCGCGAGGCGATGTCGCGCCCGATCTCGTCGGTGCCGAACCAGTGGGCGGCCGACGGCGGCTTGCGCACCTCGGAGAAGCTCGCTGCGAGCGGGTCTTGCGGCGCGATCCACGGCGCGAACACGGCGGTGACGACAAATCCGGCGATGACGACGAGCGCGACCACAGCCGCCGGGCGGCGCAGTAGCCTCTTCAACCAATGCGTGCGCCCCGTCAGCGCGACCGGGGCCGGCACGCCGGCAAGGCCAGGCACTCCGGTCTCGGCGACGAGCCGATCGGCGGCCGCGCCGGTCATCGGAGGCGGATCCGCGGATTGACGAATGCGTAGGCGACGTCGGCGGCGAAGTTGAGCACGATGTAGGCCGTCGCGGTGACGAGTACGACGCCTTGCACGACCGCGTAGTCGCGGTTGAACACGGCATCGACGATGAGCTTGCCGAAACCCGGAATGGTGAACACCTGCTCGGTCAGCACGGCGCCGGAGAGAAGCGTGCCGAACTCGAGCGCGCCCAGCGTGATGATCGGGATCAGCGCGTTCCTGAGCGCGTGCTGCAGGATCACTGCGCGCTCCGACACGCCCTTCGCCCTTGCGGTGCGCACGTACTCCTGCGACAGCACCTGCAGCATCGCGCTGCGTGTGTGGCGCATCAGCACCGCGGCGATCGCGTTGCCGAGGACGAAGGCAGGCATGATCATCGCCGCGAGGTTTTCGCGCAGGTTCTCGAACGGGCTCACGTAACCCGATGCGGGGAGCCATCCTAGCGTCACCGAGAAGAGCAGGATCAGCATGATGCCGAGCCAGAAATTCGGCGTCGACAGTCCCCACAGCGCGAACACGCTGGCCCCGTAGTCCCACGCCGAGCCGCGCTTCACCGCGGCCACGACGCCCGCCGGGATGCCAATCGCGAGGGCGATGATGATCGCGAGGCAGGCGAGCTCGAGCGTCACCGGAAGCTTCTCGGCGATCAGCGTCGTGACGGGCTGCTGCGAGCGCTGCGACTCGCCGAGGTCGCCGTGCAGCACCCCGCGCATCCAGTAGAGGTAGCGTATCGGCAGCGGCTTGTCGAGGTGCATTGTCGCGCGGAGGTGCGCGATCACCGCGGGGTCCTGCTCCTCGCCCGCGAGCACCTTCGCCGGATCGCCGGGAAGCAATTGCTGCAGGCCGAAGATCAGCATCGACACGAACACCAGCGTCGGCACGATCGTCGCGATGCGTCGTGCGACGAAGGTCAGCATGTCGGCGCTCTCGCGCCAGCCGTCACTCGAAGTGCAGGCCCTGCACGCGGATAAGTCCGTCGGGGATGCTGCGCAACCCGGTGAGCCTGCTCGTGTAGGCGTACAGCCAGTGGCGATGGTAGAGATAGATGATCGGCCGGTCCTTCAGCACGATCGCGGCGACTTCGGAGTAGAGCTGTGCGCGCGTCGGCACGTCGGGCGCCGTCCGCGCGCGCTTCAGGAGATCGTCGACCTCGGCATTGCAGTAGCCGGCGTAGTTGAGCGGCTGCTTGCAGGCATCGAAGCTGAAGATGTTTCCGTCCGGGTCGGCGCGTCCGCTCCAGGCGAGCACGTAGGCGTCGAACTGGCCCTTGTCGGCCAGATTGAGCGAGGTCGCGAACTCGGTCGACTGGATCTTCACGTCGAAGCCGGCTTCCTTTGCCATCGCCTGCACGACCTGCGCGATGCGCTGCGCGTCGGCCGTTGTCGCCGTCATCAGCGTGAACGACGGGTGCGGCACGCCGGCCTCGGCAAGCAGGGCCTTTGCGCGCGCGAGGTTTCGCGCCGGCATCGGCACGTTCTTCGCGTAGAACGGGCTCGACTGCGCGACCCACTGGTTGCCCGGATCGGCCTCACCGTCCATCGCGACCTGCACGATGCCCTGGCGGTCGAGGGAAAGCTCGAAGGCTTCGCGCACGCGCGGATCGCGTCCGAGCGGGTTCTGCTTCGCAAGATCGCTCTTGCCGACGTTGATCGTGATCCCTTGGTAGCCGATCTCGGTGATCTTCGATGTCCTGAGCTTCGGGTCGCGCGCGATCTGCGGCATGTCGGAAGGCGCGACTCGCTCGATCAGGTCGAGTTGCCCCGAGCGCAGGTTGGCAAGCCGCACCGACGCATCGGGGATCGGCGTGTAGACGATGCGGTCGAAGTGGATCGCCGCCTTGTCCCAGTAGTCGGGAAAGCGCTCGAGGACGATGCGGTCCTGCGGCACGCGCTCGACGAAGCGAAACGGCCCCGCGCAGACGGGATGATTGCCGAACTTGTCGCCTTCCTGCTGCGCGGCGTTCGGCGCGACGATCATCCCGGCGCGATCGGCGAGTTGCGCGAGCAGCGGCGAGAACGGTGCGGAGAGGTCGAGGCGCACGGTCAGCGGATTGACCACTTCGACCTTCGACACCGGGGCGAGCTCGCCGCGCCGATTCGAGCCCGGCATCGTCTTGTGACGCTCGATGCTGTACTTGACCGCGGCGGCATCCATCGTTTCGCCGTCGTGGAACTTCACGCCTGGGCGCAGCGTGATCGTCAGCGCCTTGCCGTCGGCGGACCACTGATACCCGGTCGCGAGCTGCGGCACGATGGCGAGCTTCGCGTCGATGTCGAACAGCTTGTCGCACATCGCCGCGAACACGACGCGTCCGACGAACGTGCGCGCGAGCGTCGGATCGAGCACGTCGGGGTCCTCGGCGAGGCCGATGTGCAGCGTTTGGGCGATGGAGAGGGCGGGTACGAGTGCGACCCAGGCGGCGACGAGCGCGGCCCGCAGCGGGCGTGACATGGCAGATCCTCCTGCAGTGGCGGCCGCTTGCCGGGGCCATTCCGGCGCGTGGCTCGGTTGCCGGCGAGCATAGCACCCGAAGCCCGCCTCAGTCGCTGCGGCGCCAAACGGTCGCGAGCCACCGCTGCTCGGCACGGGGCAGACCCGCGGGCCGGTAGTACTCGTCGACCAGCGAGAATCCTGCGCCGTTGACGATCGTTCGCCACGTTTCGGGAGTGGCGTAGAAGCCGTAGCGCCCGCCGTTCCAGCCTTCCTCGTCGTGCCCATGCGGATTCGAGGCGAACAGAACGCCGCGCGGCTTCAGGCTCGCGCGCAACTCGCCGAGCACGCGCGGCAGTTCCGCGCGCGGAACGTGGAACAGCGACGCATTGGCGAAGATGCCGTCGAAACGCCCAGCCGGCAGGTCGAGTGCAAGAAAATCCTGCTGGTACACCTCGCAGCCACTGTATGCACGTGCCATCGCCGCGAAGCTTGCGCTGCCGTCGAGACCAATCGCGACGTGGCCGCGCGCCGCAAGCGTGCGGAGGTCGCGCCCCGGTCCGCAGCCGAGATCGAGCACGGTGAACGGCGGCTCGCCGTCGATCGCGCGCAGCAGCGCATCGAGGTTCTGGCGCACGTCGTGGTTGCGCGTGCCCTCCCAGAATTGCGGCGCGCGCGATTCGTAATAGGCGAGCGTGCCTTCGGAGATCGGCGCGAGATCGCGCCGGTCGTCGGCATCAGCCACTGGCGAGTGCTCGTTCGAGCACGCGAATCGCGTGCGTCGCGGTCACCGGGCTCGTACTGCGCGTGCCGTCGGCGATCTGGTGCCGGCAGCTCGTGCCCTGCGCGACGATGATGGTGCCCGCATCCGCCGCGCGCACCGCCGGCAGCAGCGCGAGCTCGGCCATCCGCATCGATACGTCGTAGTGCGATGCGGTGTAGCCGAACGCCCCCGCCATGCCGCAGCAGCTCGCCTCGATCGCGGCGACGTCGAGACCCGGTATCAGCCGCATCATGGCGAGCGTCGCGTCGGCGGCGCCGAGCGCCTTCTGGTGGCAGTGCGTGTGGACGAGCGCGCGCGTGCCTTCCGGCCGGACGAGCGCGAGATGCAGACGCCCGGCGCGCTGCTCGCGAACGAGGAACTCCTCGACGAGCAGCACGTTCAACGCCGCGCGCAGGGACTCCGCCGGCAGGCGCATCGCCGCGTATTCGTCGCGCAGCGTCAGCACGCACGACGGCTCGAGTCCGACGACCGGCACGCCGGCATCGGCCCACGGGGTGAGGGCGGTGCATAGGCGCAGCGCCTCGGCGCGGGCCTCGTCGATCCGACCGTGGGCGAGCCAGGTTCGCCCGCAGCAGAGCGGTCGCGCGGGTTCGGCGTCGTCGAGGCGCGGCAGCAGGACGGCGGGCGGATAGCCCGCGGCCTGCAGGACTGCCACCGCGGCGCGCGCATTCTCGGGCTCGAAGCGGTCGGTGAAGCAATCGGCGAAGAGCACCGCGCGCACCCCCGTGCCAGCGTCGGCAGGCCGATCGCGCAGGAAGGTGTCGAGCCGCCAGCGCGGGAGCGAGCGGTGGCGCGAGATGCCGATTGCCTGCTCGACCACGCGGGCGAGGCCGGGCACGCGATCGCGCAGGTTGAAGAGCGCCGGGACGCG
Organism: Burkholderiales bacterium; assembly: GCA_025981645.1. GTDB lineage: Bacteria > Pseudomonadota > Gammaproteobacteria > Burkholderiales > Casimicrobiaceae > VBCG01. Next base: position 52,198 of record JAICXH010000001.1, read on the forward strand.
CGACGCGAGCGGCGCCCAGCGCGGGAGCGACGCGATCAGCCGGTCGCGCAGCGGAGCTGGGTGGACCGCGTGCCAGTGGTGCAGGAACTCGATCTTCATCCGCGCCATGTCGACTCCGGTCGGGCACTCGCGGCGGCAACCCTTGCAGCCGACGCAAAGCTCGAGCGCGTCGTGCACCTCGGCGGATGCGAGGCCTCCGTCGAAGCGCCCGGCGAGCGCATGGCGCAGCGTGTTCGCGCGCCCGCGCGTCACGTGCTTCTCATCCTTCGTCGCGCGGTAGCTCGGGCACATCGCGCCGGCGTCGAACTTGCGACAGTGGCCGTTGTTGTTGCACATCTCGATCGCCTTCGCGTAGCCGCGCGCAGGGTCGCCGCCGCTGCCGGGCGGGCCGATGCGGCCGGTCGCCGGATCGCTCGTCACGTTCCATGCCGACCAGTCGAGCGCGGTCGCGACCGGCAGCGTGCGATGGCCCGGCGGGAAGCGGAACAGCGTCGCGTCGTCCATCCTAGTCGCGTGCACGATCTTGCCCGGGTTCAGCATGCCGGCAGGATCGAACAGCGCCTTGATCTCCTCGAACGCGCGGGTCAGCCGCGGGCCGAATTGCCACGCGACCCATTCGCTGCGCACGAGTCCGTCGCCGTGCTCGCCCGAGAATGCGCCCTTGAACTTGCGCACGAGGGCGGCCGCCTCCTCGGCGATCGCGCGCATCTTCGCGGCGCCGTCGGTGCGCATGTCGAGGATCGGCCGCACGTGCAGCGTGCCGACCGACGCGTGCGCGTACCAGGTGCCACGCGTACCGTGATGCGCGAAGATCGCGGTGAGACGGTCGACGTACTCGGCGAGGTGATCGAGCGGCACCGCACAATCCTCGATGAACGACACGGGCTTGGCGTCGCCCTTTGCGCTCATCATGATGTTGAGGCCGGCCTTGCGCACTTCCCACAGTGCCCGCTGGCGCGCCGGGTCGACGAGCCTGACGAGCCGCGCCGGCAACGCGAGATCACCAACCACCGATTCGAGGTCGTCGAGGCGGCTTCGCGTGGACGCGGCGTCTTCGGCGATGAACTCGACGAGGAGGATCGCTTGGGGCGAGCCGGCGATCGCACTTGCCATCACGTCGCCGAACGCAGGGTTGGCGAGCGCGAGGTCGATCATCGTACGGTCGACGAGCTCGACCGCAGAGGGTGACAGTGCGACGAGGTGGCGCGTCGCGTCCATCGCGTCGTGAAGCGTGCCGAAGCTCAGCACGCCGAGCGTCCGATGGGCGGGGAGCGGCGCGAGCTTCAGCGTGAGGCTTCGCGTCCACGCGAGCGTACCCTCGCTGCCGACCAGGAGCTGCGCGTAGTTGACGCTGCCGTCGCCGGTGTACGGGCGCACGCTCTGCGGGTTGAAGACATCGGCGTTGTAGCCGCCGACCCGCCGCAGCATCTTCGGCACGACGCGCGCGATCTCGTCCTTCTCGCGCGCACCGATCGCATCGAGGCCGTCGACGAGCGCCTGCACGCGCGGCGGCGCGCCGCGCATCGTCTCCGCGGGACCGAAGCGCGCCTCGGTCCCGTCGGCGAGCCGAGCGTCGATGGCGAGCACGTTGTGAACCATGTTGCCGTAGGCGAGCGAGCGCGACCCGCAGGAGTTGTTGCCGGCCATGCCGCCCAGCGTCGCCTGCGCCGAGGTGCTGACGTCGACCGGGAACCACAGGCCGTGCGGCTTCAGCTGCGCGTTGAGCGCGTCGAGCACGACGCCGGGCTCGACGGTGACGGTGCCGCCTTCGGGATCGAGATCCAGCACTCGGTCGAGCCGCTTGCTGTGGTCGACGACGAGCGCGTCGCCGACCGTCTGCCCGCACTGCGAGCTCCCCGCGCCGCGCGCGAGGACGGGCACGTGAAGCTCGCGGCAAACGTCGAATGCTGCGCGCACGTCGTCGTCCGACGTCGGCACGAGCACGCCTCGCGGCACGATCTCGTAGATCGACGCGTCGGTCGCATAGCGCGCCCGTGACGCGGCATCGAACATCACTTCCCCGCGCACGGCTTGCGCGAGGCGCTCCTCGAGCATCGGTGACTCTCCGATCGATGGGTCGCGCCGATTATAGGGAGGACCGCGCCGCGGCCGCGGCGAGACCGCATCCCGGGGCTCCGGATCCGATTGGTGTTGCAGCGCACGCTCTTGTACCATCCACCGCCAGAGCATCCACGCGAAGCGTGATCCCGAAGGGGTGGGAGTCACCCGCGAGCGGGCGCCGATCGACCAGGGAGGAAATGCGATGAAACGCTCCGTCCGCCGTCCAGGCCGCCTGCTCTTCGCGGTCTTCGCTGCTGCACTCGCGCTCGGTGCCGCGCCGCTTCCGGCAAGCGCCCAGCTCGAGATCAAGTTCGGCCACGTCGGCAACCCCGGCTCGCTGTTCGCGAAAAGCGCCGAGGAGTTCGCGCGCCGCGCCAACGCTGCGCTTGCCGGCAAGGCGAAGGTCGTCGTCTACGGCTCGAGCCAGCTCGGCGGCGACAAGGAGATGCTGCAGAAGCTGAAGCTCGGCACGCTCGACATGGCACTGCCGTCGACGGTGCTGAGCTCGGAGGTCGACCTACTCGGCTTCTTCGAGATGCCCTACATCGTCAAGGACCGTGCGGAGATGCACCGGATCGAGAAGGAGATCTTCTGGCCGTCGATGGAGCCGGCGATCGAGAAGAAGGGCCTCGAAGTCCTCGCCGTGTGGGAGAACGGTTTCCGGCAGATCACCAACAACAAGCGTCCGATCCGCGTGCCGGCCGATCTGCAGGGCATCAAGCTGCGCGTCCCCGAAGGGAAGTGGCGCGTCAGGATGTTCGAGGCGTACGGCGCGAACCCGAGCCCGATGAAATTCTCCGAGCTGTTCACCGCGCTGCAGACCGGCGTCATGGACGGTGAGGAGAACCCGCTGACGCAGATCTGGTCGGCCAAGCTGCAGGAGGTGCAGAAATACCTGTCGATGTCGAGCCACGTCTACACGCCGGCTTATGTCACTGTCGGCATCGCGCACTGGAAGACACTGCCTCCCGACGTCAGGAAGATCCTCGAGGACACCGCGAAGGGCACGCAGGCGTTCGTCTATCAGACTGCCGAGCACGACGAGGCCGAGCTTCTCGGCAAGCTGAAGGCCGCCGGCATGCAGGTCAACGACGTCGACAAGGAGGCGTTCGTCAAGGCGAGCCAGCCGATTTACGCCGAGTTCGAGAAGGACGTGCCAGGCGCGAAAGCGCTGATCGACCGCGCCGCCACGCTGCGCTGATGACGAGCGCCGCGGAGCCGCGGGCAACAGGCGCGCCAGCTGCGGGCGCGACTGTGCTCGCGGCGTTCCGCGCGCGGTACGGACGAGTCCTCGAATGGATCGCCATCGTGCTGATGGCGGCCCTTTCGATCGAAGTGTCCGCGGGAGTCGTGTTCCGCTTCGCCGGTCACGCGCTGTCGTGGTACGACGAAGTCGCCTCGGTGCTCCTCGCCTGGCTCACGTTCTACGGTGCGGCGCTCGGCTCGGTGAGGCGCGCGCACATCGGCTGTCCCGAACTGGTCGATGCGATGCCGTGGCGCTGGCAGCGCCGCACGCGCATCGTCGCGCAGCTCCTCGTCATCGGCTTCTTCGTGCTGCTCGGCGTGATCGGCGCGCATATCCTGCCGGTGCTCGCCACCGACGACATGGTGAGCCTGCCGCAGGTGCCGATGAGCGTCGTGCAATCGGTGATCCCGATCTCGTCGGTGCTGATCGTGGTCGCCGAAGCGCTGCGCCTCGTCGAGCTCGTCCGCGCAACGGCGCCCGAGGCGGCGCCTGCGGCGGTGCTGGGCGACGCGACGCAATAGCGGCCGGGAACCGCGATGAGCTCGATACTGACGGTGTTCGGCTGCGTGCTGGCGCTGGTGATCATCGACGTGCCGATCGCGATCGCGCTCGGCATCGTCGCCGTCGTTGCGATGGTGGTGAGCCACGGATTTTCCGTGCTACCCAACGTCGCGCTGGTCACCTACAACGGCGCGACCAATTTTCCGTTGCTCGCGATTCCGCTCTTCATCCTCGCCGGCGCGATCATGAATGCGTCGGGCATCTCGCGGCGGCTGATCGCGTTCGCCTCGGCGCTGTTCGGCTGGATTCGCGGCGGCCTTGCGCAGGTGTCGATCGGCACGTCGCTGTTCTTCGCCGAGATCTCGGGCTCGGCGGTTGCCGACGTCGCGGCGCTGGGCTCGATCCTGATTCCGGGCATGAAGTCGAAGGGCTACCCGGCACCGCTCGCCGCGGCTGTCATGTCGTCGGCAGCGACCCTTGCCGTCATCATCCCGCCGTCGATCCCGATGATCCTCTACGCGGTCATGGCGGAGACCTCGGTGGTGCAGCTTTTCGTCGCCGGCATCGTCCCCGGCATCCTCGGCGGGCTCGGGCTGATGGGTGTCGCCCACATCTATGCGCGCCGCTACAACCTGCCGCGCGAGGAGGCGTTCGCGTGGTCGCGCGTGCGCGCAACCGGCCGCGACGCAATCTGGGCGTTCCTGCTGCCGATCATCATTCTCGGTGGCATCTTCGGCGGGGTGGTAACGGCGACCGAGGGTGCGGCGCTCGCCGTCGTCGCGGCGCTCTTCGTGGGGCTCGTCATCTATCGCGAGCTCGACGCTGCCGAGTTGCGGCGCGCAATCGTCGACGGTGCCGTGCAGACCGCGGTCGTGATGCTGCTCGTCGCGACGAGCGAGCTCCTCGGCACCTACCTGACCGAGGTGCAGGCGCCGCAGCATCTCGCCCAGTCTGTGTCGGCGCTGACGCACGACAAGTGGCTGGTGCTCGCGATGCTGAACGTGCTGTTCCTGCTGCTCGGCATGTTCCTGCACTCGGCCGCAGCGATCATTCTCGTGGTACCGGTGGTGATGCCGCTGGTGCGCGCGGTCGGCATCGACCCGGTGCACTTCGGCCTCATCGTTACCGTCAACCTCGGCATCGGCCAGCAGACGCCGCCGGTGGCGAGCGTACTGATGGTTGCGAGCTCGATCGCCAAGGCATCGATCTGGGCGGTGACGCGAGTCAACCTCGGCTTCATCGCCGTCCTGGTCACGGTGCTCCTTCTCGTTACCTACGTCCCGGTCACGGGGATGGGACTCGTGCACCTCTTCTACCGCTGATGATCGGCGAACACGCGCCGGTGGGGTCGCCTGGCGGTCCGCTCGCCGGCATGCACGTGCTCGAGTTGGCACAGATCATGGCCGGTCCGACCTGCGGGATGCTGCTCGCCGACATGGGGGCCGACGTCGTCAAGGTCGAGAAGCTCCCCGGTGGCGACGACGTTCGCGACTACCGCGAGCCGAGGGTCCACGGCGAGTCGGCGCCGTTCATGATGCTGAACCGCAACAAGCGCGGAATCGCCATCGACCTCAAGCGCGCCGAAGGGCGCGAAGTGCTGTTGCGGATGGTCCGCCGCGCCGACGTGGTGACCGAGAACTTCCGCAGGGGAACACTCGAGCGCCTCGGGCTCGGCTACGAAACGCTCGCTGCGGTGAATCCGGCACTGGTGTTCTGCACGATCTCCGGCTACGGGCGCACCGGTCCCGACGCTGCGCGCGGGGGCTTCGACCTGATCGCGCAGGGCTTCGCCGGCCTGATGTCGATTACCGGCGAGCCCGGCGGGCCTCCGGTCAAGAACGGCAACCCGGTCGCCGACATCAACGCCGGGATCCTCGCCGCGCTCGGCATCGTCGCCGCGTGGGCGCATCGGCTGCGCACCGGGCAAGGGCAGGTGGTCGACACTTCGCTTGTCGAGGCTGCGCTGCAGCAGACCTACTGGCAGGCGGCGATCCACTTCGCGACCGGCACATCCCCCGGTCCTGCCGGCTCGGCCCACGTGCTGACCGCACCGTACCAGGCGTTCGCGGCGTCCGACGGCTGGATCAACGTCGGTGGTGCGAACCAGGCCAACTGGGAACGCATTGCCGGCGTGCTCGGGCACCCGGAGTGGCGAAGCGATCCGCGCTTTGCGACCAACTCGGCGCGGATGGCGAACCGTGCTGCGCTGGTCGAGGCGATGAGCGAGGTGCTGGCGACGCGAAGCCGCGCCGATTGGCTCGCGGCATTCGATGCGGCCGGCGTCCCCTCGGGCGCGGTGCACACGATCGGCGAAGCGCTCGTACACCCGCAGACCCGAGCCGTCGGCATGGTCGTCGATCTCGTGCATCCGCGAGCCGGCGCTACTCGTGCGCTTGGCTGCCCGATCCATTTCTCGAAGACGCCGACGTCGATCGCGCGCGCGGCGCCGCTACTCGGCGAACACACGCGTGCCGTCCTGCGCGAACACGACTACGCCGACGCCGAGATCGATGCGCTCGAAGCCGCGGGTGTGATCGCATCGAGCGGACCGCTGCACGACGCCCACGAATGAGGTGCCGGCCTTGAAGCTTTCCCGATCGCTCCTCGTCGCGACTATGCTGCCCTGTGCCGCAAACGCCGCGCACGTTGACCAGGTGCCGCCGGCGGCCGACGCACCGACCGTACAGCTTGCACGGGCCGTAGAGCTTGCCCCGGCGGTGCTGCTTGCGCCGACCGAGCACGAGAGCACCGGATCGGTCGACGTCGGCGGCAGGCGGATCGATTACAAGGCGATTGCAGGTACGCTGGTCGTGCATCCGGAGAAGTGGAGCGACGTTCCGCAGGAGAAGGGCAGCAAGAACCCGACTGCCGTCGCGTCGATGTCCTACGTCGCCTATTTCGCCGTCGGTACGAAGACCGCCAGACGTCCGATCACGTTCTTCTACAACGGCGGCCCGGGATCGTCGACGATGTGGCTGCACATGGGTGCGTTCGGCCCGCGGCGCGTCGTGACGGGCGACGCGACCAGCGGCTCGACGCCCCCGTACACGATCGTCGACAACGGCGAGAGCCTTCTCGACGCGAGCGACCTCGTGTTCATCGACGCACCGGGAACGGGACTTGGGCGCATCGCCGGCAAGGACGCCGAGAAGGCCTTCTACGGCGTCGACCAGGATGCGCACGCATTCGCGTCATTCATCACCCAGTTCGCGACGAAGTTCGGGCGCTGGCCGTCGCCCAAATACCTGTTCGGCGAAAGCTACGGAACCTTCCGTTCGGCAGTGCTCGTCCACCTGCTGCAGCAGCGTGACGGCATGAGCTTCAATGGGGTGATCATGCTGTCGCAAATCCTCAGTTCCGCGCTGTCGATCGACGGCCCGGGATACAACCCCGGCGTCGACCTGCCGTACGCGCTCGCACTGCCGAGCTTCGCCGCCGCCGCGTGGTATCACCATCGGCTCCCCGGCACGCGATCCGACGAACTCGAGCCATTGCTGCGCGAAGTCGAGCGGTTCGCGATGACCGACTATGCCGCGGCGCTGGCGAAGGGGAGCGAGCTCGACGACCCGACGCGCGGCGCGATCGCTGCGACGCTGCATCGCTACACCGGGTTGCCTGAGGCCTACATCCTGAAGGCCAACCTTCGCATCGACGGGGGCGAGTTCGAGCATGCGCTCCAGCAGGATGCCGATACGACGACCGGGCGATTCGACGCGCGTTTCGCGGGGCCCAGCATCGATCCGCTCGCGCAGCGCGCCGACTACGATCCGCAGGAGTCCGCGCTGCGGCCGGCCTATGTCGCGGCGCTCAACGACTACCTGCGTTCGGCACTCGGCTCCGCTGCGGGTGAGACCTACAAGACCGAGATCGACGTCGATCGAGACTGGGATTGGCGGCACAAGCCCCCGGGTGCGGATCAGCCCCTGTCGGGTTCCGTCAACGTGATGCCGGACCTTGCCGCTGCAATGACCGCGAATCCGCGGCTCGCGATCATGGTCAACGGTGGCTGGTTCGACCTCGCGACGCCGTTCTACGAGGGCTGGTACGAGATGCACCACCTTCCGATCCGGCCGCCGCTCGCTGCCAACATCGAATATCGATACTACCCGGCCGGGCACATGGTGTACGTCAACCTGCCGTCATTGAAGGCGCTGCACGACAACGTCGCGAGCTTCATCGGTCGCACTGCCGGCGTTTCCCCCTGATCGTACTGCCGTTGCGCGGACCGCTCGTCGCCGGCAGGCAGCGTCACGCGACGTGCCGCCGCCGCGCAAGGTCGCCGAGCTTCGCCTGTGCGTCGCGCAGCGCCGTGCGCAGGCCTTCCTCGACGACCGGATGGTAGAACGGCAGCCGCAGCACCTCGGCGATGGTGAGGTCGAGCTGCAGCGCCCACGCGAGCAGGTGGCCGAGATGCTCGGCGTCGGGGCCGAGCATCTCGGCGCCGAGGAGCGCTCCACTCGCCGGGTCGGCATAGACGTGCAGCCTGCCGCGATTGCGCTGCACCACGCGCGCGCGGCCCTGATTGTGGAACGAGACCTCGCCGGTGACGAACTCGCGACCGGCGAGCGCGGCATCGCCGCCGCCGACGATCGCGATCTGCGGGTCGGTGAAGACGATCGACAGCGCGGCGCGCCGCGCCCCGACGCGCACGTCCGGAGAGTGCGCCGCGTTGTCGCCGGCGATCCGTCCTTCGTCGGCCGCTTCGTGCAGCAGAGGAACGTCGTCGTTGGCGTCCCCCGCGATGAACACGGGGGCGTCGCCGCATTGCAGCGTGTCGCGATCGAACAGCGGAATGCCGGCGGTATCGCGCACGAGCGTCGTGTGCTCGAGGCCGAGCCCTGCGACGTTCGGCCGCCGGCCGGTCGCCGCCAGCAGGAATTCGAAGCGCTCGCGGCGCGGGTTGCCGGCGGCATCCCTGTCGGTCACGATGACGTCGCCGCCTTCCGCTGACACTTCGACGTCCGCGCGCGTTGCGAGTGCGAATTCTGCTCCGAACACCCGCGTCGCTTCGTCGATCAGCGCCGGATCGGTGAGCGAGCCGATGCTGCCGCTGCGGCCATACACCTTGATCCGCACGCCGAGGCGGTGCAGCGCCTGTCCAAGTTCGAGGCCGATGACTCCGGGACCGAACACGGCGACCGAGCGCGGCAGGTCGATCCACTCGAACACTTCTTCGTTGGTGACGAGGCGCGGCCCCAGCGCGCGCCAGGCTGGCGGGAACGATGGCGACGACCCGGTCGCGATGACGATCGCCCGCGCATCGACGCTGACCTCGGCACCGACGGCGAGCCGCGTGTCGGCGACGAAGCGCGCCGGCCCGGCGAGCTTGTCGCCAGCGGGCATTGCGTCGACGCCTTCGAGCACGAAGCCGACAAAGCGATCGCGCTCACGGCGTAAGCGCTCCATCACCGCGCGCCCATCGACCGTGACGCGGCCGTCGAGGCGCAGCCCGAACGCGGGGAAGCGCTCGACCGCATGAGCGGCTTCCGCCGGGGCGATCAGGAGCTTGCTCGGCATGCAGCCGACGCGCGCGCAGGTCGTACCGTGTAGGCCGGCTTCGATCAGGAGCGCCTTGCGGCCGACGGCCCGCGCCGCACGATAGGCGGCGAGGCCGGCGGTGCCGGCACCGATGATGGCGACGTCGGTCGTGAGAGCAGGCGGCATGGGTGTGCATCGCTGCGGCCCGGCGGGGCGGTCCGCACGAGCGTTCCAGAATACCCCATCCAGATTTTGCGGCAGCGCCGCTCGGCGAGCCCGGTCCGCGATTTGCTTGGGTCGATCCAACAGGGCTGGCGAGCGCGTGTCGCGCTGGTTGGCGCCCTTCGATGCCAAGGAGAGCGCGGTGCCGAAGTGCCGGATGTGCAGTCAGGAAGTGAATTCGCGCGGCAGGATCTGCCAGGAGTGCGAGTGGGAGTTCGAGTCGGCGCGCGCCTGGGCCGAAGCGCAGGACGCGCGCGACGCCGCCGTCGCGACGGTCGCCGGCCAGGCGGTGCGAGCGCCGGCGGACGCGTTCGACGAAGCGGATGACGCGGCCGCGAGCGCACTGCCGAATTCGGGCGGGGCCGCGACGCCCGACGTCGTGCATGGTGCGGCGGATACATCGTACAATTTGTGGCGCACAAGACGAGGTGCCGCGCTGCTGCTCGCGATTGCCGGGTCAGCGGTTCTCGTCGGGTTCGCTTCGCTCGGTCCGGCGGCGCTGCCCGCGCAAGCGCACCGGTCGGTCATGGATCGGCAACCGGGTATGCTGCCGCCTTGCCGCGACGCCGCCCCGGTCCACTCATGCCTCCCATTACCACCGCGCTGATCGTCGCCAATGTCGCCGTCTTCCTGCTCCAATCGGTACTACCAGGCCTGATTATCCCGTTCGCGCTGTGGCCGCTCGGCGCAGCGCAGACAGGTCAGGGCGTCGCCTTCCTGCCCTGGCAGCTCATTACCTACGCGTTTCTCCACGGAAGCCTGCTCCACCTCGGCTTCAACATGTTCGCGCTGTACATGTTCGGCAGCCCGATCGAGCAGGTGTTCGGCACGCGGCGCTATCTTCTCTACTATTTCGTCTGCGTGCTGTCGGCGGCGGCGACGCAGCTCGTCTTCGCGGCGGTGACCGGAGGCATCTATCCGACGATCGGCGCCTCGGGGGGCATCTTCGGGCTCCTGCTCGCCTACGCGAAGTTCTTCCCACACAATCGGATCATGCTGCTGTTTCCGCCGATCCCGATGTCGGCGCGCGTGTTCGTGTTCGGCTATGCTGCACTCGAGCTTTTCCTCGGCGTTACCGGCACCCAGGAAGGGGTCGCGCACTTCGCGCACCTCGGCGGAATGATCGGTGGCTTCGCGCTGCTCTACTTCTGGGGTGGAGGGCGCTGGCGAAGACGCTGAACGGAGGGGGTCATGCGACGCGATCCGTTTCCGCGGCACCGGCACCGATGCGGGTGCTGCCCCATCGTTCCACCCGAGCTCCTGCGGCGCATCGCACAGAACGGAACGAAGCCGCAGCGCGAGGCGGCGCTCGCGACGCTCGCCACCGACCACAGCCTGCGCTTCGCGCGCGCGACCGCGCAGCTTCTGGGCGGCCCCGCGCGCAGGATCACGCTCGCTGCCGCCGAGTTCGTGCCGTATCGGACGATCTTCGACGCCGGACATCGCGAGGCGCTTCCGGGCAAGGCAGTTCGCGTCGAGGGCCAACGCGCGCCGCGCGATGTCGAGGTCAATGAGGCCTACGATGGGCTCGGCGCGACGTTCGCTTTCTACGCCGACGTGTACGACCGAAACTCGATCGACGATGCCGGCATGCCGCTCGACGCCAGCGTCCATTATGGCGTGCGCTACGACAACGCGTTCTGGAACGGGCGGCAGATGGTGTTCGGCGACGGCGACGGCGAGATCTTCAACCGTTTTACTGCATCCCTCGACGTCATCGGCCACGAGCTCACGCACGGCGTTACCGCCGACGAGGCCAACCTCGTCTACCTCGGACAGGCCGGGGCGTTGAACGAGTCGATCTCCGACGCGTTCGGCTCGCTCGTCAAGCAGTACAAGCTCGGGCAGACTGCCGCCGAGGCCGACTGGCTGATCGGCGAGGGGCTGTTCACGCGCCGCGTCAAGGGCGTCGCGCTGCGCTCGATGAAGGCGCCGGGAACCGCATTCGACGATCCGGTGCTTGGCAAGGACGATCAGCCTGCGACGATGAAGGGTTATGTCCATACGACCGCCGACAACGGTGGCGTGCACACCAACTCGGGGATACCGAACCACGCGTTCTACCTCACGGCGATCGCGCTCGGTGGCCACGCCTGGGAGGTCGCCGGACGCATCTGGTACGAGACGCTGCGCGACCGGCGGTTGAAGGCCAACGCGACGTTTCGCCAGTTCGCCGTCCTGACCGTGACGACTGCCGCGCAGGGCTTCGGCGCCGCCGAAGGGAAGGCGGTCGCAGCCGCGTGGCAGGGTGTCGGCATCGACGCGTCGATGGGCTCGCGGCGCCTGGCGCGGCGCGGCGACCGCGGGGCGCCGTGAGCCTTCGCATCGACTTCGGCATCGAAGGCGGCTTCGCCGCATTGCCGGGGCTTGCGAAGCCGCTTCGCATCGATTGTGCCGATCTTTCGAAGGAGGAGGCGGCAAGGATCGAGGCGCTCGTTCGGCGGGCGGACATCTTTCACCTGCGTCTGCCTGCCCACGTCGCTTCGATTCCGGATGCGCGCACCTACACGATCGGCGTCGACGACGGTTCGCAGCACCGCAGGCTGCGCGTCGAGGAGCCGATCGCCGACGACGCGATGCGCGAGCTCGTCGCCGAGCTTCGTGGACACGCGGCGCGGCTTCGCCGCGCAGGCACGTCATGAGGCCGGCCCGCGATGAGGACCGGCGTGCTGGCAGCGTCCCGGCGATGAGGTGGTGTGTTGCCGTGGCGCTCGTCGCGCTCGCCTGTTGCGGATGCGCGACGATGGCGGTTCCCCCGCAACCGGTGGAGGGCAAGCCGCTCGACGCGTTCTACGACGAGCTGAAGGCCGATCTGCAGCAGGTGCACTGGCGCCTGCGCGGCGGCGCCTCCTGCGGCAGCGACGCCGAGCGCGAGATCGACCTTCGCAATGCAAGCGTCACGCTGTCGATGCGGCGGGTCGCCGAGGCGACCGTCGACGGCGTGCTGAAGCTCGTCGCCGTCCCGCTCGCCGGCGTCGCGGTCGCTCCGGCGCTCGAGGCGCAGGCGACGCGCCGGTCGGTGCAGGACCTCACGCTGAAGCTCGACGTCGACGGCGCCGTCCCGGTGTATACGCCGGGCAGCGCGCCCGAAGCGCAATCGGCGCTTGCGCGAACGCTCAACGCCGCGATCGATGCGTTCATGCGGTCGAGCGCGTCCCAGCCGTGCATCCGTCTCGCCGGGCTCAAGCTGCAGGTCGTGCTCGACGTCCAGCGCGATGCCGGAGGCGGCTTTCGCATCGTGGTGCCGCCGGCGTCGCTGTCCGGGGAGCTCGCGCGGCAGGACGTCAACACGCTTACCGTCGCCTGGGACAAGATCGAATCGAACGCGCTCCGCTGAGGTATCCTTGCGCCGTTGCCGGGGCTTCGGAGGTTGCGGCCATGCCGATACGCTCGTTGCGGTCGATCGTCGCGGGGCAGACGCTCGTCACGGTGTCCGGCGCGGCGACGGTGGCCGATGCGGCACGCACGATGAAGCGCCACAACGTCGGCGCGCTGCTGGTCGTCGAGCACACGCGGCTCGTGGGCATCTTCACCGAGCGCGATGCGCTGTTTCGCGTGCTTGCCGAAGGACGCAGCCCGGCGCTGACGCGGGTCGAGGACGTGATGACCACGCAGCCGCAGACGATCCATCCGGACGAGCCGTTCGTGCATGCGCTGCGCACGATGCACGAAGGCAAGTTCCGCCATCTGCCGGTCGTCGAGTTCGAGCGCCCGCTCGGCATGGTATCGGTCCGCGATGCGCTCGACGAGGACCTCGACGAGCTGCGCGTCGACCTCGTGCAGCGTGCCGTGAACCACGACTGAACGATGGTCGACAGAAGGGGGCGATGATGAGTGAAAGCACCTACAAGCTGGTCGAGCTCGTCGGGACGTCGCCGGCGGGAACCGACGACGCGATCCGCAACGCGATTGCCAAGGCGTCGGCGACGATCAAGCACATCGACTGGTACCAGGTGATGGAGTCGCGCGGCCACGTCGTCGACGGGCGCATCATGCACTTCCAGGTGACCCTGAAGGTCGGCTTCCGCATCGATTGACGTCTGGTCGGCGGCGCCGGCGCCGCAAGCCGTTCCGCCGGCTTCGCGGGCATCCACCGCAATGCGATGCTAGTATATGCATTGCATATAGTGGAAAGCGATGGATCCGATCGACCCCCTGCTTGCGTTGCTCGCCCGCGGCCCTGCGCACGGCTATGCGCTGAAGCGCTGGATCGACCGCCACCTCGACCCCTTCTGGCGCATCGACTACGGCCAGCTCTACCGCGTGCTGCGCCGCGCAGCAGCGCGCGGCCTGATTGCCGCGGTGCGGCGCGAGGCGAGTCCGCGGGGGCCCTCGCGCGTCGTGTACGGACTCAACCCGGCCGGGCGCGGGCGGCTATCCGTCTGGCTCGCCGAGCCCGCAGCGAGTGACGACGAGTTGATGGTGAAGCTCGCTTTCGCCGCCGCCAATCGCTCGCGGCTTCGCCGTGTCGCGCGGGCCAATCACGAAGCCGTCGCGGCGCGGGACGAGGCAGCTCGTCGCGCCCGCGGTGAGGCAGCCGCGCACGGTGACGCGTCGGCGCAATTCGCCGGGGCGGCACGCTGCAGGCGCAGCGACGCGACCGAGGCGTCGCTCGCTGCGGTGCGCGAGCTCGTCGTCGCCGGAAGCGACGATCCGTTGCTCGCGCGTGCCTGCGCCGCCGTCGCGGTGGCGACGCGCATGCTCGGAAGCTTCGGCGGGCTGTGGGCACTGCAACGCGGCGACGCCGACGTCGCGGCGCTGCACCTGTGCGACGCCGACGGTGACGAGTACAACGTTTCCTACCTGCGAAATCTGCTGCCCGAGGGCGACTGGGTGCTGGTGAACGTCGCGTGGCGGGAGAACGGCCTCATCGTCGGGCGCGGCAATCCGCGCGGGGTCCGCGGCGTGGCTGACCTCGTTCGCGGCGATCTGCGCTTCGTCAACCGGATGCGCGACGCCGGAACGCGCCTGCTGCTGCTGCGCACGCTGCGCCGCGCCGGGATCGACGCTGCCGCGGTCGCCGGCTGGGAGCGTGCGGTACCGGCGCACGCCGACGTCGCACGGGCGGTGGAAGGCGGCGGCGCCGACGTCGGGCCGGGGCTGCGCGCCGTCGCACGCGCCGCGGATCTCGGATTCATCCCGCTCGCGAGCGAGCGCTACGATCTCGCGTTCTCGCGCCGGGCCTTCGAGTCGAAGACCGGCCAACGCCTCGTCGCCGAATTGCGACGCCTGTCGTCGCACCGGGGTGGCAATGGATTGGCAGGCTACGACCTGCGCGACTGCGGCCGCGCCATCGCGACGTCGCATCCGACGCAGCGCGCAGTCTAAAGAGCCGACCACCGCAAACAGGAGGAACCGAAGCATGAACGATCGACGCCGGCACATCATTAACGTCGCGGGCTGCCTCGCTATGGCACTGGTGCTTCCAGCCATTCCCGCTACCGGCGTGGCCGCCGAGCCGGTGAAGCTCACCGTGTACGCCGCCGGCACGCTGGCGCAGCCGTTTACCGAGATGGCGCGTGCGTTCGAGAAGACGCATGCGGGCATCGTCGTGCAACCGCAGTTTGGCGGCAGCGTGAAGATGGTCAAGAAGGTGACGGTGCTGAAGGAGCCCGCCGACGTCGTTGCCGTCGCCGACTACACGGTGATTCCGAAGTACATGTTCGGTGCCGACGGCGACCCGGCGCTTGCCACCTGGTACGCGGGATTCGTCGGCAACGCGATCACGTTCATCTACACACCGAAGAGCAAATTCGCGAAGGACATCGATGCCGCCAACTGGTACGAGGTGCTCGCGCGGCCCGGCGTGGAGATCGGCCGTTCCAATCCCGACACCGATCCGTCCGGTTACCAGACCCTGCAGATGCTCGGCCTCGCCGCGGCGCATTACCACCGGCCGGGGCTCACCGAGGCGATCCTCAGGAACGCCCCCGAGACCAACATCCGCGACACCGAGACCGACCTCATCTCGGCTTTGCAGCTCGGCCAGATCGACTACCTCGCGATCTACCGCTCGGACGCGCTGCAGCATCATTTCCAGTACCTGAAGCTTCCGAGCGAGATCGACCTCAGCAATCCGCAGTATGCGGCCGACTATGCGAAGGTCGTCGTGCACACGAAAAGCGGCGCGTTGACCGCGAAGCCGATCGTCTACGCGATCACCATTCCGACCAATGCACCTCACGCCGCCGCGGCGGCACAGTTCGTCGCGTTCGTCCTCGGCCCGGAAGGCCGCGCGATCTCCGAGCGCAACGGCTTCCGTTCGCTGTCGCCGGCCTGGGCCATGCACCGCGACCGGATGCCCGCGCCGCTGCGCGGGCTGGCGCGCGATTGGACCGAGTAGCGGGACGTGATGCGCCGCTCGGCGCTGTTTCTGCTGTTCTGGCTCGCGGGGAGTCTCGCGCTCGCCTTCACCGTCATCCCGCTCGTCGAGCTCGTCGCCGAGCCGGGCGTCGCCGGCGTCGTGCGCGCGGCGCAGCTTCCGGACGTGCGCTCGGCGATCGGCTTGAGCCTCGGGGCGGCCGCAGTCACCGCCGCGATCGCGACGGCGATCGGCGTTCCGCTCGCGTGGGTGCTGGCCGGGCGGCGCTTCCCCGGCAAGGGCCTCGTCGAAGCGGTGATCGACCTGCCGCTCACCGTTCCGCACACGGTTGCCGGGATCGCGCTGTTGCTCGCGTTCGGCCGCGAAGGCGTGCTCGGCGCGCCCGCTGCCCAATGGTTCGGGCTGCGCTTCTGGGGGACGTTCGCGGGGATCGTCGTCGCGATGCTGTTCGTCAGCCTGCCGTACCTCGTCAACGCGGCGCGGATCGGCTTCGAGGAGGGTGTCGACCCGCATCTCGTCAAGGTGGCGCGCACGCTCGGCGCGCGGCCCGGGCGTGTGTTCGTGCGCATTGCCCTTCCGCTCGCGTGGCGCGGGATCATGGCGGGAATCACCCTCACGTTCGCGCGTGCGATCAGCGAATTCGCGGCGGTGGCGATGCTCGCCTACTATCCGATGACGGCGCCGATCAGGATCTACGAGATGTTCCTGCGCTTCGGACTCGGCGACTCCGTCGGCGCCGCGGTTCTCTTCCTCGTCATCGTGCTTGTGCTGTTCGTCGTTCTGCGCCACTTCGCGTTCGGGCGCGCCGGCCAGCGGGGCTTCGGCCGGTGAACAGCGACGGCCTTCGCCTCACCGGCGTCGCGCTGAGGCTGGGTGCGTTCGCGCTCGCCGACGTGTCGCTCGCTGCGGACCGCGGCGAGGTGCTGGTGCTGCTCGGCCCCAATGGCGCCGGCAAGAGCGTGCTGCTCGAGACCGTCGCGGGGTTCCACCGACCGCTGCGCGGCCGCGTCGAGATCGGCGTCCGTGACGTGACGAGATTGGTGCCCGAGGCCCGCCGCGTCGCCTACGTGCTCCAGAATTTCGCGCTGTTCCCGCACCTCAGCGTCGCGCAGAACGTCGCGTTCGGTGCGATGCACGGCACCGGCAACCGTGCATCGCGGCACGGCGCGCGCGCCCGGCGCGTCGCGTCGCTGATCGAGCGCTTCGGTCTTGGCGCGCATGCGGACCGGCGGCCGGCTGCGCTGTCAGGGGGCGAGAAACAGCGCGTCGCGCTCGCGCGGGCACTCGCCACCGACCCCGAGCTCTTCCTCTTCGACGAGCCGTTCTCGGCGCTCGACGCACTGACGCGCGATGCGCTGCGCGACGAGCTTGCGTCGTTCCTTCGCGAAGCGAAGTTGCCGGCACTCTACGTCACGCACGACCATGCCGAGGCACAGGCGCTCGCCGACCGCGTCGCGATTGTCGATGGCGGCAGGATCGTCCAGCTCGGTGCAGCCGCGAAAGTGTTCGCGGCACCGCGCAACGCACGCGCGGCGCGGCTCCTCGGTGTCGAGAACGTCCTCGACGGGGTCGTGCGTGCGCACGCTGCGGGCAGCGCGATCGAGATCGGCGCACCGCCCGCATTCTTCGTCCCGCTCGACGCGGGTCGAGCGCCGATCGGGTCGAAGGTCGCGGTGAGCCTGCGCGCATCCGATCTCGCGCTGGGCCCGCCGGGTATCGCGGCGATGGCGGGCGAGGTTGCGTTCGACGCAACCGTGCGTCACGTCGCGCAGCAGGGACCGCTCACGCGCCTGCGCTGCGACGCCGGTGTCGCGATCGTCGCCTGGGCGACGAGCGCGCAGTTGCGCGCACTCGCGATCGCCCCCGAGACAAGGATCGGCATGCGCTGTCCACAGGACGCGTTCCATCTGCTCGAAGGATGACGCCGGTCGACCCGGTCCTACTCAAAGGTCGGGAAGCGTCTGCGCACTCAGTGCCGGAAGAACGCGGTCGGCAGCCAGGTCGCGAGCTGTGGGAAGGCCGACAGCACGACGACGAAGAGCAGGATGATGACGATGAATGGCAGCACGCCGAGCACCAGCTCCTTCAGGCGGATATCCGGCGCGATGCCCTGGATCACGAACAGGTTGAGCCCGACCGGCGGGTGGATGAGCCCGGTTTCCATCAGGATCGTCATGTTGACGCCGAACCAGATTGGATCGAAGCCGTGCGCGAGCAGCCCCGGCATGATCACCGGAGTCACCATCAGGATGATCGCGACCGGTGGCAGGAAGAAGCCCAGCAGGACGACGAGGAGGTCCATCCAGAACAGGTATTCCCATTTCGACATGTGCAGCGTGACCAGCCACTGCGTCATGTCCTGCGTGATGTGCAGGTAGCTCATCACGTAGGTGAACAGGAACGACATCGCGATGATCATCATCAGCATGCACGACTCGCCGGCGGTGCCGAGGACGATCGGCTTCACGTCGGACCAGCGCCAGCAGCGGTAGACGATTACGACCATGACGATCGTCGCGAAGGCGCCGACGCCGGCGACCTCCGACGGCGTCGCGAAGCCGCCGTAGAGCGTGATCATCACCACGGTGATAATGACGAGGAACGGCAGGAGCCGCGGCAGCGACTCCATCCGCTCGGCGAGCGTGAAGTGCTCGCGTGCGATCGCTCCGGCGTCGCCTCGGCGCGAGCGGTTGTCTCGGTGCGCCTTGTAGCCGACCCAGACGGCAAACAGCAGCGCAAGCAGGATTCCGGGGACGATGCCCGCGATGAAGAGGCGCCCGATCGACTGCTCGACGACAATTCCGTAGAGGATGAAGGTGATCGACGGCGGGATCAGGATGCCGAGCGTTCCGCCCGCGGCGACGAGCCCGCCGGCAAGCCCGCCCGAGTACCCGCGCTTTCGCATCTCCGGGATGCCCATCGCACCGATCGCCGCTGCGGTCGCCGTGCTCGAGCCGCACATCGCGGCGAAGATCGAGCACCCGATGACATTGGCGATGCCGAGCCCGCCCGGCAGCCGGTACAGCCAGCGGTACGCCGACTCGTAGAGGTCGGCGGCGGCTCGCGTCTTGCCGATCGCGTCGCCCATCAGCAGGAACAGCGGGATCGCGAGCAGCGTGAAATCGCTCATCCCGTGGTAGAGCATCTCGGCGAGATCGCTGATGTTCGCTGCCGGCATGAAGCCGATCATGAAGGTCACCGACACGACGCCGAGGGCGAACGCGACCGGCATGCCCGACAGGAGCAGCACCAGCGCGACTCCGACGAAGAGCAGCGCAAGCACGTGCGGCGTCATCGTGCGTGTTCCCCGCGACCCAGATCACCGCGCCCGATCGCCTCGACGACCTGCACCACATACTCGGCGGTGATCAGCGTCAGACCGGCGCCCATCAGCGAGTAGGGGATCCACAGGTGCGGTGCCCACACCGAATCGGTCGTCCAGCCCTCGCTCCAGGCCTGCCACGCGTACTGCCATACCTTGACGCCGATGAACGCGCAGAGAACGAGCGACAGGATGTCGCCGGTCAGGATGCGCAGCCGGTTCCAGCGCGGTGACATCACCGACTCGAGCACCTCGGTGCCGACATGACCGCGGTGCGTCTGCGTGAAGCCCGCTGCGAGGAAGGTCGCCGCGACGAGCAGGAAGATGTTGAACTCGAGCGACCAGGTGTGCGGCGCTTTAAGGTAGTAGCGCGACATCACCTCGTAGGTGATCGCCACGCACGAAACAACGATCAGCAGCCCGCCGACGAGGCCGAAGAACGCGTTCGCGCGCCTGACGAGGCGCGCGAACACCCTCCACGCAGCGTGCAAGACGACCGGCCTACTTCACCGCGTTGGCCATTTCGATCAGGTGCGCGCCGTCCTTCATCGAGTCGGCAAAGCTCTTCCAGGCGCTCTTCTCGGCCAGCGACTTCCACTGGTCGAACTGCTGCTCGTTCATGTCGTAGACCTTGTCGCCGGCCTTCGTGAACACCTCGGCGACCTTCTGGTCGTCGGCCTTGCAGGCTTCGAGCGCATAGCTCTGCAGAGAATGCCCGACGTCCTTGAAGATCTTCTGCTGGTCCGGAGTGAGCTTGTCCCACGTCGCCTTGGACATCAGCAGCGGTTCGAACATGTACCAGAACGTATGGTCGCGCGCGGTCGTGACGTTCTTCGCGACCTCAGGCAGGCGGAAGCTCATCAGCGACGCGCTCGACGTCCACAGCGCATCGACAACGCCCGATTGCATCGCGTTGTAGGTCTCACTCGACGGGAAGGTCGCGATCGACGCGCCGGCGGCCTGCAGCATCAACTCGATCTCCTTACCTGCCCCGCGCACCTTGAGGCCCTTCACATCGGCGGGAACGAGGATCACCTTGTCGCGCGACGCGACTCCGCCAGCCTGCCAGATCCAGGTGATGATCTTCACGCCGTGCTCGTCGAGGTATTTCTCGAGCCAGTCGCCGATCGGCGAGCCTTCCCAGTCGTAGGCCTGCTTGTAGTTCCTGATCAGCGCCGGCATCAGTGTCAGGTTGGCGCCGGGCACCTTGCCGCCGGAATAGGCAAGCGGGTAGACCGACATGTCGAGCGCACCGCTCGCCATCGCGTCGAACTGCTGCGTCGGCTTGTACAGCGACGCACCCGGATAGATCTGGAACGTGATTGCGCCGTGGGTGCGCGCCTCGACCTCTTTCGCGAACTTCTGCGCGACCTGGTCGCGGAAATCGGTGTTGGCCGGAAACTGGTGCGAAATCTTCAGCACCATCGGCGCAGCGAACGCCACCGACCCGAGCAGCCAGCCCGCCGCCGGCACGAGCACGAACGCGCACAACCTCCTCAACATCGTCGACATCGTCATTCCTCCTTATGCACTGCCCATCAAACCGTCTCCGGACCCTTGCGCAGCAGCCGCTTCACGTTGTTCGAGATAGCCAGCCTGCCGTCGCGCGAATACGCCTCGTGGTTGTCTTCGATTTCCGCGGGCTCATAGCGATAATTCACCATGATGCCGAGCGACTGCGCGAGCCCTCGCGGCGACGTATCCGCCTGCCAGTTTACGCGATCGAGGCGTGCGCCGTTCGAAAAATGGAAGCGCGCCACCGGGTCGAGGGGCCGGCCGTTGCGCTTTTCGGTCACGAGGTAGCGCGCACAGAGAGCAGTGAGCGCCGCGCCCGTGGTCGCGTCGGCGGTCGCGTCCGCCGCGTCCGCCGGTGGGGCCGCCCCCGGGCGGCCTTCGAGCCAGCGGCGGAAGCCCGGTGCCGGCGAGAGCGTGACGAAGGTGGCGAGGCGCGGAAACTCGGCGACGAGGTCGGCGACGACGCGCTTGATCAGGAAGCCGCCAAACGGGACGCCGCGCAGCCCGGGTTGCGTGCTCGAGATCGAATAGAACACCGCGGTTGTCGCCTCGCGCGGATCGACGGCGGGCGCGGCTTCGTCGAGAAGCGGCCCGATTGCCGTCGCGATCTCGGGGGTGAGTGCGACCTCGACGAACACCAGCGGCTCCTGCGGCATCCGCGGATGGAAGAACGCGTAACAGCGCCGGTCGGATTCGAGCCGGTGGCGAAGATCGAGCCACGAGCGGATCTCGTGTACGGCCTCGTAGGCCATCAAGCGCTCGAGCAGCGCGGCCGGCGACTGCCAGGTGATGCGGCGCAGTTCCAGGTTGCCGAGGGCGAACCAGTCCTCGAACAGCGCGTAGAGGCCGTCGCTGACGACGCGCAGCGCATCGTCGCCCGATCCGAGCCTGATCGCGTCGGCGCGCAGATCCACGAGGAACTTGACGCCCTCCGGCAGCAGGTTGAACTGCTTGAGGATGCGCATCGGTGCGCCCGCGAGTGCCGCGCGCAGGCGCCCTGCGGCAAGCTGCCGCCCGACACCCGTGGCTTCGAGCCAGGTGCGCGCCAGCGGCGCGCTCGCGCGGACGTCGCCGTCGCGCCCTTCCTCGGCGACCGATTCGAGGAAGGCGCTCCTTCCGGCATCGTCGAGCGCCCGATAGGCGGTGGCGAGTTCGGCGACACGGTTGCGCGCCGAGGCCTCTCCGCCGGCGCCCGCGGCACAATCGGCGAGCCGCCTTCGCAGCCACGCGCGGTCCAGCGGGTGGCGTGCCCCGGCGCCGGCCGGACGCGCTCGCCGGCCGAGCCACGCGAACGGGCGCGAACGTTGGCCGGTGCCGTCGCCGCGCATCGTCGTGCCTATTCGACCGCGAGGCGCGGCCGGTAGCGCCGCGCCAGTGACCTCACCAATCCCGCCAGCGTCACCGTCCACGCGAGCAGCGCAATGACGAAGAACGTCGGCGGGATGAAGTCGAGGAAGTTGAAGTGCATTGCGTGGCGCATCTCGCGCGTCGACGCCGAATACATGCCGAGGGGAAACACAACCCCCCAGTACAGCGGGTCGTAGGCGAGCGGGAAGCGCTTGTAGACGTGACGCCAGATGCCGAGCAGTACCAGCATCGGGATCCACCACGTGCCCGTCGCCCAGTAGAGGATTGTAAATCCCTTGAGGAACGGCAAGAGTGACGTGAGATACGGCGCGTCGGACGCGTTGATGATGAGCAGCGACCCCGCCAGGGTCGAAATGGCCATCGCGCCCATGTTGATCCAGTAGGGCGGTGCGAGGTCGCCCGGAAAGAAGCGGAAGAACGCGTAGCGATAGAAGATCAGCGACATCAGCCAGATGTAGAGCATCCCGCCCCACAGCCACATCGACAGCGCGAAGAAGTTGAGTGTCTGCTTGTAGGGCTGACCGAAACGCGCGGCGAGCAGCGCCGCGAGCACCGCGATCGACTGCGTCGCGACGACGGCGAGGAGCCAGCCGCCGCTGATGCCCTGGTCGAGCGTCGGCTTGTGTTCCTTGATGGTGAGCGCGGTGAAGATCGTGTAGGTGAAGACGATCCACAGGATCACGGTGACGACGAGAAATCCTGCGGCGGTGCGGTCGTCTCGGGCGAGGAGCAGGAACTGGCTGCCGACGAGGCTCGTGCCCGCGACCATCGTGAAGAAGCCCTGTCCATGCAGGTGATCGACGACATCGTCGTAGACGCGCGACTTGAAGCGCAGGAAGCGCAGCACGAACAGGATCCAGAGCGCGGCGTAGAAGACGATGTTGACGTAGAAGAGGCCTTGGGCGAGGTCGTGCCAGCCCTCGAGGTCGGCGGCGAGCGATACGATGCCCGTCGCCATGACGAGGCCGAAATAGGCTGGGGTGAGGTGCGCAAGATCGTGCGCGGCACGCATGCCGCGGGTGTCCTGGCGGCCGTGCGCGATGCGCTCAGCGGGATTCGCGTGAGCCACGGGTGTACGCGGGTGAACCGTGGCGACTGCCGGATTCAGGGACGAGGAACATGCTCGAACGTCTCCATGACGATGCGTCGGTCCTCGTCGCCGACGATGCGTCCGATGACCGCCGTCGCGTCGCCGTACGCCGAGCGGTGCAGTGCCGTGTCGCCGGCCGCATGTGCGGCGTGCGCGAGGATCGCGTGCGCGAAGGCGAGTTCCCAGTCGGGCGTGTCGCCGCGGCCGGTGAAGTAGGTGTGCATCGGCTGCGCGAACGCGAGTGCGGTGGGGCCGTGACCGAGGAGGGCGTGCACCTCGGCGAGCAGCATCGTCGCCCGCATCCGGTGCTGCTCGGTCCCGACCTTCGTCCAGTGCCACGCCGAGGTGTGCGCGGCGTGGAGCATCTCGCGATCCTCGTCCGTTGTGCGCTCGCGCACACTGAGTTCCCACGCGCGGTTGTTGCACGTCCTGGCGAATTCGAGGTGCGACGGCTTCGCGGATTCGGCGGCTTCGGTCACGGCGCTCCTCCGGTGGTCGAGGTGAGCGGATCGTAGCGCTGCACCTTGTCCAGCTCTTCGGGATCGTTGCGCGCGACGATCGCCCGTGCCGGGGCAGTCGCACTGAGGTTGATCGCCTCGTGCGGGACACCCGGCGGCACGAACAGAAACTCGCCGGCGTGGCTCACCACCTCGTGCTCGAGGCGGGCACCCCATCGCGTGAGCACGTCGCCCTCCAGCACGTAGATGCCCGTCTCGTACCCGACGTGAATGTGCGGCTCCGCCCGCCCTCCCGGGGGGATCACAACGACGTGCATCGAGAGTCCCGTCGCGTCGACCGTACGACCCGAGATGCCGACGAAGTAGGGCAGGCGCTGCGTGGTCATCACCTCGCGATCGGGCCGGATGCCCCGGATGATCGGCGCACGTTCGGTCATGGCGTCGACGCAAGCATCGCGCGCCTGCGTGCAAGGCTCGCCTGCGGCCAATAGTCGTTGCGATCGTAGTACGCGGGGACCGCCGGTGTTCCCGCGGGGAGCACGACCCATGGTTGCTTCGACGACGTGAAGATGTGGATGTCGGGCGGCAGCAGGTCGGGGTCGTCCAGCGTGCCGACGCGAACGAATTTGACGCGAGATCCCGCGCCCGCATAATGGCTCCACAGCGCGACCCTGCATGTCGGGCAGCGCGCGATGATCTGCCCCGCTCCGCTTGCCGACGGCGTGTCGACGAGCTCAGGCGCCTTCCCGAGGTCGGTGACACGATCGGATTCGATCATCGCATTGAGCGCGAATGCGGAGCCTGACTCGCGCTGGCACCACCGGCAGTGGCAGCAATGCACGAACAGCGGCGCGCTTTCGATCCGGTAGCGCACGGCCCGGCAGTCGCAACCACCATCGATCGGGAAATCAGCCATCGAGCTCGACCTCGCCTTCGATCTCGACCGGAATGCGGAACGGCAGCTCGGCCATGCCGACGGCACTTCGCGCATGGGCGCCGCGCTCGCGTCCGAATACGTCGAGGATCAGGTCCGTGCAGCCGTTGATCACCGCCGGTTGGCGATTGAATCCGGGCGCCGAGTTGACCATGCCGAAGATGCGCACCCAGCGCGCAATGCGCTCGAGCGAGCCGAGCTCCCGTCTCAGGCTGCCGAGGATCGCGAGGCCGGTGAGCCTCGCCGCACCGTACGCCTCGCTCTCGGAGACCTCGGCACCGACCTTGCCGAGCGGTTGCGCGAGATTGCCGTGGGCGTCGGTCGGTCCGTGTCCCGAGATGATGGCTCGTCGGCCAAGGACGCGTACCCACGGAAACGGAAGCGTGACGCCGGGTGGGAGCTTCAGCGGCTCGGGCAGCGCGTAGCCGAGCGAAGCGAGACGCTGTTCGGGTGTTGCCATGGCGCTTCAGGGCTCTCCGTCCCAGTAGTCGAGAATCTTGCCGCGCCGGTCGATCACCTCGAACGGCGTCGCGGAACTGCGGCTGCCTTCCGCGAGGAGCTTGCCGGAGTCCGGATATTCGCCGATCTCGGGCTGTTCCATTGTACTGATCGAACGGTAGTCGAGGGGTCGGTCCGTCGTGCTGACGATCTGGCGCGGATACTCGGGCCCGACGCGAGCACCACGAACGATGCGCCGAGCTTTCGTGCCCCGTGCGAGGCTGCGTTGTCGTGCGTCATCTCGTCATTCCCTTCCTTTGAACTTCGAGCGCCGGCGGATTCGCGAGCGTCTGGTAGACGACGCAGTATCGCTCGGTCAAACGCAGCAGGGTTTCGAGCTGCGCGTCGCTCGCATCGGTATCGAGTACGAAGCAAAGACGGATGCGCTCGAAGCCCACGGCCACATCCTTGGCGAGGCCGAGCGTGCCGCGGAAGTCGAGGTCGCCCTCCGCCTCGATGCGGGCGTCCGTGAGCTCGATGCCGAGCGCCGTGGCGACTGCGCCGAGCGTCACGCCCGCGCAGGCGACGAGCGCCTGCAGCAGCATGTCCCCCGAGCACGCGCCGTGTCCGCTCCCTCCGGTTCCGGGGTGCAGGCCCGCCTCGACGAGCGCCCGCGCCGTCTCGACGTTGCACGTCAACCCCTCGCCGACCCGCCCCTGCGCGCGCAGCGTGATCCGCGCTGAATCGGGCGCGTGCCGGTAGCGATCCTTGAGGGGCGCCTGCAGCGAGCGAAGGGTGTCTGCGTCCATGCGAAAGATCTCCGTGTGGTGCGTCGTGGGTCGAACCAGACTCCGGGCGGAATCTTCGATGCCATCTGCGTGCGGTGATCGAGCTTGCGGCCATTGACGACCGACATTCCGTCGCCGACGGCGTGGACCGTGCGCCACTCGCGTCGACCTTGCGTCACGGTACCGGTGTCAGCCCGAAGCTCGCGACCTTGTCGGTATCCGCTCCCGAACTCCAGCGTTCGCATCGAGACTTTCGTTACGGTATCGTCTTCCGCTCGATCGATCGCGACGTTCCCACGGCGGTTGCCGGCTTCTTGCTTTGGGTGCCGGCCGTCGCGCCGTGGCCGTACGCCGCCCGCGCTGTCGCCGCGAGCTCGCGCAGCGCCGGCTCGAGCGGCGAGCGCCGCCGCCATACGAGCGCGATCGTTCGCTTGGGTGCAGGCCGCGCGAACGGCCGGATGGCGAGATCGGCGCGCTTCGTCTCGGTCGCGAGCGCGAGCTCGGGGAGCAGCGTGACGCCGGCGCCGCCGGCGACCATCTGCGCGAGGGTCGAGAGGCTCGTTGCGCGGAACTCGAGCTCGTGCGCCTTCGCGTCGGAACAAAACGCTAACGCCTGCTCGCGGAAGCAGTGACCGTCGTCGAGAAGGAGCACCGGCTCGCCCTTGAGCTCGGAGGGCTTCGCGGATGAGGCCTTCGCGCCGAGCGGATGACCGACCGGAGTCGCGAGCACGAACGGGTCCGATCCGATGACCTCGCGCTCGACATCGCCGATGTTGGCCTCGAGGGCGACCAGCGCGGCGTCGAGCGTGCCGCCGTCGAGGCTGCGGAGCAGCGCCTCCGTCTTGTCTTCGACCCAGAGGATGGTGCGGCGCGGGTAGGCCGTCCGGAACTCTGCGGTCAACCGCGGCAGCAAGTAGGGCGAAATCGTCGGGATCACGCCGATGCGCAGCGTGCCCGAGTGCGGATCGGACGAGCGCCTCGCGAGCTCGACGAGGTCGTCGGTCTCGCGCAGGATGATCCGCGCTTGCTCGATGAGCTCGCGACCCACCCCGGTGACGATGACCCGTCGCCGATCGCGCTCGAAGAGGCGGACGCCGAGCGCGTCCTCCATCTGTGCGAGCTGGGCGCTCAGCGAGGGCTGTGAGACGTGACACGACTCGGCCGCCTTGCGAAAGCTCAGCGACGCGGCGACCGCGACGGCATACTGGAGCTGGCGCAGCGTGAAGGGGTGGGGCCCAAGATGCATGCGGCTAGCCGGGAATCTCGGGTTCAACCAGTGCAGCGAGCTGCGCGAGCGATTCCTGCCATCCGAGGTAGCACAGCTCGAGCGGAATGGCGTCGGGGATGCCGTCCTGCACGATCGAAAGCTCCGTGCCGCACGAGACCGGATCCAGTTTGACGCTCACCTCGAGCACGCCGGGAAGGTTCGGATCGTCGAACCGGTCGGTGTAACGGATCAGCCGTCCGGGAACGAGCTCGAGGTACTCCCCGCTGAACGAGTGCGAGTTGCCGGTCGTGAAGTTGCGAAACGACATCCTGAAGCTACCGCCGACCGTCGCCTCGAAGCGATGGACGCCGCAGGTGAAACCGTGCGGTGGCAGCCACTTGGCGAGCGCGTCGGCCTCGGTGAACGCGCGGTAGACCTTCTCGGGCGTGGTTCGGACGACGCGATGCAGGCGAACGCTGCGGGTGGGCATGATCGACCTCCTTGACAGGACGAAGCATCGTTGGCGCTGATCAGCATGGTGGTGTCGACCCGTCGGTGCAACCCGAGTTGCGGGCAACGATGGTCATGAACGACTTGGTGGTGCCCCCAGGTGCCGGAAAATCCTGTCGCGTGTCGACGAGCACCTGCCAGCCGTCGAATCGGGCGAGGACGTCGTCAGGACGGAACAGGCAATGACCCTCGGGAGCAAACATGTCCATGTAGCTCGTGCCCGCGACGAGAACATTCAGTGCAGCGACTCCTCCCGGACGCACGCAGTCCTTGATCTGCTCGAGCTGTCGCCATGCGGTCGGGCAGTCGAGGAACATCAGGAGCCCGATCGAGACAACGGAGTCGAAGCGATCGACGATGCGGTACGTGCCGAGGTCGGCAACTGCCGCCGTTACCGGAAGAGCGTCATGGGCAGCAACGTCGCGAATGTGTTCGATCGCGGTCGAGCTCGCATCCAGCGCGACGACGCTGCAGCCCGAGCGTGCGGCGGCAATCGCCAGGTTCCCCAGGCCGGAGCCAAAATCGAGGACCATCCCGGAGAGGTGCGGCAGCGCGAGCTGCTCGAACGGATTGAGCTCGAATTCGCGAGCGTCGATCTGGCGCCGGAACTGCCGGTCGAAGAATTCTATGCTTCGATTGGTTTCCATCGAGCGTCCTTCGAGGAGGCGCGCGGCGGAGCGGTCTAACGCCAGGGTGCATCCGGGGCGACCCGCTGCCACATGTGAACCTTGTTGATATAGGACTCGCCGAGCTTGACCGCCATCGGCTCGGTACCGAAGCAGAGGAAGCCGCAGCGCGCATACAGGCTGATGGCACCGGCGTTCCGCTCGCTGACGGTGAGCTGCACGACCTCGACTCGACCCGATTCGCGCGCATGGCGAAGGATGCTCCTGACCAGGAGCCCGCCGATGCCTCCCTCGCGATGCGCAGGGCGGACGTACATGCCGAACAGCGTCGCCTTGTGTCGCGTGCGTTCGCGTCGTTCGACCGACAGACCTGCAGCGCCGACCAGCTCTTCGCCGATGAAGGCGCCGAAGACCAGCTCCGATGCCGAGGGCGTGTCCGCCATCCGATCGGCCCACCACTGCAGCGGCAGTGCCTCGCGCTCGGTCACCGAAGAGGTGAATGCCTCGGCAGAGAACGCGTAGGCCTCCAGCATCAGCTTCCGATGGAGCGGCGCATCGGGCGGAGCGAGGCGGCGCACTTCAGGGCAGGGCATGCGATGGGCACTCGGCCACGATTCGCCTGGCGCGGAGGCGCCCGTCACCGGAACTACGTGACCACCGGTAATGCGCACGAGCTCCTGCGGCGACACGGGAAATATCGCGTGAGGTGTTCCGCCGGCCGCCCACAACGAGCCGAGTTCGAGCAGGTCGCGATCGATGAAGGTGGCGAGTGGCCCGGGATGGCCGACCGGTGGCACACCGCCGATGGCGAAGCCGGTCGCAGTGCGCACGAAATCCGCGTCCGCCTTACCGAGCCGCACACCGGCGTGCCCGGCAAGCATCTCGACATCGACGCGATTGATTCCGGACGCAAGCACCAGGACGGCGTCGCCGGAGTCGGCTCGAAAGACGAGCGACTTGACGATCTGCGCGACCGAACAG
Organism: Burkholderiales bacterium; assembly: GCA_025981645.1. Taxonomy (GTDB): domain Bacteria; phylum Pseudomonadota; class Gammaproteobacteria; order Burkholderiales; family Casimicrobiaceae; genus VBCG01. The sequence goes on from JAICXH010000001.1 coordinate 81,265, forward strand.
CCGATCGCCGCCGCCGCATCGACGGCGGTTCGCGTCGAATGTGGAAGGACCACGACCCGCGCTGCCATCCCGTGACCTTCGAGTGCGCGCTGCACACGCTGGGCCGACTGCGGGAGTTGCTCGATCGGGACGCAATCCATCGGCATAGGATAGCAAGGCGCACCACCGGTACGTGTCGCCGCACGCCCTGGGCACGTGACGCATGCGCCGTCAGTGTGCGTCGCCGGGGTCCGGCGGACTTCCCTTGTCGAAGACGATGCGCCACACCCCTGGCGCCTGCCGCCGCCACACCGAGTTGAAGCGGCCGATGACCTTGCCGCCGGGATCGCGGACCAGGCCGGTGCTCAGCGCGAGCGTGCCGGACTGCAGGACTTCGACGCGATCGGCCTCCCACGAGAACGGAGCAATGGTGCCGTCGAAGAAGCGCGACCAGTGGGCGACCACCTCCGCCTTTCCGCGCAGTGGCGCCGCATGCGTGAAGAAGACAGCGTCGTCGGCGATGTAACGGGTGAACGCCGGCAGATCCCGTTCCGCCATCGTTCGGGCGAATGCGCGCTCGGTACCCAGGACCTGATCACGTGGCGAATCGGGAGCCGCCGCAGCGTTGCAGAACGCCACTCCGACGAGCAATGCCAGCGCGATGCGCGGGATCACCATTCGCGGAGGACGAACGCGCGCAGACCGAAGTGGGGACAGCCACCGGCGAATCGATCCATGTTGCGCCTCGTCGGAATGGATGCGAAGGTCAGGCCAACCCACCGAGATGAAAACGCTGAACGGTTCCTTGCCACGATCCCTCCGTGACGTGCATCTCCGTGAAGGTTCCTGCGGTCGCCTCCGCGATGACCTTGCGCCAGAACGCCCGCGCGGTCGCGTTGTCCGGCATCTCGCCGACTTCCCACGGGCCGGGATGACTGTTCAGCACATGGAACGCCAGCGCCCGGCCGGCGCCCGCGCGTCGATAACGCTTCAGGATGAAGAATTGCTCCATCCACGAGCCGTCGGTGCGCGTGATGGCAGCCGGCGCGACCAGTGCGAAGCCTGCGTAATGATCCGCTTCGAAGGCCACATGCGCGTAGAAGCGCGTTCCTTCCCTGTGGCGCGCGAGGTCGTAGCCGTACCGGCCGTCCGCGCCGAGGTCCTGCTGCCAGATGTCGGACAGCTCGTACTGGTACAACTCCAGCATCTGGCCGAGCGCCGGAAAGTCGTTTGGCTGCGCCTGGCGGCAGGTCACGGCCATGTCGCGAATTCCGATGCCGGACGGCTAGGGCTCTTGGTTTTCCGTTCTCGGCGATTCCGGCTCCGTTGCCGTCGCCGCCGGCGTCGGTGCTTCATTTCGCTCCGACTTTCGTTTCTGTTTCTCCTCGCGCTTTTGCCGCTTCGCGAGATCGCGTTGTCGCTTTGCAAAGGAATAGTTTGGTCTTGCCAAGTGTGTGCCCTCAGATAGGTTGAGAATGGAGTGCATAGATTAAGCCATTTGATCGCCGCCCGGACGCTAGCCTTTCCTGACGATGTCCACCGAGATCTCCACGGCCGGAACCGTTCCTCTGTTCTCCAGCCAGTGCAGCGTGTTCCTGTCCTCGGGCCAGCCCACGCCAGGCCCGTAGTCCGTAGCGACTCCGTCGCGGTGGTCGGTGATCGTTCCCTTCAGGATGTAGACGGTGCCCGGCCTGTCCTTGTGATCGTGGACCGGCCCGAATACTCCTCCAGGGTGGATCGTCACCATGCGCATGCGGAGCTGGCGTCCCGCCATGCCCTCGATTTCCGGACCGAGATCGACGGCGGCAAGCAACGTCACCTCAACGCCTTGCGTCTCGGGTGCCCCCTGTTCGTTGCTCATCGCGCTCTCCGCTCGGTGCCTGCTATCGGACCGGGCAATGGTTGGGCCGGGCAAAGTCTGCCCCGGCCGCAGTTGCGACCGCATTGGTCCTGCCGGGGTAGCTGAGCCATCGCATAGCGACGTTCAGATCATCGACGACCGACTGCGCATCGACGACGCGTCCCGGGGACAGTTCGATGTTCTCCGTCGTGTGAGCGTCGCTGAGCAAGGTGACGTCGAAGCCTCTGTCCAGGGCTCCATAGGCCGTCGCGCGGACGCACCAGTTCGTCGCCGCACCTGCCAGAAATATGCGAGAAACACCTTGTCCGTCCAGGATGGCAAGCAGGTCCGTGTCTTCGAATGCCGAGTTGAAGCTCTTGTGGACCCGGGCCTCTCCATCTTTCGGCTGTAGCTCAGGGACCCATTGCCACTCAGGCGTGTCCGGCTTCAACTCGCCGTCGTGATGCTGAACCCAGACCACGGGAACGCCGGACTCGCGCGCTCTCCGAACCGAGAGCGCTACGTTGCCGACGATTCGATCGCGCTCCCATGCTGCCGCGACGACACCGACCTGGACATCGACGACAAGCAGAACGGAATGAGTGCCAGGGCGAGTGGCCATCGAATTCACCGATATTGACGTCGGGTCGGCGCGTCAATGCGAAGGTTCTCTGGGTGCAGGCATTTCACTTTCGGCGCTCGTCGTCGGCGGCGACATGCAGTGCCGCGGCGAAGCAGTCGGTTGCCAGAAGTAGCGCCGCGATCACCGTAATCGGAACTGAGCGTGTCATGGCAGCTCCCTATCGACGCAGTTTAGCGGAATCTGCGGATCGTCAGCCCACCCTCACCGACGCACATAGCGCAAGTGCGTGGCCGCAGGACCATCGAGAACCCTGTCAAGACGAAACTGCGGCCCGGGCTCGCGAAGGTTCTCGAAAAGACGCCGCCCACTGCCGAACAATACGGGTGCCAAGGCGATTTCCAGCTCCTCGACGACATTCAGGTTCAGGTACTGCTGGATCACATCCGCTCCACCCGCAATACGAACGTCACGACTGCCCGCAGATTGCCGAGCCAGCTCCAGGGCACGCTCCGGTCCGCCATCGATGAAGTAAAAGGATGTCCCGCCGGGCCGCACCCAGGGTGCGCGTTTCTCATGGGTAAGAACGTACACGGGTGTGTGGAACGGAGCGTCCTCTGGCCAGGCCCGCTCGCCTTGCTCGAACATCCGTTTGCCCATGATATTGGCACCGATGCGCTCGGTGGTGCTGCGAAGCAAGTCATTGACCGGGCCGGTCTCTCCTCCCGGTCCGAGTCTGAGGTTCTCGCGGAAGTACTGCTGATTGAGGATCCACGCCATGAGCGCACCCCACTTGGCGCCCCAGTTCTTGTACTCCGGCCTGTCCCAATTCTCGATGGTCATTCCTTCCGGCGCCATGTAGCCATCGAGGCTAAGTCCGATGTTGACGAATACCTTGCTCATGAGTCTCCTTTCCCATGGGTGACCAGGGGGATTCGCGGCCGTCGATTCGCGCGCGACGAAAGTTCGCGCTATGCGTGCTGCTGCTCACGGCATTGCGGCCCCTATGGCTTGCCGAACAGGTATGCCCGAAGGCTCGAAGTCGTGGAGGCAGAACACATTGATGCCAAAATGGTCCGGCGTGACGCGCTTGCGGTGGAATGGGTAGATGCCGCAGGCCTTGCAGAAGTAGTGCCTGGCAGTCTTCGTGTGGAACTGGTACTCGGTGAGGAACTCGTGGCCCGCGAGAAGCTTGAACTTGCTTTCGTGGACCTTGACCATGAGAGCATTCTTGCGACGGCAGATCGAGCAGTCGCACATGGTGAGCTCAGAAAAGTCGGTTTCGATCTCGAATCGGACCGCTCCGCAATGGCAACTGCCGACATACGTCTTCAGTGGACGGCTACTCATTCGCTGGCGCTCCGCCGGGGGTTGACGTTTGAGTCAAGCGGCGCGGTCAGGCGTCCGCTTGAAGGAGGGGTTGATGTCACGCCGTGGTCTGCTTGACGGGGGACAGGAGATTGGCGTCTCTCGCCAGCAGCCACTTGCCCCCGATGCAACGGAAAACGGCGAGCGTGTGCCCCGAGCAGCCCGGCCGCCCGTGTCGCTCGCTGGCACGGTGGGCACTATCGCCTCTCGGCGGGGATCGCCCTCCAAGGTTCCCAGGCGATATCTCTGCCGGGGAACGCGACCGACTTGAACGGCCAGGCCCCTGCGATCCACTGCCTGACTGCAGCGTGCAATCGGAGTTCGAGGCCCCCCGCGAGTTCACTCTGACGCGCCCACAGGAAGACCGCCGCATCGTAGCCGCGTCTGCGCGTCGGCTCGATGTACACGCAACCGAGGACTCTCGACTCCGATGGATTGACAACGGTGTAGGCGAACGACCTCCTGGTCTGGAACTCTCTCTGGTGCCAGCCGAGGTCGATGAGGTTCTGCTCCAGCGTAAGGCCTTCGGGCCACTTGCCTCCGGGCCAGATCGTTCTGCAGTGATCAAAGCTGGACATCACCGCGTCGTAATCTTTGACTACATCATTGACGGTGAGCATCCGCAGGCGGAACTCCTCGGTCTCCAACTTCTCGGGAACCGCGAAGTCGCTTGGAATGAACGGAATGGGGGGTGCAGAAGTATTCATCGCCGGGTACTTTCGATGGAGCACGTGATGCCTAACGTTGAAGGTAGCCCGAGCGCCGCGCCGGCGCTCGGGGCACGAGGGCTCATGCAGGCGCGCCCGCTTGACCGGCGAGTCAGGTTGCATTCGGTGCCGGGAGCGACACGAGATCGTTCGCGAAGTTGGTGACCGACCGCGAGTACCGCGGAAGGTTAGACGCGAGGGCGAGCAGCACCGTGCGGAGTGATTCGCGTTCACGCCCGCGGTCGGCGAGCGGACGGGTGCCCCAGCGCCGCCGGCGGGCGGTCCGGTTGAGCGGGGGGGTGGGCGCTACGGGTTGGGTCGCCGGTGGTGGCAGAGACCCTGACCCGCTTCAGGCGAGCCGTCGTGCCGGAGACGATCGAAACGCAAGCGCGCGCGCACCCGAAGTGCCGCGCGACGAGCGCGATGAGCTCCTCATTGGCCTTGCCATCGACCGGTGATGACCGAAGTCGCGCAACCCAGGTTCCGGCCGTATCTTGCTCGAGCGCGCCAACGGATGACCGAGGTTTGGCGCGAACGCTGATGACCAACGACTTGCCCTCGAGCGGCGGCTCGATGCGGCGCGGATTCACGAGCCGCATCCATTCGACTTGAGGACCCGTTCGGTGGACGCCGGGTACCTCAAAAGCTGCTCCGCAGGACGTCGCGGGCGAGGAACGAGCTCGCCGCCGCAATTCGGACACACGTTGCCGAGGCGGACTACCGCGCAGTCGCAACAGAAGGTGCACTCGAATGTGCAGATTCGAGCGTCCACCGAGTCCGGTGGAAGATCGCGATTGCAGCATTCACAGTTGGGGCGAAGGTCTAGCACGGTAGGTTCCTATGCGTACGAATCCACCGGCGCTCCGCGCGCTCGCTCGGTGCCTCGCCGTCGAGGTACGTGCGATGGGCCGAACGCCATGCCTGACGCCGACGCACAGGAGCGAGCAGCTGTCATCCACTAGTGACGGTGCTCCGATGGTATCGGGACCGGAGTACCGTCCGACCAGCGGCGCACCGGGATGAACAGCACGGTCGGATCGATCGGACTGCTTTCCGTGCCGAGGATCGGCGAGCCTTCCAACCCCGCACCCCATGTTTTTGCCTGGCCGTGGCGGACGAACAGCATGACGTGCGGCAGCCACGGACCGCCGCCCGCAGGGTCGCCCAGGTTGCCATGCTTCGACAGCATGAACGAAAACGAGCCGGCCTCGGGCATCTTGAACTGGTGCTTCGCGAAGGCCGCACGCGTCCTCTCGATCATCTGCTGCTTCGTGGCGCCAGCCAGCGCCCACTCGGTGCGTTTCAGGTACTGGGGCAGGACGCTACGTACCGCCGGCGCGCCGAAGCAGTTGGGCGCTCTGATTTCCGGATCCCAGAATACCGGATCGTCGAAGCCGGCCGTCCAGGAGCGCTCCACGAAACAGACGAAGCCGTTGTCGCCCTCGATGGCGGTTCGATAGCCCTTCTTGCCGAGCACCAGCACTGTGGCGTGATCCGAGATCGAAGGCGGTGCCGCGGTGCGTGCGAAGGCGACTTCGTCCTCCGGATTGGCGAACCGATACCGGTCGGCCGGGGCCATCGTGGGGTATGCGGGAGCCGGCTTGTCCTCGGCGGCAGCGGTGCAGATGCCGAGCAGCAAGAAGATCGGCAAGCACGTAGTCATCCTCATGAAGGCTCTCCAGGGCGGGCCGCTGTCCTCATTCCGGGTGGTCAGTACGGCAACGTGTCGCGGCAGTCCGCTTGAACAAATGGTTAGGCAGCACGGCGCAGATAGACGGACGACGCGACTAACGCTGCCAACAAGGGGAGCGCGAACGCAAGAACAGCGTAGGGCGATGGCGGCAGTACCAGAAGCAGGATGACGCTAAGCGCCGATGCAGCGAGCACGGCGTAGCCGCAGAAGAAGTTGACGCGGTACCAAAGGTTCCGGTCGGCCAGGGTGCGGCGCGTCCGAAAGCCGTAGAACGGATTGGGTGGAACCCATCTAAAGATAAGCGGAAGCGAAAGAACCGCCAGGACGACGGGAGCAATGAGCAGCGTGTAAGGAGGCGCCATAACGGCTCTGTCCTGCCTAACGTTGGAGGTAACTGGCAACCGAGGATCGGCAGGAACGCGCCGACATCGCCAACAGCCCTCAAGTTAGTCGAACGACGTTGGGTTTCTGTGGAGTCGATGCCTCGTGAAACAAATCGTCGAAATACTGCGCGAGTTCATTTTCATGAAGGTTGTCAGGGATTGCGACAGGAAAAGGCGAGCGCTTCCCGTCCGCGCCAAGCAGGTACGTGCACCATTGTTCGCCGTCGCGCTCCACAAGGAAGCGCTTCCCATAGACATCGAGCTTCACGGTCGGCCTCGTCATCCGGGGGCCCAACGTTCGGCATCGGCGGCGGCACAAAGTAGCCGAAGGCCGCTTTGGGACGGCCACTCGATGGACGGCTTAGGCGTCACGGCTTCGCTCCGCAACTACTTGTTTTGTTTAAGGGCGGTAACTTCGATTTCGATGCGCATCCGCGGGTCCAGCAGCTTTGCCGAGATCATCATCGCCGCTGGACGCACCTCACCGAAGTACTTACGCAGCACAGGCCAGCACTCCGGAAACTCCTCCCCATCCGGAAGCACGTAGGTCACACGGACCACATCGTCAAGGCTGGAACCGGCCTGGAGCAATGCGGCCTCGATGTTCTTCAAGCATTGCTCCGTTTGTGCCTGGACGCCATCAGCGATGGTCATCGTCGAGTAGTCGAAGCCGGTAGTGCCTGAAACGAAGATCCAGTCGCCTTGAACTACGGCTCTGGAGTAGCCGATCTCTTGCTCGAAGGATGAGCCTGAGCTGATGAGCGTGCGCTTCATAGAAGGGAGATGGTGGTGGTGAAATGCGCGACGCCTAACGCTTGAGCGGAGCGGCTCGCGCGAAGGGTTCGGCCGCACTCTGCTGCAGCCTCAAGGTCATGAAGACGCTGTTCGGATCTTCCGTGTATTCGCCGAAGGGGCCGCAATAGTTGAACCCAAAGCTCTCATAGAGCTGCTGAGCCGGCTTGAATGCCTCCACGGAGCCGGTCTCCAGGCTCAGGCGCTCATAACCGCGAGACCTGGCAACTTGTAGGATGTGGGTCAGAATGGCGCGCCCTGCGCCCCGGCGCCGAAGCCTGGCCGGAGTGCGCATCGACTTGATCTCACCGTGCGTGGGATCGAGTTGCTTGAGGGCGCCGCAGCCGAGCAGTTCTGAACCGTCCCAGGCAGACCAGAAGGTGATCTCGGGCTTGCGCAGTCGCACAAGGTCGAGTGCATGAACACTCTCCGGCGGAGAGAGTTCAAACATGTTCCGCAGGTGCTCATTCAGCAGTGCATGAATCTCTGGGCGCGAGAGGTCGTCGATCTCGATTCTCATGGGAGCAGGGGTGCGTGTGTGCGGCCTAACGATAAAGGTAACCGGCGCGCCGCGCCGACGCTCGCGTGGAAGAAGTCATGTGCCGGAGCGTCCGCGTTGACTGATGGGATGGACTCCCCCTGATCTTTCGGCATCATCGTGCCGGCTGGCCTCATGTGGTGTGGGGTGTCAGCGCTCAATCAGAAGGAGTCCGACATGAATGCTACCGCTGCTTTGCCGGTTCTGGGTGTGGATCTGGGACCTTCCGTTAGCGATCTCCTCAAGCGAACGAAACAGTGCACTGCCCACACCTTGGCGCGCGTGCCGTGGATGAACATAGATCGCTACAATTTCGCCCTCGGACACGGCAAATTCGGCAAAGCCTGCGATCTGGCCATTGCGCTCTGCGACCAAGAAGACGTTCTTTCCCATGGCCGGAAGATAGCCCGACGGCGTAAGGCGACCGGCCCACGCCGCGAGCTGCGATTGCGAATACTCCACCTTACACAATTGGCGAATGGCCTCGGTATGTACGGCGAAGATGCCATCGCAGTCGGCTGCAACCGAACGACGTACAGTAACTTGGAGTGAATGCATCGACATTGGATCGCGCCGCCTAACGTCCAAGGTAACCGGCGCGCCGAAATGATGCCAGCCACACCTCGAGCCACGCATCGGCGCGTCCAGTTGACGGGAAGGTTAGGCCCCACAGTCGTGCCACCGGGCGGCGTCGTTCACGCGCCGGTGGCGGTGGCAGTGAACTCATACAGCACGTCCGGGCAGCGTTCTTCATTCTCTCGGCCATCGCTCAGCCGTACAGCCCGAAAGCCGTAGCGCTCATAGAACCGACGAGCGCCAATATTGGCCTGAAAGGTATACAGCCGAATTGGCGAAGGACATTCGCGGAAGGCATACCGCAATAGGGCCGAACCGATTCCGAGTCGGACATGAGGCGGATCGACGGCCATTTGTGTGATCCAAGAGCACGAGGCTTCGCGTTCGACGGCCGTCAAGCCGACTATGGCGCCATCCAGTTCGGCGACGACGGTGCCACCGGACGGAACTAAGAACCCGCAGACCCAAGACCGTACCTCCTCTGGCGCGTGTGCCAAAGGAGCATACGGCATGAAGGCCGAACGCACATCGATCAGGATCTGTGCAATGCGCGCGGCATCAGCGGGTACGGCGGGCCGAAGTATCGCTGCCATGGGGCCTAACGTTCAAGCTAACCGGCGGACCGCGCCGACGCCGACAAGAACGACGCCGTATACCGGCCCGTCCCGTTGAGCGCCGGGTTAGGCCGCACTTTGCACCGCATGGCTAACCATCGACAGACGAGACATCTTCCGTGGCGAAGCCGGCGGGGAGAACGACCTCGAGCATTTCGATGTCGTTGCTGTGACCGAGTTCGCGGTGACGGATATTCGGCGGTTGATGGACGCATGAGCCTGCTTCGAGGCGGACGATACCTTGACCCTCGTACTCGAATTCGATCCAGCCCTTCATGATGTACACAAGCTGAAACTCCGTCTTGTGAGGGTGCGGCTGGCTTGAGAATTCTTTTCCGGCCGCCGCGCGGATCACATGGGCGTCAACTCGGCCTTGCGTTGCCTCCTTGATTCCCAGATCGCGATATTCGTAGAAGGAACGAAGACCTCGTTGGAACTCTGCATTTTTGGCGTGCGACGCGACGAAGCCTTGGGTGGTCATAAGTGTTCCTCTTGGGCGTGGATGTCGTGCGACTAGCGTGCGCGGAGGCGTGTTGTGCGGCCAAACGTTGGAGTTCACCCGCGGGCGGAGGCTGGCGAAGCCAGCCGTAGCACGTGGGGTGCAACGGAGGGTTAGGCGTCAGTGGGGCCATTCCGCAGTTACATCCGTTTGTAGCGATCGGACTCTTCAAAGAACTCGATGATCTTGGTGCCCGCCGCGAGCCCCGCGCTGTGGACGGCGCCCGATGGAATGTAGTACGAGCTTCCCGCGGTGTGGACTTGGGTTGATCCACTAACCGTGAGCTCAACTGTCCCTTCGAGGACCGTGCCCCATTGGCCCTTGTGGCTGTGGGCAGGGAGGTCCACATCCTTCAAGATCTGAAAGAAGACGAGTTGGCCATGCTCGGACTGCAGGAGGCTGGTGCGCACGGTAGTTGAAGGGATCGGAAGCTCTACTTGCGGCAGTCGAGTGATGATGTCTGGGAGTTCCATCTGCATTCCCTTCGGAGTGGCACGCGTGGTCGTGGGTTGGGTGCTGTACTCGTTGCATTCGTGACGGCGACTGGTGGAGCTGTTTCTGACGCCTAACGTTGAAGGTAATCGGCGCGCCGCGCCAATGCTCGCGACCGAGAAAACATGAGCTGGCGCGTCCGGTTGACCGTAGGGTTGGGCGTCATCGGACGGTTGCCAAGTCTGACGACGCAGATAGTCGGCAGGTGCTTCCAAGGGCTTCGGCCAGCGTGAGGAGCCGAGGTGCGAGGCGGAATCCGAAAAGGCGATATAGATGATATTGGTCTGCGCGGGAGTCTGATACCGCGAGCTCGTTGCTCGAAACAAAGAAGGGAGTCTCGCGTCCATACTTCGTCGTCTTCACCTCAATCAGTCGCTCCTTTCCGGACTCTTCGAAGGATAGAATGTCGAACCCTTCTCCGTCGCCGCGAACGCGGGACGTGTGCTCGATTCTTCCGGCAAGAGCTTCCCTTCCTGCGGTAAGCAGTCGAGCTCGCTCAAAGTTAAGCACGAACTCCTCGCCGGCTGAGCCGAGAGAGCGATTGCGTGCCTCTCGTTCCAGGTAGTTAGTGGAAAAGGGTCGTCGCCGAACGTGCGATTGCTGCTGCGCTGCGCGGTCGGGCTCGGACGCAGGTGGTGGTGAGGTCAGGACCGAGAGGATATCGTCCACCTCAGGCACGACGATCGGAAGGTCTGCGTCTGCTGCAGCAACGTTCAACAACGCTGGGTTCTCAGCAAGGCGATCGGAGACCACGTCGCAAAGTAGCTGCTGATAGTTCGAGCGGGGCTTGTAGCCCGCGATGTAAGGGAAACCGAGGTCAATGAGGATGGCGCTGACGTTCGCATGCTTGAACTCGATGGCCTGTTCCGACCGGTTATGGAGGACCTTCACAAGTTCACGTCGGTGCACGGTCTTGTTGTAAGGAACGCCCGCCAATTCGGCGCTTAGCATGGCGAGGTAGTCGGCGACCGTCGCCTCCACTTCTTCGTGCGACCAATCATTCGGCATGTGGGGCTACGCCAGCGCTAATGACGCCCAACGTTGGAGGTAACCGGTGCGCCGCGCTGACGCTCGCAGAAGATCAAGGCTTGAACCTGCGCGTCCGGTTGACCGTAGGGTTGGGCGTCATGTTATTCAACCACATCGCAGCTCGACTAGAACCTCGGTCTCGAATACCTACCTCGCGCGCTTCAATACCACCTCAGCAGTACCACCGCCAGTCGAAGCAGGCGTCCTCCACGTGAGCTCATCGCCTGTAAGAGTGAATGGTCGTTTTTGCTCTGTTCCGTTCCAGTTCGGATAGGTACTAGTTTCTATATGAAACGTGATCATCTTGTCCGTTTCGTCGACGGTGTAACTCCCGAAATGAGCAATTGACCCTTGCACTACGGCCTTGTTTTCCTCGGTGGTGCCCTCCATGCGATTGGTAGTCCGGAACTTGGCCTGTCCATCGCGCGCGGTCATCAAGATATATCGGCCATTTCCATCAAAGCTAGCGTGACCATGTGGATTGGGGCCAAACAGAGGCACGCGGGTGCCATCGGGACGGACAAGGTCGACTGAAACATACATCCACGTTCCGATAATTTGCTGTTTGAAGGTAGGTTGCGCAATCACGCTGCTCCAAGGCAGTGAAAAACCAAGAAGAACCAGGGCATTAGCGGTCCACATGCGTACGCTGGGTCGCTTCATTTCGCTTCCTTCGTCTCGAAAGTGGGATCGAATTTCTACAGCCGCGTCATCGCGAGTGACGGGGATCTTTTCGGTGACGCCCAACGTTGAAGGTAGCCGGCGCGCCGACGAGATGCGCGCCGACGAGATGCGCGCCGACGATCAAGGCGTGTGCCGGCGCGTCCGGTTGACCGTAAGGTTGGGCGGCACTGCCTACATATCTTCTGGCGTGAGGCCAGTGTGCTTGGCAATGCGCGCCAGCATCTTTGGCCCGAT
>JAICXH010000029.1 GCA_025981645.1 Burkholderiales bacterium
CCGGTAGCCGACAGCGTGACGCCCAACGTGATGTCGGCCGACGCGGCGGGCACAAGTCCGCAGACGAGCGCCACCGCGGCGAGCGCCTGCCAGATGCGATGCTTCATGGAATCCCTCCTGGATCAAGATTCGCGCCGCGCGGCATCGGCCGCGCGACACCTGGGCCGGCGCGCTATTTCCTGAGCGCGTCGCGGATCTCGCGCAGCAGCACGACGTCCTCAGGAGTCGGCGGCGGTGGCGACGCCGGCTGCGCGCGCTTCATCCGGTTGAACGCGCGAACCATCAGGAAGATGATCACCGCGAGGATGAGGAAGTTGATGGCGATCGTGATGAAGTTGCCGTAGGCCCACAGCGGAACGCCGGCCTTCGTCAGCGCGTCGTAGGTCATCGGGCCGCTGTATCCGGCCGGCGGATCCTTCAATATGATGAAGTAGTTCGAGAAATCGAGCCCGCCAAAGATGCGCCCCACCACCGGCATGATGATGTCCTTGACCAGCGAATCGACGATCTTGCCGAACGCCGCACCGATGATCACGCCGACCGCCAGATCGACAACGCTCCCCTTGACGGCAAATTCCTTGAACTCGCTTGCGAAGGACATGATGGATACCCCCGGTTGGATTGCCGATGCCTGCCTCCCCGACCTGCGGAAGGGGGCTCCTTCAGACTGCCGCCTCCCCCACTTCGCCGGTACGGATGCGCAGCACCTGGTCCACCGCGGTCACGAAGATCTTTCCGTCACCGATCTTCCCGGTGCGCGCCGATTTGACGATGGCCTCGATCGCGCGCTCGACCAGCGAATCGGCGAGCACCATCTCGACCTTGACCTTCGGCAGGAAATCGACCACGTATTCGGCGCCGCGGTAAAGCTCGGTGTGGCCCTTCTGCCGCCCGAATCCCTTGACTTCGGTCACGGTCAACCCGCTGATTCCGACCTCTGACAGGGCTTCGCGGACCTCGTCGAGCTTGAACGGCTTGATGACGGCTTCGATCTTCTTCATTCGGGGCTCGGCGAGGGGGGCGGCGGGGCCCGCAAAGCATACACGAAAGACCCTCCCTCATCCCACGCCGAAGTGATCGGGTAGCGCCAGTCCTTTCCGAAGCCGCGCGGCGTGATGCGGATGCCTACAGCCGCCTGCCGGCGCTTGTATTCGCTGACCTTGATCAGACGCACGACCTTCGCGACGGCCGAGGGATCGTAGCCCTGCGCGACGATCGCGGCCGGGGCGAGGTCGTGTTCGACGTAGGCTTCGAGGATTGCGTCGAGCACGTCGTACGGAGGCAGCGAGTCCTGGTCGGTCTGATCGGCACGCAGCTCGGCGGAAGGCGCGCGCGTCAGCACGCGCTCCGGAATCACGCGGCCGAGCGAATTGCGCCAACGCGCGAGGCGGTACACGAGCGTCTTGCTGACATCCTTCAGGACGGCGAAGCCTCCCGCCATGTCGCCGTAGAGCGTCGCGTAGCCGACCGCCATCTCCGACTTGTTGCCGGTCGTGAGGACGATCGCACCCGACCGGTTGGAGATCGCCATCAGCAGCGTGCCACGGATGCGCGCCTGGATGTTCTCCTCGGTGGCGTCAGGCGGACGGCCGGCGAGCTCGACGGCGAGCGCACCGACGAAGGTGCCGAACATCGGCTCGATGGCGATCTCGTCGTAGCGGATCCCGCAGCGGCGTGCCATCGCGCTCGCGTCGTCGAGGCTCATCGACGCACTGAAGCGCGACGGCAGCATCAGCGCACGTACGCGCGACGCGCCGAGCGCGTCGACAGCGATGGCGAGCGTCAGCGCCGAATCGACCCCCCCCGACAGGCCGATGATGACCCCCGGAAAGCCGTTCTTCGTGACGTAGTCGCGCACGCCCATGACAAGCGCCGCGTAGACGTGCGGCTCGAGCGCAGGGTCGAGCTCGCCGCGAACCGCCTTCGGCACAGCGCCGTCGAACTGCGCAAAGGCGAGCGTCTCGTGCCACGCCGGGAGCTGCTGCGCGAGCGTGCCGCCGGCGCCCATCACGAACGACGCACCATCGAAAACGAGCTCATCCTGCCCGCCGACGCGGTTGACGTAGACGAACGCCGCTCCCGTCTCGCGCGCGCGCGCCGCCAGCTGGGCGACGCGCTCGACCTGCTGTCGCATATGGTACGGCGAGCCGTTCGGCACCACGACGAGCTCCGCTCCCGCCGCCCGGACCCGCGCGGCCGGCGCCGGATGCCAGCAATCCTCGCAGATCAGTACGCCGACGCGACGGCCGTCGAGCTCGAACACGCAGGGCGCATCACCCGGAGTGAAGTAGCGCTCCTCGTCGAATACCGTGTAATTGGGAAGGCGTTCCTTGCGGTAGACGCGCTCGACGCCCCCGTCGCGCAGCAGCGCTGCGGCGTTGTAGCGCCGGCCGTTTGCGCGCTCCGGAAAACCGACGATCGCCGCGCATCCCCGCGCGCGTCCGGCGAGCGCCGCGAGCTCAGCCGCACAGGCATCGACAAACGCCGGGCGCAGCAGCAGATCCTCAGGCGGATACCCGCAGAGCGACAGCTCGGGAGTGACGACGAGGCTCGCCGACGCGCCTTGCGCACGCGCGATCGCGTCGACGATCGCCCGCGCGTTGCCGGCGAGATCGCCCAGCGTCTGGTTGAGCTGGGCGAGCGCGATACGCATGCTGGAAATGCTAGCACGCGGCCACTCCGCCGAATGCCCGAGACCGTGTTTGCACGAACTCGCGCGCGAACGCGAAAGTCGACCCTTGAGCCTGGGCGCGCGAGCGGCGACAATCGTGGCGTCGTGATGCCCGCGCCAATCCCGCTCGAAGTACCCGTGTCCGGAGACGCAGCTTCGCTGCGCATCCGCGACGACGTGGCACTCGCTGCGATCGCTCCATCGAGCTGGCAGCGCATCGCCGGCACGCAGCCGTTCGTGTCGCATGCGTGGCTCTCGGCGCTCGACGAGACCGGCTGCGCCACCGCGCAGACCGGCTGGACGCCGCGGCTGCTCACCGCATGGCGCGGCTCCACGCTCGTCGGCGCGATGCCGCTCTACGCCAAGACGCACAGTTACGGCGAATACGTGTTCGACTGGGGATGGGCGAGCGCGTACCGGCACCACGGCCGCCGCTACTACCCCAAGCTGGTCGCGGCGATCCCGTTCACACCGGTGACCGGACCGCGAATGCTCGCCGACGACCCCGCCGTGCGCCACGCGTTGCTCGCCCGCGCGCGCGCCGAGCTCGCCCGCGGCTATTCGTCGCTGCACGTACTGTTCACCGACCAGCTGCAGTCGGCGGAGGGGCTGGCCTCGGGCATGACGATACGCAGCGGCGTCCAGTTCCACTGGACCAACGCCGCGTATCGCGACTTCGCCGACTTCCTGTCCGCGCTGAACCATGCGAAACGCAGCAAGATCCGCCAGGAACGCCAGCGCGTCGCAGCCGCGGGGATCGAATTCAGGCGACTCGACGGCAGCGCGATCGGCGCCTCCGACTGGGCCTTCTTCCACGATTGCTACACGCGAACCTACGCGGCCCACGGGTCGACGCCGTACCTGACGCTCGAATTCTTCGAGCGCGTCGCCGCCCAGCTGCCGCAATCCATGCTCCTCGCCGTCGGCTACCGCGGCTCGCGACCCGTTTGCGCGGCACTCGACATCCACGACGGCCACACGCTGTGGGGACGCTATTGGGGAACCCGCGACTTCATCGCGGGACTCCACTTCGAGGCCTGCTACTACCAGGCGATCGAGTTCTGCATCGAGCGCGGGATCGCGCGCTTCGAAGGCGGCGCACAGGGTTCGCACAAGCTTGCGCGCGGGCTACTGCCGACGCCGACGCAGTCGCTGCACACCATCGCCGACCCTGCATTTGCCTCGGCGATTGCCCGATTCTGCGCTACCGAGCGCACCGAGATCGAGCACGCGATCGACGAGCTCGAGGCGAGCAGCCCGTTTCGCCGCGCGGCCGCGAACGACGATTCCGATCTGCCGACGAGGACCGACGATGACCCTGCCCGACGCTGACCCGTCCGCGGGTTCCGATCCGATCGAGCTGACGCGCAGTGGAGCCGTTGCCACGCTGACGTTCAATCGCCCCGCCGTGCTCAACGTGCTCGACGTCGCGATGATGGATGCGCTGGTGAGGCACACCGGCGCAGTGGCCGCCGACCCGTCGCTGCACGTGCTGGTGCTGCGTGGCGCGGGCCCCCACTTCATGGCGGGGGGCGACCTGCGCTGCTTCGCCGACCTGCTCGCCGATCGTCCCGCCGACCTCGCCGACGTGTTCGAGCGCATCGTGCTGCGTGTGCAGACGGCCATCGAGAACATCCACCGGATGCCGCAGATCGCCGTTGCCGCCGTCCACGGCGCGGTCGCCGGCTTCGGTTTGTCGATCGCGGCCGCGTGCGACCTCGTCGTCGCCGCCGACAGCGCGATGTTCGCGTCGGCCTACCGCCACATCGGGGTCACGCCCGACGGCGGCGCGACGTGGTCGCTCCCTCGCATGGTCGGCCTGCGCCGCGCGCTCGCCATCTGTCTGCTCGGCGAGCGCTTCGGTGCCGAGGAGGCCGAGCGGATCGGACTCGTCAACCGAGTGGTCGCGGCAGCCGATCTCGATGCCGCCATCGCGACGATCGTCGGTCGTCTCGAGAGCGGTCCTCACGCCGCGCTTCGCAACGTCAAGCGCCTGCTGCGCGACTCGCTCGAGCGCCCGCTCGCCGTTCAACTCGAAGCCGAGGCCAGGAGCTTCGCTCAATGCGCAGCGACGCCCGATTTCGCCGAAGGCATCGACGCCTTTCTGGCCAAGCGACCGCCGCGCTTCGCGCGCTGAATCGCGCGACGGGTCAATCGTCGTCGGCGACGATGCGTGGCGCCGGCGGCGCGACGTTGCCGTCGACGTCGCCGCGCGGGTGGCTCGGAGGCTGCCCTTGACGCGGACCCTTGCCAGCGCGCTCGTGGCTGCGACCACGAAACGCGGGTCCCGGTGGTCGTGATCCGTTGCCCGATGCCTCGCGCGTTCGATGCCCGAACGGCAGCGCGTTCGCATTGCTCTGCGGTTGCACCTCGTCGAAATTGACGCGAGATCGCGGCGTGAACTGCGTCTGCGTCTGCGACGGCGCGCCGCTGCCGGCCCCGGGACCGCGGAACGGCCCGCCCGGTCGCGGCGGCTTGCCGACCTTCGCCGGTCCGTTGTGACGTCCGGGTCGTGCGCCCGGATGGCCAGCCGCTGTGCGCGGCGGTCCGTCGCCCGGACGCGCGTGGTCGGCGGCCGGTCCCCCGATCGGCGTGTCCGACGACTCGGCCGCGCGGAACTCGCGCGGCAGCCCCGGTCCGCTGCGCGGTCCGTTCGACCCCCTCGGATGCGGCGCGTTCGGCCCCCTTGGATGCGGCGCATGCGAGCCGTGTTTGCGCGGTCCGCCGCCGTGCGCCGGCCGCGACGGTTGCCGTCCCGGCCTCCCCTGGCCCTGCGATGCCTGGTGCCGCCGCGGACCCTGCTGTATGCCTCTTCCGGGCGGCGTAGCCGATTCGCCGCGCAGTCCCGCGGCAGCAAGCACCGCCGCGACGTCAGCAGCCTCGAGCTCCTGGACGTCGGCGCGCTTCAGGTGCGTTGGCATCGCGAGCCTCCCGTAGCGCGTGCGGATCAAGCGCGACACCATGACGCCGAGCGCCTCGAACAGCCTGCGCACCTCGCGGTTGCGCCCCTCCTTCAGTACGACGCGGTACCAGTGGTTCGACCCGTCTTCGTCGCCGCCTCCATCGACGACGCTGTCACAGCGCGCCTTGCCGTCGTCGAGCTCGATGCCGGTCGTCATTGCGGCGATCTGCGCGTCGTCAAGCCGGCCCATCACGCGCACCGCGTATTCGCGCTCGACCTCGTAGCGCGGATGCATCAGCCGGTTCGCCAACTCGCCCGAATTCGTGAACAGCATCAGTCCCTCGGTGTTGTAGTCGAGCCGGCCGACGTTGATCCACTTGCCCTGGCCGATCGCCGGCAGGCGCTCGAACACCGTCGCGCGACCCTCGGGATCGTCGCGGGTGACGATTTCGCCCGCCGGCTTGTGATAGATCAGCACGCGCGGTCGCGGCGGCGCGAAACGGACCTTCACGAGCTCGCCGTTGATGCGCACCTCGTCGTCGGGTCCCACCTTCTGCCCGACTTCGGCCGGCATCCGGTTCACCGTGATGCGCCCGGCGAGGATCATCTCCTCCATCGCCCGGCGCGAGCCGAAGCCGCAACTCGCCAGCACCTTGTGCAGGCGCTGCGGCTCGTTGAAGACCTCGTCAGTGGAGCGTTTGTGCCGCGGGGGCGGCAGGCTCTCCGCGATCCGCTGCAGCGCCAGGCTCGGCTGCTGAATCGGACCCGGCGAGCGGGGTCTCGAGAACTGGCTGCGTCTCGGCGGTCGTGGAGGGGACATCGGGAATCTCCATGAGGTGGGACGAATCGAGGTCCGCCAGGGGCGGTAGCTCGGAGAGCGACGCGAGGCCGAGATCGTCGAGGAAGCTCGGCGTCGTCGCGTAGAGTGCCGGGCGTCCCGGCGTATCCCGGTGACCGATGGATTCGATCCATTGCCGGTCTTCGAGGGTCTTGATCACGTTCGTCGAGACCGCGACACCACGGATCGCCTCGATGTCGCCGCGGGTGACCGGTTGCCGATAGGCGATGATCGCCAGGGTCTCCATCACTGCTCGCGAGTAGCGCGGGGGCTTTTCGGGTGCGAGCCGGTCGAGATGGCGCTGCAACCCGGGTCGGCCCTGAAAGCGCCACCCCGAGGCCACGCGCACGAGCTCGACCCTGCGCGGCTTCCAGGCGAGCGCGAGCGCTTCGAGCAGCGGGCGCAGCGCGGCCGATGGCAGCGGCGGGTCGAACAGGCGTGCGAGGCGCGCTTCATCGAGCGGCTCCCCGGCAATCAGCAGCGCGGCTTCGAGCACGTCCGTGATCTCGGCATCCGCAGGTACGGCGGGCAGCTCGCCGGCGCTGTCGCATCCGGAAGCCGGCATCGCGTCATCGCTCAAGCTTCGTCTCCTGCAAGCTGGAACGGCGCCTCGCCGCGAAGCTGCACGTGGATCGGCGCGTAGGGCGCCGCCTGCGCGACGCTGACGAGCTGCTCACGGACCAGTTCGAGCAGCGCGAGGAAGGTGACGACGAGGTGCGGAACGTCGGCGTGTGCGACAAACAGCGACGTGAACTCGACGTAGCGCGACGGCTGCAGAAGCTTGACGAGCCTCGTCATCTCCGAACGCACCGAGAGCTGCTCGCGGGTCACCAGGTGATGGCGATGGGTACGCGCGCGCTCGACCAGCCCGGCCCATGCGGCACGCAAATCGGCGGGCACGACGTCGGGGAGCCGAGCGGCGGCCGTCCGGTCGAACCACACGCGGACGACCGAGAAATCGCGCTCGACCTGCGGCAGTGCGTCGAGCTCGCGTGCCGCTTGCTTCATCCGTTCGTATTCGAGCAGGCGCCTGACGAGTTCGGCGCGCGGATCCTCCGCCTCCTCGCCGGGCGGTGCCGGCGGGCGCGGCAGCAGCAGCCGGGACTTGATCTCGATCAGCACCGCCGCCATCAGCAGGTACTCGGCGGCGAGCTCGAGTTGCGTTCGCCGCATCATCTCGACGTAGCCGAGGTACTGGCGCGTGAGCTCGGCCATCGGAACGTCGAGCACGTTGATGTTCTGCCGGCGGATCAGATAGAGCAGCAAATCGAGCGGGCCTTCGAAAGCCTCGAGGAACACCTCGAGCGCCTCAGGCGGGATGTACAGGTCCTGCGGCAGTTCGCTGACCGGCTCGCCATAGACGCGCGCGACCGGGCGCGGCTCCGGCGCCGGGTGCGCGAGATCGAGCACCGCGTCAGTCATAGCCGATGCCCATCGCCGGGCGGACGTCGCGCATCGTCTCCTCGGCGAGCTTGCGCGCCCGCTCGCAGCCGTCGGCGACGATGTTGCGCACGAGCGTCGGGTCGTCGAGATACTTCTGCGCGCGCTCGCGGATCGGCTGCTGCTCGCGGATGATCGCGTCGATCAACGGCTGCTTGCAATCGAGGCAGCCGATGCTCGCCGTCGTGCATCCCTGCCAGACCCAGTCGCGCGTCGCCTGGTCCGAATAGATCTTGTGCAATCCCCATACCGGACAGCGCTCGGGATTGCCGGGGTCGCTACGATGCACGCGCGCCGGATCGGTCTGCATCTTGCGAATCTTCTCGGTCACCACCGCGGGCTCCTCGCGCATCAGGATCGCGTTGCCGTAGGACTTCGACATCTTCTGGCCGTCGAGACCGGGAACCCGTGCCGATTCGGTCAACAGCGGCTGCGGCTCCGGCAGGATCACGCGACGCGACCCCTCGAGGTAGCCGAACAGCCGCTCGCGGTCGCCGAGCGACAGGTTCTGTGTCTCGTCGAGAAGCTCGCGCGCCGAGGCGAGCGCCTGGGCGTCGCCCTGCTGCTGGAAGGCGGTGCGCAGCGTCTCGTAGCGCTTCGCCTTGTTGCGTCCGAGCTTCTTCACCGCGGCACGTGCCTTGTCCTCGAAGCCCGGCTCGCGCCCGTAGATGTGGTTGAAGCGGCGCGCGAGCTCGCGCGTCACCTCGATGTGCGACACCTGGTCCTCGCCGACCGGAACCTTGTTCGCGCGGTAGACCAGGATGTCGGCGCTCATCATCACCGGGTAGCCGAGGAAGCCGAAGTTCGACAGGTCGCGGTCGGCGAGACGCTGCTGCTGGTCCTTGTACGTCGGCACCCGCTCGAGCCAACCGACCGGCGCGATCATGCCGAGCAGCAGCGTGAGCTCGGCGTGCTCGAGCACGCGCGACTGGATGAACAGCGTCGCGCGCGCCGGGTCGATACCGGCGGCGAGCCAGTCTACGAACATCTCCCAGACGCTGTCGGCGATCGACTCGGGATCATCGTAGTGCGTCGTCAGCGCGTGCCAGTCGGCGGCAAAGAACAGGCACTCGAACTCCTCCTGCAGCTTGACCCAGTTCTTCAGGGCGCCGTGATAGTGGCCGATGTGCATGCGCCCGGTCGGGCGCATACCCGAGAGCACGCGGTCAGCGAACATCATGGGTGCGAGGGCGGGAGATGGCGAGGGGTCATCGAAGGTGCAGCAGCGCGCCGAGCAGGTATTCGCCGAAGCGGAGGAACGGCAGCATCAGCTGGTTGAGGAGTCCCGTGACGAGCAGCGCGACGATGATGACGAAGCCGTAACGCTCGACGCGCTGCCAGACAGCCGCGAGCGGTGCCGGCAGCAGGCTCACGGCAATGCGCCCGCCGTCGAGCGGCGGAATGGGAATCAGGTTCAACGCCATCAAGACCAGGTTGATCGATACGCCGATGCGCGCCATCTCGAACATCGCATCGCCCGGCCACGGCCCGCCGGGTGCCGCCAGCCTGAGGCCGATCGCCCACAGCAGCGCCATCACGAAGTTCGCCGCCGGGCCGGCTGCGGCGACCCATAGCATGTCCCGCTTCGGATGACGCAGGTTGCCGAAATTCACCGGGACCGGCTTCGCCCAGCCGAAGATCCATGCCGGCCCGCCGAATGCTGCCGCGGCGGCGATCATCATTCCCGGTACGAGCAACGTCCCGACCGGATCGATGTGCTTCAGTGGATTGAGCGAGATCCGGCCAAGCCGCTCCGCCGTGCGGTCACCGAAGCTGCGCGCCACGTAACCGTGCGCGGCCTCGTGCAGCGTGATCGCGAGGACCACCGGCACGACGCCGAGCGCGATGGCCCGCAGCGAAAAATCCATTCAGACGGCGATTCTACCACCAGCCTCGGCGAGGCCGAGGCGCCCGAGGTCTCCGCCACCGCGCCGGATCACCTTTGGCGCGCCCTGCTCGAGATCGATTACCGTGGTCGGCTCGGACGGACATGGGCCGGCGTCGATCACCGCCTCGATGCGCCCGCGCAGCGCCGCGAGAATCGCCGCTGGATCGTCGAGCGGTGCGCCAGCACCCGGGAGGATCAGCGTCGTCGACAGCAGCGGCTGGTCGAGCTCGGTGAGCAATGCGTGAACGACGTCATGCCCTGGTACGCGAACGCCGATGGTGCTGCGGCGCGGGTGCTGGATCCGTCGGGGCACCTCGCGGCTTGCGCGCAGCAGAAACGTGTACGGACCCGGCGTGCCGAGGCGCACCAGGCGGTACTGGGCATTGTCCATCCGCGCATAGCGGCCGACATGGACCAGGTCACGGCAGACGAGCGTCAGGTGGTGTCGCGTGTCGATGTCGCGGATCGCGCGGATGCGCCGGACCGCGTCGACGTCGTCGACGAGACAGCCCAGCGCGTAGCTCGAATCGGTCGGATAGGCGACCACCCCCCCTTCCCGGAGCATCTCGGCGGCTTCCCGGAGCATCCGTGGCTGCGGATTGCGCGGGTGCACCTGAAGCAGTGCGGTCGTTCCCATATAATCCGGAGGGCGGCTTATCTAGGTTTCATATAACCTTGAACCTTCAGCAGCTCAAGTATCTTTGCGCAATCGTCGACAAAGGCCTCAACGTGTCAGGCGCTGCCGCGGTGTTATCCATCTCGCAGCCCGGAATCAGCAAGCAGGTCCGTCAGCTCGAGGACGAGCTCGGGGTCGAGGTCTTCGTGCGCCAGGGGAAGCGGCTCACCGACCTCACCCCGGCGGGAAAGATCGTCGTCGCCACGGCGCGGCGGGCGCTGCACGAGCTCGCGAACCTCAGGCGCGTCGCCGAGGAATACCGCCTCGAAGACGAGGGCGTCCTCGGCATCGCGACCACGCACACGCAGGCGCGCTATGTTCTCCCGAGGATACTCCCCCGCTTCGCCGAACGCTTTCCGCGCGTGCACCTCGTCCTCCATCAGGGTAACCCGACGCAGGTCGCCGAGCAGACCCGCTCCGGCGAGGTCGACGTCGGCATCGCCACCGAGGCCCTCGCCGACGACGCGTCGCTGGTGACGCTGCCATGCTACCGATGGAACCGCGGCGTACTGGTGCCCAGGGGGCACCCGCTGGCGAAACGACGGCCGCTCACCCTGGAGGCGATCGCCGAGTGGCCGATCGTCACCTATGACTTTGCGTTCACCGGCCGCAGTGCGTTCAACGCCGCCTTCACCGCGCGCGGATTGGAGCCCAACGTGGTCCTGTCCGCACTCGACAGCGACGTTATCAAGACCTATGTCGCGCTCGGAATGGGGGTCGGCATCATTGCGCAGATGGCCTGGGATGCGACGCGCGATCGCGACTTCGAGCTCCTCGACGCGGGTCACCTGTTCGCGGCGTCGACGACGCGCCTCGCGCTGCGCCGCGGAACGTTCCTGCGCGGATATGTCTACGAGTTCATTGCGCTGTTCGCTCCCCGGTATCCGCGTGCCGCCGTCGACGCGGCACTGGCCGGCACAGCGTCCGAAGGAGACGGATTGTGACGAAACCAGACCGCCGCGATCGGCGCACATTCACCTCGGCCGGCCTTGCCACCGCGCTCGCGCTCGCAGGCGGCGCGCACGCCGCCCTCGGCGCACCGCCCGGCGTGGGGTCCGGGCTCGAGGCGCGGCCCGTGGCGGACACCGGTGCCACGCCCGCGGTCAACGCGAGCCTGCCGACCGTCACGCTGACCTTTCGCGGCCACAACCTCGTAGCCGAGGTAGCGTCGACACCGATCGAACGCGAGATCGGACTGATGAATCGTTTCAGCCTGCAACCCGACCACGGGATGCTGTTCGTCTTCGACACCGCCGAGCCGCTCGCTTTCTGGATGAAGAACACGTTCATCCCGCTGTCGGTCGCCTTCGTCGATGCGAACGGTCGCATCCTCAACGTCGAGTCGATGGCGCCGCAGGATCTGGCGACGCACTGGTCGCATGGAGCGGCGCTTTACGCGATCGAGATGCGCCAGGGCTGGTTCCTCGACCACGGCATC
Organism: Burkholderiales bacterium; assembly: GCA_025981645.1. Lineage (GTDB taxonomy): Bacteria > Pseudomonadota > Gammaproteobacteria > Burkholderiales > Casimicrobiaceae > VBCG01. The sequence goes on from JAICXH010000029.1 coordinate 11,854, forward strand.
GGCCCTGGCGACATCGTCGGCGGTCTCCCCCGCCACGCGACCCGACGCTGATCGCCGTTCGAACGCGGCCGCCGCAACCCGTCATTTGTGGCAGTAGCGCGACCGGCCGCGCCTTTCGATCCTTCGCCAATGGCGCGAGTCGATGAACGCGCGAAGCCGTAGCCATGCGGCTGCGACGCGGCACGACAAGGCGCTATGATGCGACGCAAGCCGGCACCGATCGGCGAACTGCGGGGCGGGCGCCGGCGCGCGGAGGCGGCGGCGATGCGCAGCAACTATCGCAGCAGGGAGGGAACATGCTCGCACTGATCGATCCGGGGGAACCCGCCGCGGTTTCCGGATACTTCGACGATGACGCCGTCGGCAGGCTCGCCAATGCAGCACTCGCCGGCCGGCCGCTGACCGCGGAGATGCAGAACGTGGTCGCCGAACTCGGCTTCGCCGGGTTCACGTACGCGATGTCGTCCGATGCAGGCCCGACGCGGCGCGACACCCGATGCTTCGTCTGGTCGACGCTCCCCGGAGACTGGGTCGTGCGATACGGGGAATGCGGGTACATCGAGATCGACCCCGCGATGACGCGAAGCTGGAACCGCAGCGTTCCGCTCTTCTGGGACGCCGCCGACTACGCGAACGATCGGCGTTGCAGCGCATACTTCGCCGATGCGCGACGCTTCGGGATCGCGAGCGGGGTGTCGATCTCGTTCAGCGACCGCGACCACGGCCGCATCTACGTCGCCGTCAGCTCGCCGATCTCGCCGGTCCCACACGAGCGCCAGTGCGCGATCGGCCAGCGCCTCGGCGAGATCGTGCTGCTGGCACTGTCTTTCCACGAATGCTTCATGGCGCGGCTCGTCGACCGGGCCGCGTCGCCGTCCGGAGCGGCGGCCACCGGGCCCTCGCTGTCGCCGCGCGAGACCCAGTGTCTCGAATTCGCAGCGAAGGGCATGACGAGCGCCGACATCGGGATCAAGCTCGGCATCCGGCCGCGCACCGCAAATTTCCACTTCCGCAACATCATGAGCAAGCTCGATGCGCTCAACCGCAACGAGGCGATCGCGCTCGGCATCGCCCGCGGGCTGATCCGCCCGGGTCGCCCGGGTGCGCCGCTAGCGGCCGTCGAGCGACGCGAGAAAGGCTTCGAGGTCAGCCGGAAGCGGAGCCTCGAGATCGATGCGCCGACCATCGACCGGATGCGCAAAGCCGATCTGGCGCGCGTGCAGGAACATCCGACTTAGCCCGGCGCGCGCGAGCTCCCTGTTCCACGCGAAGTCGCCGTACTTGTCGTCGCCGGCGAGCGCATGCCCGATGTGCGCAACGTGCACGCGGATCTGATGCGTGCGTCCGGTGGCGAGCTCGGCTTCGAGAAGCGCCAGCGGCGGCTCGTGGCGCGTAAACGAGCGCTCGCGGCGGAACACGGTGATCGCGTCGCGTCCCTCGGCGTCGACGCGCACCCGACGCTCGCCGTCGCGCGTCGAGAACTTGTGCAGCGGTGCGCTGACCACCTGCCGGCCCTGCGGCCACGTGCCGCGTACCAGTACGCTGTAGCGCTTGTCGACGCGGCCTTCGCGAAGCTGCGCGTGAAGACCGGTCAGCGCCTGGCGCTTTTTCGCGATCATGAGCACGCCGCTGGTGTCGCGGTCGAGTCGATGGACGAGCTCGAGGAACGACGCCTGCGGGCGCTCGAAACGCAGCCGCTCGATCAGCCCGAGCGCGACTCCGCTGCCACCGTGTACGGCGAGCCCGGCCGGCTTGTCGACGACGAGCAGCGCGTCGTCCTCGTAGAGCACCGGGATGCGCAGCCGCGGCGTGCGTCCCGCCGCCGGCCGCGTTCCACGCGAGGCGTCGCGCCCTGCTCCGACCGAGTCGCGCGACGCGACCCTGATCGGCGGGATGCGCAGCACGTCGCCGATCTCGAGCCGCCGCTGCGGATCCACGCGGCCGCGGTTCACCCTGACCTCGCCGCTGCGCAGGATCCGGTAGATGTGGCTCGCCGGCACCCCCTTGAGGTGGCGCAACAGGAAGTTGTCGACGCGCTGGCCGGCCCCCGCCTCCCCGACGGTGAGCGCTGTTGAAGCGACGTTGCTTAACTCTTTCATTCCCTTATATAATCACTTCGATCCGGTTAAATCGCTCACCGGGCGGAACAGATTCCGCGAAAGTAGCGATGGTAAAGGAATGGCGCAGTCCCGCACCGGCATCGGCCGGTTCGATGCGGCCGCTGCGCGGTGCACTGGCGAATCCCATCGGCACGTCAGCTCCCCGTTCCGGGTGCATGAGCAGGCGGACCGGTACCACTGCCGTTCGCGAACAAGAAGACCTGTGAGGAGTGCTTCGGGCGCCAAGCCCGGGCTGCGGATCGAAATGCGCAAGCCACCTCGCCCCGTCACCGCGTCCCTTCCCGGGTCGCGGCCGTCTTCGCACGCCGACACCGCGTAAGCGTCACTCCAGCGCGGCACGTCCGCGCTGCGCCGCTCGTTCCGTCTGCCCGCCGCGCGCCGCCGGCCGCGCCGAGGATCAGACCCATGAAACGCATGCTGTTCAATGCCACCCAGGCGGAGGAACTCCGGGTGGCGATCGTCGAAGGCCAGAAGCTGATCGACCTCGACATCGAGTCCGCATCGAAGGAGCAACGCAAGAGCAACATCTACAAGGGAATTGTGACACGCATCGAGCCGTCGCTCGAGGCGTGCTTCGTCGATTACGGCGCCGAGCGACACGGATTCCTTCCGCTGAAGGAAGTGTCGCGGCAGTACCTCGGAGCGCGGCGTGAAGGCGGCGGCGAGGGACGCGAACGCGCCCACGACACGTTGCGCGAAGGTCAGGAGCTGATCGTCCAGGTCGACAAGGACGAGCGCGGCAGCAAAGGCGCGGCACTGACGACCTACATCTCGCTCGCCGGCCGCTACCTCGTGCTGATGCCGAACAATCCGCGCGGCGGCGGCGTCTCGCGCCGCGTCGAGGGCGACGAACGCGCCGAGCTGCGCGAAGCGGTGTCGGCGCTCGACCTGCCCGACGGGATGAGCGTCATCGCCCGCACCGCGGGGATCGGTCGCAGCGTCGAGGAGCTGCAATGGGACCTCGCCTACCTGCTCCAGCTCTGGCACGCCATCGAGGACGCGGCAAAGCTGCAATCGAACGCCTACCTCATCTACCAGGAATCGAGCCTGGTGATCCGCGCCATCCGCGACTACTTTCAGCCCGACATCGGCGAGATCCTGATCGACACCGAGGCGATCCACGAGCAGGCGCAGCAGTTCATGAGCCACGTGATGCCGGCCAACGTGTCGCGGGTGAAGCTCTATACCGACGACGTCCCGCTGTTCTCGCGCTTCCAGATCGAGCACCAGATCGAGACCGCCTATGGTCGGCAGGTTCCGCTGCCGTCCGGCGGTGCGATCGTCATCGACCATACCGAGGCGCTCGTCTCGGTGGACGTGAACTCGGCGCGCGCGACGAAGGCCGGCGACATCGAGACCACCGCATTCAACACCAATCTGGAAGCTGCCGAAGAGGTCGCCCGCCAGCTCAGGCTGCGCGATCTCGGCGGGCTCATCGTCATCGACTTCATCGATATGGAGAGCGCGAAGAACCAGCGCGAGGTCGAGACCCGGCTGCACGAGGCGCTGAAGTACGACCGCGCCAGGGTGCAGATCGGCAAGATCTCGCGCTTCGGGCTGCTCGAGCTGTCGCGCCAGCGGCTGCGTCCGGCACTCGGCGAGTCGGCATATATCGCGTGCCCGCGCTGCCACGGCATCGGGCACATCCGCGGTACCGAGTCGACCGCGCTGCACATCCTGCGCATCCTGCAGGAGGAAGCGATGAAGGACAACACCGCGCAGGTGGTTGCGCAGGTGCCGGTCGATGTCGCGACATTCCTGCTCAACGAGAAGCGCACCGAGGTGCTGTCGATCGAGACGCGCTTCAGGGTGAACGTCCTGCTCGTGCCGAACCGGCACCTCGAGACGCCGAACTACAGCATCGAGCGGCTGCGCCACGACGACCTCAATCGCAGCGAGCCGTTGCCGCCGTCGTTCGAGATGGTCCAGCAGCCGGAGGACGAAAGCGCCGTCGCGCGGCGCGAGGAGGACAAGGGACCCCGCCAGGAGGCGATCGTCAAGGGCATCACGCCGTCGCAGCCCGCACCGATGCCAATCGAGCGCGCGCCGGCACCGGCCGCTGCTGCGACGCCGGCATCGGCCGCTACCGAGACGCACCGCTCGTGGGTCGGGCGGCTATTCGGATGGTTGCGCGCCCCTGCGGTGGAAGCCCAGGCAGGCGCACCCACTGCGAGAGCCGGAACTGGGGCACCGGCAACCGACGCCGCGCGTCCCGAGCGGACCGGCGAAGGAACCGTCCGTGGCGAGAGCGAGCCGCGCCGCGGTGGCGACGGCCGCCGCGAAGGCGCACGCGGAGACCGTCCGCGCGGCGACCGTGACCGGACCGAGCGCAACCGCGGTGAGCGTGATCGTTCCGATCGTGAACGTTCCGAGCACGATAGATCCGAGCGCGCGCGCGCAAGCGAACCGCGCGGAGACCGCGATCGTCGTCGCGAAGCACGCGGCGAGCGCCAACGCGGCGACCGGCAACCTGGCGGGCGTCCATCCGGTGACCGCCAACCTGGCGAACGCCAACCGCGCGAGCAGCGCGAGCGCACGGGCGGCCGCCATGGCGCGCACGAGGAGGCCGGCGCGCTCGAGCAGGCAACCCAGGCCGATATGGCACGTGCACCGGCAGAAGCCGGCGGCGACGAGCGCCGCGAGGGCGGTCGCCGCCGTCGCGGCCGTCGCGGGCGCGGCGGGGAGCGCAACGCGCAGGGCGAGGTCGCGGCGCACCCCGAACGCCAGAACGGTTCGGCTGCGCCCGCGACGCGTGCCGAGTCCGAGTCAACCGTAGCGGCGCCGACGCCCATCGCGACTCCTATCGTAGGCGCCGCCGCACACGACGTCGCAGCGGCCCACGACGCGGCGACGCAGGACCGTCAGGAAGCGCCCGCTGCACCCGTGGCGGTGACGAACGATCGCGGTCGCGACCAGCGTCCAGCGCGAGAGCCCGAGCGCGAGCTCTTTGCGGCGACGGAAGCGCCCGTCGTTCCGGCGTCCGCGCCACCGGCAGCAATTTCTCCAGCAGATCCTGCGATCGTGCCGATCGCACTCACGCTCGCTCCCGATTCGGGCCTCGAGCTCGTCGAAACGCGCCACCACGAATCCGTACCCGTTGCGGACGAGCCGGCACCCGCGCGTGCGCATCGCGTGCGTCCGCCGCGGGTGGTGGCCACGGACGAAGCGCTGCAGCTCGTCGAGACGCGCAAGGATTCCGCGCCCTGACGACGCCTCGTCAGCGCGCGCTTCCTCCGGGGAGCACGCGCTGCGCGAGGGCAGGAGCCGCGCGCTCGAGCAGATCGAGAACCGCCTCGAAGCCGGCTCCGCCGCCGTAGTAGGGATCGGGAACCTCGCGCGCTCCGAGCCCCGGCGCGAGGTCGAGCGCGAGGCCGAGATGGCCGGTGAAGCCCGACGGCCGCATCGCGGTGAGATCGCGCAGATTGTGCTGGTCCATCGCGAGGATCCAGCGGAAGCGCGTGAAATCGTCGCGCGAGACCTGGCGTGCGCGGAGGTCGGCGAGCTCGTAGCCGCGTCGGCGCGCGTGCGCGATTGCGCGCGCGTCGGGAGCCTCGCCGACATGCCAGTCACCGATTCCCGCCGAAGCGACGCGCAGGCCGGCGCCGCGGCCGCTGCGCACCAGGTGTTCGCGAAACACCACTTCGGCCGTCGGCGATCGGCAGATGTTGCCCATGCAGACGAACAGCACCGACACCGGCGCTGCGCCGGGGTCGGTTGCGGGGTGCGCCATCGTCACTGCATGAACCACCCGTGGCTCACCACCAGCGACTGGCCGGTGAGCGCGTTGGTCGGGAACGAAGCGAACAGCAGCGCCACCTCGGCGACGTCGTCGACCGTGGTGAACTCCCCGTCGACGGTATCCTTCAGCATCACCTTCTTGATGACGTCCTCCTCGGAGATGCCGAGCTCCTTCGCCTGCTCCGGAATCTGTTTCTCGACGAGCGGCGTGCGCACGAAACCGGGGCAGATGACGTTGGCGCGCACGCCGTGCTTCGCGCCCTCCTTCGCGACGACCTTGGCGAGGCCGATCAGTCCGTGCTTCGCGGTGACGTACGGCGCCTTCAGCACCGACGCCTCCTTCGAGTGCACCGATCCCATGTAGATCACGCTGCCGCTTCCCGCCTTGTACATGTGCGGCAGACACGCGCGCGTGGTGAGGAAGGCGCCATCGAGGTGGATCGCGAGCAGCTTCTTCCAGTTTGCCAGGGTGAAGCTCTCGATCGGATCGACGATCTGAATACCTGCGTTGCTGACGAGGATGTCGACCTTGCCGTATTTCGCCACGGTGGCCGCGACGCCGGCGGCGACGGCCGTCTCGTCGGTGACGTTCATCGCGACGCCCATCGAGCGCCCGCTGGCATCGATTTCGCGCGCCGCACTGCTCGCCGCGTCGAGGTTGAGATCGGCGATCACCACCCGCGCACCCGCCTTGACATATCGGGTTGCGATGGCCTTGCCGATGCCGCTCGCGGCGCCGGTAACGATTGCAACCTTGTCGTTCAGTTCCATCTCGGTACTCCTTCTTGTTCGTTGCCCATGCGGGTGACCAGTATAGGACGCCGAACGCGGGGCCTGGTTTCGTCAGGTCTCGGTGGGCAGTGCCACGCCGACCAGCGCCTCGCGCAGCGAGAACAGGCGGTCGCGCAGCTCCGCGGCGCGCTCGAACTCGAGATTCCTGGCAGCCTCCTCCATCGCGTGCTCGACGTCGCGAAGTTCGCGCTCGAGCTCCCGCTCGGGCATCGCCGCGTACTTCGCCTTCACTTGCGCCGCCTTGAGCTCGCGCCGTTCGTCGTCGATGTCGTAGACGCCGTCGATCATCTCGCGGATCCGTTTTTCGACGCCGCGCGGCGTGATGCCCATCTTCAGGTTCCACGCAACCTGCTTTGCGCGGCGGCGCTCGGTCTCGCCAATCGCGGCCTTCATCGAGTCGGTCATGCGGTCGGCGTAGAGGATCGCCGTGCCGTTGATGTGCCGCGCCGCGCGCCCGATCGTCTGGATCAGCGAGCGCTCGGCGCGCAGGAACCCCTCCTTGTCGGCATCGAGGATCGCGACCAGCGACACCTCGGGGATGTCGAGTCCCTCGCGCAACAGATTGATGCCGACGAGAACGTCGAATTCGCCGAGCCGGAGGTCGCGGATGATCTCGACGCGCTCGACGGTGTCGATGTCGCTGTGCAGGTAGCGCACGCGCACACCGTGCTCGCCTAGGTACTCGGTGAGATCCTCGGCCATCCGCTTGGTCAGCGTCGTCACCAGCACGCGCTCGGTGCGCCCGACGCGCAGGTTGATCTCCGAGAGCAGGTCGTCGACCTGCGTCGCCGCGGGTCGCACCTCGAGCTGCGGGTCGACGAGTCCGGTCGGCCGGACAACCTGCTCGACTACCTGTCCCGCATGCTTCGCCTCGTAATCGGCCGGCGTCGCTGACACGAAGACCGTCTGCGGCAGCAGGCGCTCGAACTCGTCGAAGCGCAGCGGCCGGTTGTCGAGGGCTGATGGAAGCCTGAAGCCGTAGTCGACGAGGTTTTCCTTGCGCGCGCGGTCGCCCTTGTACATGCCACCGACCTGCGGGATCGTCACGTGGCTCTCGTCGATGAACATCAGCGCGCGCGGCGGCAGATAGTCGATCAGCGTCGGCGGCGGCTCGCCGGCCATGCGCCCCGACAGGTGGCGGGAGTAGTTCTCGATGCCCTTGCAGAAGCCGATCTCGGCCATCATCTCGAGGTCGAAGCGCGTGCGCTGGTCGATGCGCTGCGCCTCGACCAGCTTCATCGCCGCGGTGAACTCCTGCTTGCGCTGCGCGAGCTCGACCTTGATCGCCTCGATCGCGTCGAGCACCTTGCGCCGTCCGGTTACGTAGTGCGACGAAGGGAACACCGTGTAGCGCGTCATCTTCTGGCGCAGATGGCCGGTCAGCGGATCGAAGAGCTGCAGCGACTCGACTTCGTCGTCGAACAGCGAAACGCGCAGCGCACTCTCGGCGTTCTCGGCCGGAAACACGTCGAGCACGTCGCCGTGCACGCGGAACGTCCCGCGCCTGAAGTCGAGCTCGGCGCGCTGGTACTGCATTTCGGCCAGCCGCGCGATCGCGTCGCGCTGCGCAAGCCGGTCGCCTTGCCGCACGTGCAGGATCATGCTGTGGTACTCGGACGGGTCACCGATGCCGTAGATCGCCGACACCGTGGCGACGACGATGCAGTCGGGCCGCTCGAGAATCGCCTTCGTCGCCGACAACCGCATCTGCTCGATGTGCTCGTTGATCGAGCTGTCCTTCTCGATGTACAGGTCGCGTGAGGGAACGTACGCCTCTGGCTGATAATAGTCGTAATACGATACGAAATACTCGACCGCGTTGTGCGGGAAGAATTCGCGGAACTCGGAGTAGAGCTGTGCGGCGAGCGTCTTGTTCGGAGCGAGCACCAGCGCCGGCCGCCCGCTGCGAGCGACGACGTTGGCCATCGTGTAGGTCTTGCCCGAGCCGGTGACGCCGAGCAGTGTCTGGAACGACAGTCCGTCGCCGAGTCCCTCGCAGAGCTTCGCGATCGCCTCCGGCTGGTCTCCCGACGGCTCGAACGGCTGATGCAGTTCCCAGGGGCTGTCCGGGAAGGTAACGATCATGCGGCTTCGATAGGTTCGCGCTGGGCGGGTGCCGCGAACTGCAGCGCGGCGAGCCTCGCATAGAGTGGATTGTCGCGAATCAGCGCGTCGTGGGTGCCCTGCGCGATCACCCGCCCCGCTTCCATGACGACGATGCGGTCGGCGTGGCGGACCGTCGCGAGACGGTGGGCGATCATCACGACCGTGCGTCCAGCCATCAACCGCTCGAGCGCGAGTTGCACGATTCGCTCGCTCTCGGCGTCGAGCGCGCTCGTCGCCTCGTCGAGGAGGAGGATCGGCCGGTCGGCGAGAATCGCGCGGGCGATCGCGAGGCGCTGGCGCTGCCCTCCGGAGAGGCGCACGCCGCGTTCGCCCAGCATGCTCGAATACCCGTCGGGAAGCTGATGCACGAACTCGTTGGCGTACGCCGCCTCGCAAGCGGACCTGACATCGGCGTCGCTCGCTTCGGGCCGGCCGTAGCGGACGTTCTCCTGCACCGACGCCGCGAAGATCACCGGCTCCTGCGGAACCACGGCGAGCTGGCGACGCACCTCGCGCGGGTCGGCTGCGCGCAGGTCGATCCCAGCGATCCGCACGTCACCCTGCTGCGGATCGTAGAAGCGCAGCAGTAGCTGGAACACCGTCGTCTTGCCGGCGCCGGACGGACCGACGAGCGCCACGCGCTCGCTCGCGCGAACGTCGAGGCTGAAGCGGTCGAGTGCCGGCGTGTCGGGGCGCGACGGGTAGTTGAAGACGACGTGCTCGAAGGCGAGCGTCCCGCGGCCGGACGCAGGGAGGGGCGCCGGTACCGCCGGCCCCCGGATCGCGGGCACCACGGCGAGGAGCTCGAACAGCCGCTCGGTCGCTCCCGCGGCGCGCTGCAGATCGCCGATCACCTCGCTGATCGTGCCGACCGATCCGGCGACGATGATCGCGTAGAACACGAACGCCGACAGCTCGCCTGCCGACAGTCGCCCGGCGACCACGTCGTGGCCACCGATCCACAGGATCACGCCGACCGCGCCGAACACGAGCAGGATCACCGCGGCGACGAGCAGTGCGCGCTGGCGAATCCGGCGCACGCCGGTGGCGAACGCCTCCTCGACTCGCGCGGCGAAGCCGCTGCGGTCATCGTCCTCGTGACCGTAGGCCTGCACGGTGCGGATCTCGTGCAGCGATTCGTCGAGGAACGAGCCGACGTCGCCGACGCGGTCCTGCGTCGCGCGCGCGAGCCTGCGCACGCGGCGACCGAACAGGATGATCGGGACGACGACGATCGGTACGCCGGCGAGCACCAGCAGCGTGAGCTTTAGGCTCGTCGCCATCAGCATGACGAGGCCACCCATCAGAAGCAGAAAATTGCGGATTGCCTGCGAAGCGCTGGCCCCGATCACTGTCTCCAGCATCGTCGTGTCGTTGATCAGCCGCGAGATCACCTCGCCGGTACGCGTCTCCTCGAAGAAGGACGGCGGCAGCGCGAGCAGGTGGTCGAAGACGGTCCGCCGCAGGTCGGCAGTCACGCGCTCGCCGAGCCACGACACATAGAAAAAGCGCATGTAGGTCGCCGCGGCCATCACGACGATGATGCCGAGCATCATCGCGAGCGTGCGGTTGAGCTCGTGCACATTCGACGCGGCGAAGCCGCGATCGACGACGAAGCGCAGCCCCTGCCCAACCGCGAGGACCGCGGCCGCCGCGATGACGAGGCCGATCGCCGCGAGCGTGATCTGCCGCCGGTACGGAGCGAGGAAGCGCCGCGTCCTGGCAAGCGTCTTCAGCGCGGTAACGGGCGGAATCTTCGGGGCAGGTTCGAGACGGGTGTCGGCGCGCGCCATGAGTCGCGAGGCGTGGACAGGGCATCGATCGGTGACCCGCGTACAATAGCGCGTTTCGGATCGGCCCCGGATCGAACAATGAACGCCCCCGTCTCCGCGACGCTCTTCGGCGGCGTCGACCTCGCGCCGCGCGACCCCATCCTCGGTGTCACCGACGCCTTCAACGCGGACACCAACCCACGCAAGGTCAATCTCGGCGTCGGCGTCTACAACGACGACTCGGGGAAGTTGCCGCTGCTCGAATGCGTGCGACGCGCCGAAGCCGAGATCGCCGGCGCGGCGGCGCCTCGCGGGTACCTGCCGATCGACGGCATCCCGGCCTACGACCACGCGGTGCCGCCACTGCTCTTCGGGGCCGACGGCGCGGTGATCGCAGAGGGGCGCGCGGTGACCGTCCAGGCGCTCGGCGGAACCGGTGCGCTGAAGGTCGGTGCCGATTTCATTCACCGCTTCGCACCTGGCGCAGGTGCGTGGATCAGCGATCCGAGCTGGGAGAATCACCGCGCGCTGTTCGAGGCTGCCGGCTTCCGCGTCGAGAACTACCCCTACTACGACGCTGCCACGCGGGGCCTCGATTTCGACGCGATGCGCTCGGCGATCGCTGCGCTGCCCTCGGGCAGCCTCGTCGTGCTGCACGCCTGTTGCCACAATCCGACCGGCGTCGACCCTTCGTCTTCGCAATGGGGCGAGATCGTCGCGACGGTACGCAGCCGCGGCCTCGTCCCGTTCCTCGATCTCGCCTATCAGGGCTTCGGCTCGGGCATCGATGCCGACGCCGAGGTCGTGCGCAAGTTCGCGGCGACCCCCGGGCCGGTGTTCGTTTCGAGCTCGTTCTCGAAATCGTTCTCGCTCTACGGCGAGCGCGTCGGCGCGCTGACCATCGTCACCGGCTCGCGCGACGAGGCTGCTCGCGTGCTGTCGCAGATGAAGCGGGTGATCCGCACCAACTACTCGACACCGCCGACGCACGGCGGCCACGTCGTCTCGATCGTGCTCGGCAATGCGGAGCTGCGCGCGCTGTGGGAGCGCGAGCTCGCCGCAATGCGCGAGCGCATTCGCGGCATGCGTGAGCAGCTCGTCGCGGGTCTCGCGAAGCGGGCCCCGGGCCGCGACTTCGGACACATCCTGCGCCAGCGCGGCATGTTCTCGTACTCCGGGCTCGATCGTGCCCAGGTCGAGCGGCTGCGCCGCGAGTACTCGATCTATGCGGTCGACACCGGGCGCATCTGCGTTGCGGCGCTCAATCCGAAGAACCTCGACTACGTCGTCGGCGCGATCGCGGCCGTGCTCTGACGCGTGGGCCCGGACGCGTCTGCCGCGGTGCGAGTGCCGATGCTATAATCGCCTGCCGCGCGGGAATAGCTCAGTTGGTAGAGCGCAACCTTGCCAAGGTTGAGGTCGCGAGTTCGAGACTCGTTTCCCGCTCCAGCTTCATCGGGAGAGCCTGCAGGTCGACGTTGCGGCTCTCCCTTTTTCGTTCGCCGGCTCGACACGCCCTCTCATCGCGTCCGGCCGGAATCCATCCCGGGCGGGGTGGCAGAGTGGTCATGCAGCGGCCTGCAAAGCCGTCTACGCCGGTTCGATTCCGACCTCCGCCTCCAGATCAGCCCTCGTCCCCGGGCATGTGCATGGCGAAATCCGCACCGCACGAGAACCCGGCCCCGACGCTGAACGTGCCGTTCTTCTGGCCGGTCCAGCTCGCTGCCGACATGGTGAAGCAAGGGTTGGAGCTCGCGGCGCGCAACGTCCGGTTCGCCGCAGAGGAGGAGCGCCTCCGCCACGGCCTCGCGCCTCGCCTTGCGACCGAGCATTCGGTGCGGCTGCGCTTGCGGACGCTGACCCTGTGCGATTACTCGGCGACCGGCGCCGCAGGCACGCCGACGCTGGTGATCGCGCCCTACGCCGGGCATACGTCGATGATCGCCGACTACCACGACGGCCAGAGCCTGATGCAGACGCTGCGCGCGAACGGCGTCGATCACCTGTTCCTCACCGACTGGCATTCCGCGACGGCCGACATGAAGGATCTCGAGGTCGATCAGTACCTCGCGGGAGTGCTCGCATGCATCGACGACCTCGGCGGACACGTGAATCTCGTCGGGCTCTGCCAGGGCGGCTGGATGGCCGCGATGCTCACCGCGCGCTTTCCCGCGAAGGTCGCGGCGCTGGTGCTTGCTGGCGCGCCCGTCGACACGCACGCGGGCAACGGGCCGCTGCTGCGGATGGTGCGGGAGACGCCGCTCGCCTTCTACGAAGACCTCGTCGCGAGCGGCGGCGGGCTGATGCGCGGTGCGCTGATGCTCGCCGGCTGGAAGAACATGCACCCCGGCCAGCATTACATCGAGGAGCACATCGATTTGTACGAGCACATCGACGATCCGGTCTGGCTGGCGAAGACCGAATCGTTCGAGCGCTGGTACGAGAGCACGCTCGACCTGCCCGGCCGGTGGTACCTGCAGGTGATCGACCAGCTGTTCAAGCGCAACCTCCTCGCACGCGGCGGATACTCGGCGCTGGGCCGCACGCTCGACATCGGCACCATCGCGTGCCCACTCTACCTGCTCGCAGGCGATCGCGACGACATCACGCCGCACGAGCAGGCGATGGCGACCGCCCGCCTCGTCGGCACGCCGAAGCACGCGATCCGGGCACGCATCGTCCCCGGCGGTCACATCGGCCTGTTCATGGGGGCACGCACGCTGAAGGAAGCGTGGCCGGAGATTGCGGCGTGGATCGCCGGTCAGGACGCGCACCCGAGGCGAGCCGGCCGTGGCTGATCGCGCGGCACCGCGCGACCTCACTCGACGAGAATCTCGATGTCCCCGTCGTTCTCGCGGACGGCGTAGGTGCGCAGGTCGCGTCCTCCAGGCTCCTTCAGGCACCTGCCCGTCGTAATGTCGAAGACCGCGCCGTGCAGCGCGCATTCGACGTTGACACCTTCGACGAATCCCTGCGTCAGCAGCGCGTACTGGTGTGGACAGACGTCCTCGATCGCGTAGAGCTTCGCGTTCACCCGGTAGATTCCGACCTCCACATCGCCCACGACGACGGAGAGCGGCGTGTCATCCGACACGTCGTCGACCGTTCCCACCTTCCGCCACGTACCCACCACGACCCCCATCACACTTTGCGCGGCAGTGCCGGTTGCGGCAACCGCCTTCACGATCGTTGCGATGGTAGCAGTAGCGGTTGCCGCAGGCCGCTTCGCAGTCACTCGAGCGGCGTCAACCCGTGCTGGACGGCGAAGCGGACAAGCCCGGCGAAATCGCGCACGCCGAGCTTGTGCATGACGCGGCTGCGGTAGGTCTCGACGGTCTTCGGCGACAGGAACAGCACGCTTGCCGCTTCGGCGGTCGTCTTGCCCTCGGCGACGAGCTGCAGGATCTGCCGCTCGCGCGCGCTGAGGCTGTCGAGGGGCCCTGAACTGTGGCGTTCGCGCACGTAGTCGTCGAGCACGGTCTCGGCGATCTTCTGGCTGAGATAGCGCCTGCCCGCGTGCACGGCGCGCACCGCGGCGACGACCTCGGGTCCGGCCGATTCCTTGAGCACGTAGCCCTGGGCGCCCGCCTGGAACGCGCGGTAGATATGCTCGGTCGTCGAATGCATCGAGAGGATCAGCACCCGCGTCGCCGGCAAGGCCTGGCGGATCTGCAACGTCGCCTCGGTGCCGTTGAGCATCGGCATCGCGAGGTCCATGACGATGACGTCGGGCATGACGTCGCGCGCGACGCGCAGGACCTCGCGGCCGGTGGCGGCGGCACCGACGACGACGATGTCGCCTTCCGCCTCGAGCAGGAAGCGCAGGCCATCACGCACGACCGAATGGTCGTCGGCGAGCACGACGCGGATGGTCACGCCTGGCTCCTCATCTCGACGGCGATTCGCGTGCCCTGCCCCGCGCTGGACTCGATCCGCAGCAGGCCGCCCGCCGATTCGACCCGCTCGCGCATGAACATCAGACCAAAGCCCGACCCGTGCGCGAGGCCGGCCGGCGGCGAAGCCTCGAATCCGACGCCGTCGTCGCTCACGCTGGTCGAAAAGCTTCGCGCCGACGACTCGAGCGCGATCACTACCCGCCGCGCACGCGCGTGCCGCGCGACATTGGTGAGCGCCTCCTGCACACAGCGGAACAGCGTCTCCTCGAGCGCCACAGCCAGCCGCGGCTGCGGGTCGCTGCCAACCACCGTCGCGGCGATCCCGGTGCGCCGACCCCACTGGTCGGCATACCAGCGCAGCGCGGCCGCGAGGCCGTAGTCGTCGAGCACGGCTGGCCGCAGCTCGGCCATCACGTCGCGGATCTTCTCGAACGTCGCCTCGACGAGCTCAAGCGAGTCGTCGAGTCGTGCGACGAGCACCGGGTCGGACGCCGCAGCGGCGCGCCCTTTGACGATGTTGAGGTTGATGTTGAGCGCGGTCAGCGTCTGCCCGACACGGTCGTGCAGCTCGCGGGCGAGCTGCCTGCGCTCGGCCTCCTGCACCTCGACCGCGCGGCGCGACATCGCCTTGAGGCGCGCGGCGTAGCGGTGTGCCTCGTCCTCGGCGCGCCGCCGCCGCGTGATGTCGAACACCGTCGCCCGGCTCTGCGCGAAGCGCCCGCCGACGTCGGTGACGGCGACCGCGTTCAACAGCACCGGAAACACCGTGCCGTCCTTGCGCCGCAGCTCGGTCTCGATGTCGTGGACGCTGCCGCGCTCGCGCAAAACGGTCCATGCCCGCGTCACGGCCTTGCGCTGGCGTGGCGCGACGAGGCTCGCGAACGTGAGCCTCCCGACCACCTCGTCGCGCGCGTAGCCGAGCCAGCCGAGCTCGGTGTCATTGATCCGCACGAGCACACCTTCGGCGTTTGCCGAGTGGAAGCCGCAGGGAGCGCTCTGATACAGGTCGTGCATCTCGCCGGCGAGGCGATCCCGCTCGTCGATCCGGGTTGTGCGTCGGATGGCCACGATCGTCACTTGACCGCCCCTCCGGTGAATCCGGCGACGAAGCGGTCGACGAATAGATTATAGAGAACCGCGATCGGCAGACTCACGATCAGGCATGCGCCCATCAGCGCGCCCCAGAAGTAGACGTCGCCGCGCACGAGGAAGGTCGGGACGCCGACGCTGACCGTGTACTGTGACGACGACGTGATGAAGGTGAGCCCGTAGACGAATTCCTGCATCACCATCGTCAGCGTGAAGATGACGACCGTCAGCACGCCGGCCGACGACAGCGGCAGCACGACTTTCACGAATGCTCCGAAGCGCGTGAGACCGTCGATCATCGCCGCGTCCTCGACGTCGCGCGGGATGCTGCGGAAGAAGCCCATCGACAGCCACGCGCAGAACGGCACAGTGAAGCTTGGGTAGACGAGCACCAGCGACCACAGCGAATCCTGCAGCCCGAGATCGCCGACGATCCGCGACAGCGGGATGAACAGGATCGTCGGCGGGATCAGATAAGTGAGGAAAATCGCCATGCCGAGCCTGCGCCCGCCCCGCCGCGACAGGCGGGCGAGCGCATAGCCCGCCGGGATCGCGAGAATCAGCGTGATCGCCACCACCGCGACGCCGACGATGCAGGTGTTGACGATCCAGCGGCCGAATTCGGTGCCGTGGAAGAGCTCTTCGAGGTGGGCGAGCGTCGGCGGCTGATTGAACCACAGCGGATCGGCGTGGACGTCGAGGAGATCGGTCGTCCGCTTGAACGCGGTGATCGCCATCCAGTAGAACGGGAACGCGAGGAACACGGTGAATACGGCGAGGATCGCGACGTGACCGACCCTGAGCAGCACCTGCCGCGGGCGCAGCGCCATCTCAGGCAACCTCCGCGCGGCGCGCCGCGGTCAGGAAGAACATTGCCACCGCGGCGAGCACCGGGAACAGAAACAGCGAGATCGCGGCGCCGGTCGCGAGATCGCCGCCATCGACCCCCGTGAAATAGGCGTAGCTCGCGATCACCTGCGTCGAGTCGAACGGACCCCCGCGAGTCAGCACGTAGATCACGATCATGTCGGTGAACGTGAACACGATGCCGAACAGGAGCGCGATCAGGATCACCGGCATCACCAGCGGAACCTGAATCGCGAAGAGACGGCGGAAGAATCCCGCGCCGTCGACGAGCGCCGCGTCGTGGATGTCCTGCGGGATCGCCGTGAGCCCGGCGAGAATGATGACCGTCGCGAGGGGGAGAAGCCGCCAGACGTCGACGACGATCACCGACGCCATCGCGAGGTGCGGCTCGCCGAGCCAGACCGGCGTATCGCCGGCCGGGATCACGTGCAGCGCGTGCAGCGACCAGGTGACGATGCTGTAGATTGGATCGTAGATCCACAGCCAGCCGATCGCACCGAGCGAGATCGGCGCCACCCACGGCAGCAGGATCAAAAGGCGCAGCAGCCAGCGCCCGGGAAACGGACGATAGAGCGCCATCGCGAGAATCTTGCCGAGCACGACGACGAGGATCTGCGACACCACGGTGAACACGATCGCGTTCCGAAGCGCGGTCCAGAACGTCGGATCGGCGATGATCGAGCGGAAGTTGGCGAGCCCGACGAAATGCAGCGTCCCGCCGCCGACGGTCGCGTCGGTGACGCTGTACCAGATGCCGAGAAGGAACGGGAATCCGATCACCGCCACGATGTAGATAAGCGCCGGCGCGAGCATCAGCGAGCCGAGCCGCGCATCGGCATCGCGGTGGCGCCGGCGCGCGCTCGTCGTCATTGCCGCGCGCGCCCGGCCGTATCGAAGTGCCGCAGGTCGCGGCGGCGGATCGCGAAGCGCCTCGTTTCCCCCGGGGCGACGGTCACCGCGACGATCGACGGCAGCCGCGCGATGACGTCGGCGGGCGCGTGTGGCGGCTCGAGCGTCGCGTAGACGAGACGATCGGCGCCGAGGTTCTCGACACGGTGCACGATGAGGGTCGCGGCGACAAGATCGCCGTGCCCGCCGTAGATCTCGGCCGGCAGCAGATGCTCGGGGCGCATGCCGAGCCAGCCGTCGGCGACCGGAACGAGATTCATCGGCGGCGAGCCCATGAAGGTCGCGACGAAGGTGCTCTGCGGCCACTCGTAGATGTCCACGGGCCTGCCGATCTGCAGCAGGCGGCCGCCCGAGAGCACCGCGATGCGGTCGCCGAGGCCCATCGCCTCGACCTGGTCGTGAGTGACGTAGATCGTCGTCGTGCCGAGGCGACGCTGGAACCGCTGCAGCTCGTCGCGCGCCGACGCGCGCAGCTTGGCGTCGAGATTCGACAGCGGCTCGTCGAGGAGGAACGCGACCGGCTCGCGCACCACCGCGCGGGCGAGGGCCACGCGCTGGCGCTCGCCACCGGAAAGCTGGCGTGGCTTCCGACCGAGGAGCGAGCGGATGCCGAACATGTCTGCGGCGCGCGCGACGCGCTCGCGCAGCTCGCCGCTGGCGACGCGCGCCGCGCGAAGCGGAAAGGCGATATTGCGGGCGACCGTCAGATGCGGATACA
>JAICXH010000060.1 GCA_025981645.1 Burkholderiales bacterium
CGCGCGGCGCGAATCTTGATCCAGGAGGGATTCCATGAAGCATCGCATCTGGCAGGCGCTCGCCGCGGTGGCGCTCGTCTGCGGACTTGTGCCCGCCGCGTCGGCCGACATCACGTTGGGCGTCACGCTGTCGGCTACCGGACCTGCAGCGTCGCTCGGCATTCCCGAGAAGCGGACGATCGAGCTGCTTCCGACGACGCTGGCCGGGCAGAAGATCCACTGGATCGTGCTCGACGACGGCTCCGACACGACCCGCGCAGTGACCAATACCCGCAAGCTGATCACCGAGGATCATGCCGACGTGATCATCGGCTCGACGGTGACGCCGAACTCGCTCGCCATGGTCGACGTCGTGGCCGATGCGAAGACGCCGATGATCTCGCTCGCGGCATCGGCGCGAATCATCGATCCGACCAATCCGCGCACGCACTGGGTGTTCAAGGTTCCGCAGAACGACTCACTGATGGCCGACGCCATTGCCGTCAACATGAAGCAGAACGGCGTGCGCACGATTGGCTACATCGGCTTCAACGACGCCTACGGCGAGAGCTGGCTGGCCGAGATCAAGCGCTCGGCCGCGACGGCAGGCATCAAGGTGGTCGCCGGGGAGAAATACAGCCGCAACGACGCGTCGGTCACCGGACAGGTACTCAAGCTGATCGCCGCGCATCCCGATGCGATCCTGATCGGCGCCTCCGGGACGCCCGGCGCGACGCCCGAGAAGGAGCTCGTCGCACGTCACTACAAGGGGAAAATCTACCAGACGCACGGCGTGGCGAACCCCGATTTCCTGCGCGTTTGCGGCGCCGACTGCAATGGCACGCTGCTGCCGATCGGACCGCTGGTCGTGTGGGAGCAGCTTCCCGACACCAACGTGATCAAGCCGGTGGCGAAGCAGTACGTGACCGAGTACGAGGCGAAGTACGGGCCCGGTTCGCGGACGTCGTTCGGCGGTCATGCGTACGATGCCTGGACGCTGCTCACCAAGGCGGTCCCGGTCGCGCTGCAGAAGGCGCAGCCGGGCACCGCCGAGTTCCGTGCCGCGCTGCGCGACGCACTCGAGCACACGACGGTGGTCGGCACCAACGGCGTCTTCACGATGACGCCGCAGGATCACAATGGCATGGACAACCGCGCGCGCGTGATCGTGAAGATCGAGAACGGGAAGTGGATCCTCCTGAAGTGATCGCGGCCCCCGCCTGACGCTGCGGCGGGCGGCTCCGGTGCCGCTCGCCGTTTCGTCCCGTTCGGGGGCGGTCGCGGCGCTCACGCCCATCGACGATGGACCTCTCGATCGCCGCGCTCCTCGCGCAGGACGGAATCACCAACGGGGCGATCTACGCGCTGCTCGCGCTCGCGATCGTGCTGGTGTTCACCGTCACGCGCGTGATCTGGATCCCGTCGGGCGAGTTCCTCTCGTACGGAACGCTGACGCTCGCAGGCCTGCAGCTCGGCAAAGCGCCAGGGACCGTCGGCCTGCTGGTCGCACTCGCGATCGTCGCCGGGATCGTCGAGGTTGCGTCGTCGTGGCGCCGCGGCGAGCTTGCGCGCCTGCCGTGGCGGCTGCTGCTTTGGGTGGGCATCCCGCTGGCGATCGCGCTCGTGCTCGCTCGCGCCGCGCCACTGCACTGGCCGTTTCCGCTGCAGGTGATGCTGACGCTGGCTGCCGTCACGGCGATGGGGCCACTGCAGTACCGGATCGTCTACCAGCCGCTCGCCGACGCAAGCGTGCTCGTGCTGCTGATCGTCTCGGTCGCAGTTCATTTCGTGCTGACGGGCCTCGGCCTATGGTTCTTCGGCGCCGAGGGCTCGCGCACGCCTGCGTTCTCCGATGCCTCGCTGCAGGCCGGCGCGGTCGTATTCAGCGCGCAGAGTCTTCTCGTGGTGCTCGCAAGCCTGCTGCTGATCGGGGTGCTGTACCTCTTCTTCGGCACCACGCTGTACGGCAAGGCGCTGCGCGCGACCGCGGTCAACCGCATCGGCGCGCGGCTCGTCGGTATATCGCCGAGCTTCGCGGGCACGCTGACCTTCGCGCTCGCCGCGCTCCTCTGCGCGTTTTCCGGCGTGCTGATCGGGCCGATCACGACCGTGTACTACGACTCCGGTTTCCTGGTGAGCCTCAAGGGCTTCGTCGGCGCGATCATCGGCGGACTCGTCAGTTACCCGCTGGCGGCGGCAGGTGCGCTGCTGGTCGGGCTGCTCGAATCGTTCTCATCGTTCTGGGCGAGTGCGTTCAAGGAAGTGATCGTCTTCACGCTGATCATCCCGGTTCTGCTCTGGCGCAGCCTCGCCGCACACCATCACGAGGAAGACGAGTAGTCCGATGCGCGGCACGTCAGTCGCCCCGCGGGTCGCGATGACGGCATTCGTCGTGCTTCTCGTCGTGATCCCGTGGATCGCCCCGCCGTTCTGGGTGACGCTCGGCAACTACATCGGGCTCTACAGCATCGTCGCGCTCGGGCTCGTGCTGCTGACCGGCGTCGCCGGACAGACGTCGTTCGGCCAGGCAGCCTTCGTCGGTCTCGGCGCGTACACGAGCGCCTGGCTCACGACGCATGCCGCGTGGTCGCCGTGGCTCACGCTGCCCGCAGCGCTGGTGCTGACCGCTGCGATGGCGCTGGCGCTCGGATTCATCACGCTGCGCATGAAGGGGCACTATCTGCCGCTCGCCACGATCGCCTGGGGAATCGCGCTCTACCTGACGTTCGGCAATCTCGACTGGCTCGGCGGGCACACGGGGATGAGCGGCATTCCAGCGCTGTCGATCGGCGGCTTCGGCCTGCGCAGCGAGCGTCGCTACTACGCGCTGATCTGGGCGGTCGCGCTCGCCGCGCTGTGGGCGAGCCGCAACCTGCTCGATTCACGTCCCGGGCGTGCGCTGCGCGCAATGAAGGGCGGGCTCGAGATGGCCGAGGCGTTTGGCGTCGACGGTGCGCGGCTGAAGACGGTCGCCTTCGTCTACGCGGCGCTGCTCGCGTGCGTGTCGGGTTGGCTCTACGCGCACCTGCAGCGATTCGTCAATCCGACGCCGTTCGGGATCAACCAGGGCATCGAATATCTGTTCATGGCGGTCATCGGCGGGGCGGCAAGCGTCTGGGGCGCCGTGGTCGGAGCGGCGCTGATCACCGTTCTCAAGGAAGTGCTGCAGGACGTGCTGCCGGCGCTTCTCGGGCGTTCGGGCAACTTCGAGATCGTCGTGTTCGGCATCGTGATGATCGTGCTGTTGCAGTTCGCCCGCGACGGAGTCTGGCCGTGGCTCGCGCGCCTCGCCCCGACGCGGCGCGCGGGAACCGTGCCCGCAGCGTCGCCGCTGCCTTCGCGCCAGGCGGACCGGCCGCGACACGCAGCGCTGCTCGCCGTGCGCGGCGTGCGCAAGACCTTCGGCGGCCTCGTCGCCGTCGACGATCTCAGCTTCGAGATCCGGCCCGGCGAGATCCTCGGACTGATCGGCCCCAATGGTGCCGGGAAGAGCACGACCTTCGGTCTCATCAGCGGCTCGCTGCGCCTCTCGGGGGGCGAGATTCTCTTTCGCGGTCGGTCGATCGGATCGCTGACTCCCTACGAGATCGCAAAGCTCGGCATCGGTCGCACGTTCCAGCACGTGCGCCTGCTCGGCTACATGTCCGTGCTCGACAACGTCGCGCTGGGTGCCTATCTGCGCGGCCGCGCCGGGGTGCTGCGTGCTTCGCTGCGCCTCGACCGGGCCGAGGAGGCGCGCACGCGCGCCGTGGCGGCACGCGCGATCGAGCGCACCGGGCTCCGGACACACATGTTCGACGAGGCCGGCAGCCTGCCGCTCGGCACGCAGCGGATCGTCGAGGTCGCGCGCGCCCTCGCCGCCGATCCGGTTCTCCTGTTGCTCGACGAGCCCGCTGCGGGGCTGCGCTTCCTCGAAAAGAAGGCGCTCGCCGACCTGCTGCGCGGACTGCGGTCCGAGGGTATGACGATCCTCCTCGTCGAGCACGACATGGAGTTCGTCATGGGCCTCACCGACCGGCTGGTGGTCATGGACTTCGGCGAGAAGCTCGCCGAGGGCGAGCCCGACGCCGTGCGGCAGAACCCGGCGGTGCTCGAAGCGTATCTCGGTGGCACATGAGCGGGCAGCGAGCCGGCGGAGTGGCCCCGATCCTCGAAGTCGAGCGTCTGTGCGTCTCCTACGGCAAGGTTCCGGCCCTGCGCGACGTTACGCTCGAAGTCGCCGTTGGATCCGTCGTGACGGTCATCGGGCCCAACGGCGCCGGCAAGACGACACTACTCGCGGCGATCGCCGGTCTGCTGCCATCGCGCGGCACGCTGCGCTGCTTCGGCGAACCCGTGGCGAACTCGCCGGTCGAGGCCAGGGTCCAACGCGGACTCGTGCTGGTGCCAGAGAAGCGCGAGCTGTTCGCGACGATGAGCGTGGTGGACAACCTGCGTCTGGGCGCCTTCGTGCGCCGGCGGAACGGTGGCGCGTCGGCAGCGCTCGCCGACGTGTATGCGCGCTTTCCGCGGCTTGCCGAGCGCCGCGGCCAGCTCGCTGGAACGCTGTCGGGCGGTGAGCGGCAAATGCTGGCGCTCGGGCGCGCGCTGATGGCCCGCCCGCGACTGCTCCTTCTCGACGAGCCTTCGCTGGGACTCGCGCCCGTGATCGTACGCGAGATCTTCGAGATCATCGCGTCGTTGCGTGCTTCAGGGGTGGCGATCCTGCTGGTCGAGCAGAATGCGCGGGCGGCGCTGCAGGTAGCCGATTACGGTTATGTGCTCGAGACGGGCGAATGCGTACTCGAGGGGCGGGCTGCGGCGCTTTCTGACGACCCACGGGTCATCGCAAGCTATCTTGGACACGGAAAGGCATTTCAGGCATGAACGATTCATCACAGCGATCGTCGGATCACGGTGCGGCGCCGGCCGGCGCGATTGCTGCACCTCGAGCAGCGCGCCCCGAGGCGCTGATCGAAGAGGCGACCCAGCGGTTGCTCGCGCCTGCGGGCCTCGATCTCGCGCGCCTCTCGTCGACGCTCGCTGCCATTCACGCGCGCGATGTCGATTTCGCCGATCTCTACTTCCAGCATTCGACGTACGAGAGCTGGAGCCTCGAGGAAGGAATCGTGAAGTCGGGCACGTTCTCGATTGACCGCGGCGTCGGCGTGCGCGCGGTCTCGGGTGAGCGGCAGGCACTCGCCTATTCGGACGACGTCTCGGGATCTTCGCTCGACGAGGCGGCCGCCGCCGTGCGGGCAATCGGCCGTCAGGGGCACTCGACATCGACGCCACTCGTGCGCAGCGACCGCGTGCCGGCCCGGTACGGTGTGGCCGACCCGACAGCAAGCCTCGCCGACGCGGACAAGGTTGCGCTGCTGCAGCGTCTCGAGCGCGCGGCTCGTGCGCGCGACCCGCGCGTCGTGCAGGTGATGGCCTCGCTCGCCGGTGAGCACGAGGCCGTCCTGATTGCGCGCAGCGACGGCGTCGTCGTCGCCGACATCCGACCGCTCGTACGCGCGTCGCTCACCGTGATCGTCGAGGACCACGGCCGCCGCGAACAGGGCTCGGCGGGCGGGGGAGGGCGCTTCGACTACGCACGCTTCGACGACACGCTGCTCGCGCGCCTGGTTGCCGAGGCGGTCGACCAGGCGCTCCTCAACCTCGATGCGCGTCCGGCCCCGGCCGGATCGATGACCGTCGTGCTCGGTCCGGGCTGGCCGGGGATCCTGCTGCACGAGGCGATCGGTCACGGGCTCGAAGGAGATTTCAACCGCAAGGAAACGAGCGCGTTCAGCGGCCGGATCGGCGAGCGCGTTGCGGCCGCCGGGGTCACGGTCGTCGACGACGGCACGCTGTTCGAGCGGCGCGGCTCGCTCGGTCTCGACGACGAGGGCGAGGCGACCCGGCGCACCGTGCTGATCGACGACGGCATCCTGCGCGGCTACATGCACGACCGCCTGAACGCACAGCTGATGGGCATGCCGGTCACCGGCAATGGTCGGCGCGAATCGTTCGCCCACCTGCCGATGCCGCGGATGACCAACACGATCATGCTCGCCGGCAGCCACGACCCGGGCGAGATCCTTCGGTCGGTGAAGCGCGGGCTGTACGCTGCCAACTTCCGCGGCGGCCAGGTCGACATCACGAGCGGCAAGTTCGTCTTCTCGATGGCCGAGGCGTGGCTGATCGAGGACGGCAGGCTGACTGCGCCGGTCAAGGGCGCCACGCTGATCGGAAACGGGCCCGACGCGCTGACGCGCGTATCGATGGTCGGCAACGATCTCGCGCTCGACCCCGGGGTCGGAACCTGCGGCAAGGACGGCCAGAGCGTGCCGGTCGGCGTGGGGCAACCGACGCTGCGCATCGACGGCATCACCGTCGGCGGCACCGCGTAGCGGTGCGTCAGTGCAGCGGCCCCGCCTGCGGCAGATCGGTGATCGCCGGCGCCGGCGATGCGTGGTGGCAGACGATCCGCCATCCCGACGGCGTACGCATCAGCACGTTGGTCGCGATCGCCACGCCGCGCGCACCGTCGTCGCCGGTATGCAGCTGCTCGACCGCACTCTGCATCGCGAGGCCCACCGTCTCGATCATCACGATCTGCTCGAGCCTGAAGTGCAGGCGTGCGCCGGCGGAGAACAGATGCTCGAAGCCCGCGCGAACGGCGTCGTAGCCGACGTGGCGCGCGCCGCCCGGGTGAACGCAGACGACATCCTCGTCGTCGGCCCAGGTCGCCATCATCGCATCGAGGTCGCGCGCCTCGAACGCGCGGTAGAACGCGACGGCCGCGTCCTGGGGCGAGGTGAAGATCGGTGGAGTGCGCGCGGATGGCATCGTCTGCGTGATGCTCACGGCCACTCTACCGCGGCGTGCCCTGCGGTGAGCTGGCGCGCGAGATTGTAGACGATTCGCGGCGACAGGTCGCGCATGCAGCGGAAGTGTCCGAGCGGACATTCGCGCTTGAAGCACGGACTGCATTCGATCTCGATCTTCGCAATGCGCGCCCGCGGCGACAGCGGGGGCGTATAGGCGGGTGACGACGAGCCGAACAGCGCCACCAGCGGAACGCCGACCGCGGCGGCCGCGTGCATCAATCCGGAATCGTTGCTGACGACGAGCGTCGCGACCGACAGCAGATCGATCGCGGTGCCGAGGTCGGTGCGCCCGGCCAGGTCGACGAGCCCGGCTTCGCGCGCATCGCCCGTTGCCGCCAGCGCCGCGGTGACCGGCTTGTCGTTCGGCGAGCCGATCGCCCACACCGCGTAGCCGTCTCCCGCGAGGAG
This sequence comes from Burkholderiales bacterium, assembly GCA_025981645.1. Taxonomy (GTDB): domain Bacteria; phylum Pseudomonadota; class Gammaproteobacteria; order Burkholderiales; family Casimicrobiaceae; genus VBCG01. Next base: position 7,245 of record JAICXH010000060.1, read on the forward strand.
CTTCGCGAGTGCGCCAAAATGCTCGACCGGCCAGCGCTTCGCCGGGCCGAACTCCGCGCCCGGGCAGACGATCGCAATCGGCCGTCCGCGCGGCAGGCCGAGCGCAACGAGCGCAGCCTCGAGGTTCGCCCGGTCGGGAACCAGTAGCGGGGCCGGCGGCTCGGCCGCGCCACGCGGAGAGGCCAGTGCTGCATAGCGTGCAACGAGACGCGGCAGCGCGCGGCGGTCGAGGCGGCGCGCCTCGGTCAGCAGCCCATACCGTGCTTCCCCGACGTAGCCGATTCGCTGCGGAATCCGCGCGAACCACGGCAGCAGCGCCGACTTCCACGTGTTGGGTAACACATAGGCGCGCGCGTAGCGCTCGTTGCGCAGCGCCTGCCCTGCGCGGCGCCGGGCGCCGAGCGCGAAGCGCCCGTGTGCAGCGGGTGCGTCGATGATCCGCCCAACCCCGCGCATGCGGGCATACACCGGCGCGCACCAGGGCGGCGCGACGACGTCGATCGGCGCGCCGATTCCCGCGTCGCGCAGCCGCGCGAGCAGCGCCTCGGAGAGGATCGCATCGCCGACCCACGACGGTGCGACGACCAGTACGCGCGCTTCAGCGGTGACCGGTTGGAGGCTCACCCTCGTAGCGATAGCGCGTGCCGCAGTACGGGCACTGCACCTCGCCTTCGTCGACAATGTCGAGGTACACGCGCGGATGCGAGCTCCACAGCGGCATCGAGCGGTTCGGACAGAAGGCAGGAAGATCGCCAGCGTGCAGCACGACGAGCGGCATCTCGCGCGTTTCACCCATCACTGCACCGGTGTGAGCCACGCGGCGTGCTCCGGATCGCGGCCGTTGACCACGTCGAAAAAGCGCTTCTGCAGCCGCTCAGTGACCGGGCCGCGCGTACCGCTGCCGATCGGGCGGTGGTCGAGTTCGCGGATCGGCGTCACTTCGGCCGCGGTTCCGGTGAAGAACGCCTCGTCGGCGACGTAGACCTCGTCGCGGGTGATGCGCCGCTCCACGACCTCGATGCCAAGCTCGCCGGCAAACGTGATGATCGTCGCCCGCGTGATGCCTGCCAGCGCGCCTCCGGCGAGGTCGGGCGTGTGCAGCGCGCCGTCGCGCACGATGAACACGTTCTCGCCCGAGCCCTGGCAGACGTAGCCCTGCGGATCGAGGAGCATCGCCTCCTCGTAGCCGTCGTGGGTGGCCTCCTGATTGGCGAGGATCGACACTGCGTAGTTGCACACCGCCTTGGCCCCGCACATCGTGATGTTCGGGTGGTGGTGGGTGAACGACGACGTGCGCACGCGGATGCCCTTTTCGATCCCGTCGGCGCCGAGGTAGGCGCCCCACGGCCACGCGGCGATCGCGACGCGCACCGGGTTGGTCTTCGCGGCGACGCCCATCGCCTCGGAACCGTAGAACGCGATCGGCCGGATGTAGCACGACTCGAGCTTGTTGGCCCGCACGACCTCGCGTTGCGCTTCGCTCAGCACCGCGGGCGCGAACGGCAGCCGCATGGCGAACACCCGCGCCGAGCGGAACAGCCGATCGGTGTGATCGGCGAGCCTGAAGATCGCCGGGCCGCGCGGAGTCTGGTAGCAGCGCACGCCTTCGAACACGCCCATGCCGTAATGCAGCGTGTGCGTGAGCACGTGCGTGGTTGCGTCGCGCCACGGGACCAGCTTGCCGTCGTACCAGATCCAGCCATCGCGGTCAGCCATCGACATGGCGAACATCTCCTCGTAGTCCAGCAGTCGATTCTAGCCGATCGCGTCCGGCGCCGAACACGGCCGCCCACAGCGCATCGACGGCGTGCCTTCGCGCCGCCTGCGGCAGCGGGTCGACGCGCGCGTGGGCGGCGCCGGTGAGGCGGATGCGATGCTGCAGCCGCCGGAACTCGCGGTAGGCGTCGGCCGCTGCACGCGCGATATCGGCGCCGACGAGGCCGGCATGACCGGCGATCTCGAGCAGCGCGATGTTGCCGAGATTGCGCGCCAGTTCCCGGTGGCGGTGCGCGTTGGCGAGCACCAGATACTGGACGGCGAACTCGATGTCGACCATGCCGCCGCGATCGTGCTTGAGGTCGAAGCTGCCGCTGCGGTTGACGTGCCCTGCGGCCATCCGCTTCCGCATGTCGATCACGTCGGCGGCGAGTTTTCCCGGATCGCGCGGAAGGCGCAGAACATCGTCGCGCACCGTCTCGAAGGCCGCGCCGAGCGCAGCGTCGCCGGCGACGTAGCGCGCGCGCGTCAGCGCCTGGTGCTCCCAGGTCCATGCGTCGTGGCGCTGATACCGGTCGAACGCGGCAAGCGACGAGACGAGCAGACCCTTCGCGCCATCGGGGCGCAGCCTGAGATCGGTGTCGTACAGGCGCCCGGCAGCCGTGGCGCTCGACAGCCAGGTGTTGATCCGCTGGGCGAGGCGGGCATAGCGCTCCTGCACCGGATCGTCGCCGGCCGCGGCCGGATCGCGGTCGTAGACGAAGACGAGATCGAGATCGGACGCGTAGCCGAGCTCCTTGCCCCCCAGCTTGCCGTAGCCGACGATGGCGAAGCGCGGGGCGGGGGCGTCGCTGCCCTGGAGGAGCGCCCAGCATCCACGCAGCGTCGCGTCGAGCACGACGTCGGCGAGCGCCGAGAGGTGATCGGCGAGCCGCTCGACGGTGAGCTGGCCGGACAGATCCTGCGCGAGCAGCCGGAAGGTCTGCGCGTGCTGGAAGTGGCGCAACGCATCCATCGACGCCTCGGCGTCGCCGCGCGCGCCCGCCATCGCCTCGTCGAGTTCGCGGCGCCAGGCGTCCCAGTCCGGCGCCGCGAGAAGCACGCGCGCGTCGAGCAGCTCGTCGAGCAGCAGCGGGCGCCGGGTAAGGTAGTCGGCGGCCCACGCCGACGCTCCCATCAGGTGGGCGATCCGGGGCAGCAACGGCGGGTGCTCGACGAGCAGCGCGAGGTACGCGCTGCGCCGGCTGATCGCTTCGAGCAGTGCGAGAAGGCGTCGCGCGATCGCGCCCGCCGGCGTCGCCGGCACGCGCTGTTCGGCGGCGGCTTCGAGGAGCGCCGGGACCAGGCGGTCGACGCGCTCGCGCGAGGTCCCCGGGAGCTGCAGGTAGCGTGGGCTCGCGCGAAACTGCGCGAGGGTCGCGATGAGCGCGGGAGCGTCGTCGTAGCCTTCTCCGGCGAGCCAGGCAAGCGTTTCGGCGTCGGCCTTCGGGTCGTCCCAGATGCGCCCGTAGCCACCGCGCGAACGCCCCGCGTGGACCGGCTCGGCAGGGGACTCGAATACCGTCGCGAACTCCCGTCCGATCTCGCGGCGCCAGCCGTCGATCTCGGTGTCGAACGCCTCGAGCGTTGCACCGTGCATCGTAGCCGCCAGCGCCCTGCGCTCGGCGCGATCGTCGGGGAGGCGTTGCGTCTGACGATCGTCGCGGTACTGCAAGCGATGCTCGACGGCGCGAAGGAACCGATAACCGCCTTCGAGCGTGCGCACGGCGTGGCCGTCGAGCGTGTTGCGCTGTGCGAGCACCGCGAGCGAGGCGAGCGTACCGTGCAGTTGCAGCGCGGGCTCACGCCCGCCGCGGACGATCTGCAGCGCCTGCACGACAAATTCGATCTCGCGGATGCCGCCGGGACCGAGCTTCACGTCGTCGCGTGCGTCGCGGCGCCGCGACTGCTCGCGAATCTGGCGGTGAATCCCGCGCAGGCCTTCGTAGGCGTCGTAGTCGAGGTACTTGCGGTAGACGAACGGCGTGACGAGCGCCATCAGCTCGTCGTGGCGCAAGCCGGTCACGGGGCGCGCCTTGAGCCAGGCGTAGCGCTCCCACGCCCGTCCCTGCGTCACGAGGTACTGCTCGAGCGCGGCGAACGACAGCGTGAGCGGCCCGCTTTCGCCGTACGGCCGCAGCCGCGTGTCGACGCGGAACACATAGCCGTCGGCATCGACGTCGGCGAGCGCCACGGAGATCCTGCGCCCGAGGCGGTCGAAGTACTCGCGATTGGCCACCGTCTTCGGCCCGGAGGTCTCGCCCTCCTCCGGATAGACGAACACGATGTCGACGTCGGAGGACACGTTGAGTTCGCCGCCGCCGAGCTTTCCCATCGCGACGACGATCAGTTGCTGAGGGGAGGCGCTGTCGTTGCCGATCGGCATACCGTGCACCGCGGCGAGTGCGGCGGCGTGGAGGCGCGTGGCGCCCGCGATCGCTGCCTCGGCGAGCGTGGTCATCGTGGCGACGACTTCTTCGAGTGACGCTCGGCCGGACAGGTCGCGCGCGAGTGTATGCAGGAAGACGCGCCGCCTGAGCACCCGCAGTGCGCGGGCGAGCGCCGAGGCATCGGCCGAGTCCACTGCAACATCGATCGCCGCATGCGCGTCGGTCCATCGAAACGGCTCGTCGATCGTCGCCGAGAGCTCGTCGCGAAGACCCGGGTCGGCCTCGATGCTGCGCGTCGCGTAATGGCTGAACGCCAGCGCGGAATCGAGGTCGCTCATGCGGGCGGGTCGCGGGGTTTTGCAGCCATCTCCAGGAATCGCGTAACGGGGATCGACGAGCGTCGATGGCGTTGCACCGCCGCGTCCAACCCGATGAAGCGCACGACCGTTCCGCTACAATTCCCTGCAGGCCGCCCCTATTATGCCTTCACCCGAGTCGTCGCCGCGTCCGATCGCCCGTGTGTTGCGGATCGCGCTGTGGACCGGGATCGTTGCGGTCGGCGCGTTCTGCGTGTTGCTGCTTGCCGTGCGCTTCGTCGTGATGCCTCAAGTCGATGCGCACCGCGACGAGCTCGCGCGCTGGCTCTCCGCCAGGATCGGCCAGCCGGTCGCGATCGCCTCGGTAACGACCGGTTGGGACGGCTGGAATCCGCGGCTGTCGATCCGCGGGCTGCGAGTCGGTGCTGCGACGCCCGGAGCTTTGCCATCGCTCGACCTTGCGAATGTCGACCTCGTCGTCGCGTGGACGTCGCTGCCGCTGCTGCAGCTTCGCCTCAAAGCGCTCGCGATCGAATCGCCGCGCCTCTTCGTGCGGCGTGACGTTCGGGGCCGACTGCACATTGCCGGAGTCGAGCTCGCCGACGATGAGTCGGCCGACGACACCGCCATCGCCGACTGGCTGCTGCGTCAGCCGCAGGTCGTCGTGCGCGATGCGCTGCTCGTCTGGAGCGACGAGTATCGCGGCGCGCCGCAACTCATCCTCGACCACGTCGACTTTCGCCTCGACCGGCGGTTCGGGCGCGTTCGCATCGGCCTGACCGGCGTGCCGCCCTCCGAGCTCGCCGCGCCGCTCGACCTGCGTGCCGATCTGACGCGCGGAGCGCTGTCGACGCCCGGCGGGATCGACGGACGCGTCTACGTCCGCCTCGATTACGCTGACCTCGCCGCGTGGGCCGGCTGGTTGCCGCTCCCGGTGCCGATCGACCGCGGCGAAGGGGCGCTGCGCATGTGGGTCGACGTGAAGGCGTCGCAGCCGGCGCAGGTCGTCGCCGATCTCGAGGTGAACGGCCTACGCACGACGCTCGACGGGACGCTCGCGCCGCTTACGCTCGCGCATGTCGGGGGGCGGCTGACGTGGACGCGTCATGGCAGCCGGCAGGCCTTGCGAATCCAGCACCTCGCGCTGACGCTCCCCGACGGCGTGTCGGCGCAGTCGGGACGCATCGACATCGCATTCGACGCTGGCGGTGCCGGCCGTACCGCGCGCGGACACGTCGACTTCGATCGGCTCGAGCTCGCGCCGCTCGCCGAGCTCGGCGCGCAGCTTCCGCTGCCGGAGGGCTTGCGCGACGCGGTGGCTGGCTTCCGGCCGCGCGGAGCGCTGTCGGATGGAAAGGCCGACTGGACCGGCGACCCGACCAATCCCGACGCGATCGCCGGCAGCGTTCGCTTCTCCGATGCGAGCATCGTTGCCCACGGCTCCTGGCCGGGCTTCGATCATTTGAGCGGAAACGTCGAGGGCGACCAGGATCGCGGTACGCTGATCGTTGGCGGGACGCACACGGGCATCGCCCTGCCGGCGGTTCTCGCCGCGCCGATCGCGCTCGATTCGCTGCATGGGCGGATCCAATGGGATCGCCGCGACAAGCCGCTGACGCTCACCGTCGACGCCTTCGATTTCGCCAATGCCGACGCGGCGGGGACCGCGACCGGGTCGTGGCGCGACGACGGAAGCGGTCCGGGCCGTGCGAAGCTCGACGCACACCTGTCGAGGGTGAATGTCGCTACCCTGTGGCGCTACGTCCCGTCGAGCGTGCCTGCGTCGGTGCACGGGTGGCTGCGCAGCGCGCTTACCGGTGGCGCGGTCACCGATGCCACGCTCGCGCTCGATGGCGATCTCGCCGAGTTTCCGTTTCGCTCGGGCGCGGGGGGGACCTTTGTCGTCGATGCGCACGCGCGCGACGCGACGCTCGACTACGCGGACGGTTGGCCAAGCTTGACCGGCGTCGACGCCGACCTGCGCTTCGCCGGGCCCGGTGTAACGATCGACGTCACTCGCGGGCAGGTGCTCGGAGCGCGGATCACCGGTGCGCGCGCGAGCGTCCGCGACCTCGGCGAGCGCCACCCGATGCTGTCGGTCACCGGCAGCGCCGTCGGCGCAACCGCGAGCTTTTTCGACTTCGTTGCGCAGAGTCCGGTCGTCGCATGGACGAACCACGTCGCCGATTCGATCACCGCACGCGGTGACGCGCGTCTCGCACTCGGCGTCGAGCTTCCGCTCGACACGCCGGACAAGGCGACCGTCACGGGGACGCTCGGCCTCGACGGCAATACGCTGAAGTTCGGCGGTGGACCGCCGATCGATGGACTGTCGGGCGACGTCCACTTCACGCGGAGCGCGGTCGACGCGAAGGGTCTCTCCGGCAGCGTGCTCGGTGGACCGGTGACGCTCGCCGTCAGCGGCAGTGGGGACAAGGTGACATTGTCGGCGAGCGGTACCGTCGATCTGGCGCGGTTGCGCGACGCTTTCGCGTCCGCGTGGCTCGATCGGCTGACCGGGCCGGCGGCGTGGTCGCTCGATGCGCGGATGCGCGACGGCGAACTCGAATGGACGTCCGACGCGACGCTTACGAACGCCACCGTCGATCTCCCCGCGCCGCTCACCAAGCCTGCAGGGGTCGCGGCGACGCTGCACGTCGAACGCCGCGCGCAAGGACCGCGGTCCGATCGTCTGACGATCGACTGCGCGCTCGCGGACCCGGTGCACGTGATCGTCGATCGCCGGGACGATGGCGACGGCATGCGTGCCCGGCGCATCCGCGTCGAGTTCGGCGCGCCGCCGGTAGCCCGGGCCCGCGACGCGGGCGCGGACGCACCCAGCGGGAGCTCGGTTCGCGGGCCGGTTGCGACGCTCGATGCGGATGGCTGGCTCGCGTTTGCGCGGAGAGGCTTGCCCGACGTCCGCGACTCGGCGTTCGATTTCGCGCGCTTCGACGTCGACGCGGGCACACTCGTGCTCGCCGGACGTCCATTTGCGCACACGCGGATCGACGCAGTGAGAACCGACGCGCGCTGGCAGATTGCGTTGAAGGGGCCCGACCTCGACGGGCGCGTCACCTGGCAGCCGGCGAGCGGCGCCGAATCGAATGGTCGGATGGTGGCGCGGCTTTCCCGGCTCGCGCTGCCGGCAGTACCGGGCTCGCCGGCGCGGCGTGCAGAAAACGCCGCATCGGCGGCGGAACGTGCGTCGTCCTGGCCCGCACTCGATCTCGAGGCGACGAATTTCGTCTCGCACGGGCACGCTCTCGGCGCGCTGGACATCGTCGCCGAACCCGAGCAGAGCAACTGGGTGATTCGCAAGCTCGGCATCGTCAACGACTACGGGCGCATCGCTGCGCACGGCGTGTGGCGTACCGCAGGGTCAGCTCAGACGACGACCCTCGACGGCAACGTCGACGTGAAGGAAGCCGGGGCCTTCATGGCGCGGTTCGGTTGGCCGAACGTCGTCAAGGCCACGCCGACGAAGATCACAGGGAGCATCACCTGGACGGGCTCGCCGGCCGACTTCGACTATGCTTCGCTGTCGGGGGGGTTCAGCCTCGACGCCGGTGCGGGCCAGTTCACGAAGATCGAGCCCGGCGTCGGCAGACTGCTCGGCGTACTGTCGCTGCAGGCGCTGCCACGGCGGATCGCGCTCGATTTCCGCGACGTGTTCAGTGCCGGCTTCGCGTTCGACAAGGCCACCGGAAAGGTGACGATGCACGAAGGGATCATGCACACCGACGCTCTCCGGCTGACCGGCCCGTCGGCGGTGGTCGACATCGCCGGTGACGCCGACCTCGCGCGCGAGACGCAGAATCTCAACGTGCGGATCGAGCCGGCGCTCTCGAGCGGGGTCTCGGCGGGCGCGGCAGCGCTGTTCCTCGCCAATCCGCTGATCGGCGCAGCAGTCGGTGCCGGTACGCTGCTCGCGCAGAAACTTCTCAACAATCCGGTCGACCAGCTGTTCAGTTATCGGTACCTGGTGACGGGAAGCTGGGACGACCCGGTGGTGACGCGCGCGGGTGCCCCCGCCAGTCTGCGCGGCGGGGCGTCGACGCGATGACTGCGGCCGCGAACCCCGCGATGCGCGCCGCCGCGATCCAGATGAACTCCGGCGCGGACGTCGACGCGAACTTGCGTCAGGCCGACGCGCTCCTCGCGCAAGCTGCCGCGGCCGGCGCGACGCTCGCCGTGCTGCCGGAGAACTTCGGGCTGATGGGTGCGCACGCGCGCGACAAGCTCGCCGCGCAGGAGCGCGATGGCGCGGGTGTGCAGCAGGAGTTCCTCGCCAACGCCGCGCGGCGCCATCGGATCCATCTGATCGGCGGCAGCGTCCCGCTCGCGTCTGCTGTTGCGGACCGCGTTTGGCAGGCGCTCGTCGCCTACGGACCCGACGGACGGCGCAGCGCACGCTACGACAAGATCCATCTGTTTCGCTTCAGCGACGGCGACGAGGACTACGACGAGGCGAGGACCATCGTCCCTGGCGACAGCCCGGCATGGCTCGAAACTTCCGCCGGCCGCGTCGGCCTGTCGATCTGCTACGACCTGCGATTCCCCGAGCTCTACCGCAGCTTCGGCGATGTCGTGCTGATCGTGGTCCCGGCGGCGTTTACCTTCCGCACCGGAGAGGCGCACTGGGAGACACTCCTTCGCGCGCGCGCGATCGAGAACCAGTGCTACGTCGCCGCCGCTGCGCAGACGGGCTCCCATCCCGGCGGACGCCGGACCTGGGGTCACTCGATGATCGTCGATCCGTGGGGCGTCGTCGTCGCCTCGCGTGCCGAAGAGCCCGGATTCGTGCTCGCCGACATCGATCCCCTGCGCATCGCCGACGTGCGCCGTCGGTTGCCCGCACTCGAGCACCGCAGCACGATCGACGTGCGGTGACGCGCGACGAAGTCGCCGTCGCGCGTGCTCAGGCCGGTGCGCGCAGCAACACGACCACTGCGCCGCCGCCGCCCGCGTGACGCGGCGCCTCACAGTACGCGAGCACCTCGTCCCACTGCGCCAGCCAGCGGCGGACCTTGCCTTTCAGCACCGGCTCGCGGTTGGGCGAACTCAGCCCCTTGCCGTGGATCACGCGGACGCAGCGGATCCCTCGGCTGCGCGCCGCGAGAACGAAGTCCGACAGCGCATCGTGCGCTTCGTCGGCGGTGAGGCCATGGAGGTCGACCTCGTCCTGCACCGACCAATGCCCGCGCCGCAGGCGCGCAAGGACGTCGACGCCGAGGCCGGGTCGCAGATGCGTTTGCGCGGCCTCGATCTCCTGGCCGATGTCCCACGTGGCGGGCGAAGGCTCGGTCCCCCATTTGGACAACGCGAGCGCATCACGCTCGTCGGCGAGGTGCTGCCTCGCGATCGGCACCGGCCGCGGCTGCGAGCGCACGCGCGCCGCGCGCGCGGCGAGTGGCGTGACGTCGCCAAAGGCGGTGGTGAGGTCGATGTCCGCGTTCACGGCCGGCTTCGCGTTCACGGCCGGCTTCGCGTTCACGGCCGGCTTCGCGTTCACGGCCGGCTTCGCCTTTACGACCGGTTTCGCGTTCCC
>JAICXH010000074.1 GCA_025981645.1 Burkholderiales bacterium
GGCCACATGAAACTCCATTACGTGATGCTGATGGCCGCGTGCGCGCTTGCCGCCGGCTGCAACAGTCCGACCACCCCGCCGCCGACGAACACGAGCAGCAGTGCGCCGACGACGTCGCAGGCCCCGAGCCCCTCATCGACCGAGGCGCCGGCAACAACACCGTCGACTACGTCGAATCCGTCGTCGAGCGAATCGTCGACGGCCGCGACGCCGTCGTCTACCCCGTCCACCGCGGCGCCGTCGCCCGCCCCGTCGTCGACGCCGTCCACTACCGAGCCGGCGGCGCCGCAATCGCCGACCAACCCGGCGAGCGGCACGGCACCGAAGTCCTAGCCGATCCGCGCAGGAGCGCACCGCCGGCACGAACGACCGCCGGCTAGCGTCAGAGGGGGTGCGGCCATCGTAGAATCGCCAGCAGCGCCTGGAGGAGGAGCGCGCGGTGGCGATGGAACCGAACCGGCTCGAGGCATTCAGCGATGGCGTAATCGCGATCATCATCACGGTGATGGTGCTCGAGATGAAGGTCCCGCATGGGGTCGACCTCGCGGCGCTCGCGCCCGTGCTGCCGGTGTTCCTCACTTATGTGCTGAGCTACGTCTACCTCGGAATCTACTGGAACAACCACCATCACATGTTCAAGATGGCCGAGTCGATCGACGGCTCGGTGATGTGGGCGAACCTGCACCTGCTGTTCTGGCTGTCGCTGCTGCCGTTCACCACCGGATGGATGGGCGAGAACCACTTCGAGCGCTGGCCGACGGTCCTCTACGGCTTCAACCTGCTTTGCTGCGCGCTTGCGTGGTACGTGCTGCAGGCGAGAATCATCCGCTGCCAGGGCGGCGATTCGCGCATTGCCCGCGCACTGGGACGGGACCTCAAGGGGAAGCTCTCGCCGCTCTTCTACCTGGCTGGCATCGCGCTCGCATGGCTCGGCGAGCCGCCGGCCGGGGTGGCGCTCTTCGTCTTCGTCGCGCTGATGTGGCTGGTACCCGACCGGCGCTTCGAGCGGGCGATCACCAATAGGTGACGACACCGGCGATCACGCCCGCATCGAGCACGATCCAGCCGACGCAGGCGAGCCAGATGTTGCGGTCGCGCTGGCGCAGGCCGTGCCAGAACCAGAGCAGCGCAGAAACGAGATAGGCACTCCACGACAGCAGCGACACGCCGCTCGCATCGTGCTTCACCCAGATAAGCCATACCTGCGGGACCGTCATCGCCATGGTGACAAGCGACATCGCAGCGAGCAGGCGGCTCATCGCCGAACGCGCGGGCGCGCCCGCAGGCGGGTCATGCAGCTGATGCGGTTCCATCGGACCTCCGTAGGGGCGTCCCGTCGATCATCGGCCCGATTCCGATATCGCGTCAATCGGCGGCAAGCCGGCGTACGCCGACCCAACAGCCTTGACGCAGGTCAACCCACGCCCGCGGACATTGGCGATCATTGCGCGCATGAACGGACTCTCCGACGAACAGCTTGCCGGCCTGACCGAGCGGCTCGCCGAGCGCAAGGCCGTGCTCGTGAGCGAGGTCCGGCAGGTGCTCGCACGCTCCGGCAACGAGCACGATGCCGACCTCGCCGGCGGGATCGGCGATGCGACCGACGGGTCGGTGCCCGAACAGTTGCGCGACATCGCCGAAGCCGAAGTCGTACGCGACATCGGCGAAGTGAGCGACATCTCGGCCGCACAGGAGCGTATCGCGGCGGGGCGCTACGGCTTGTGCATCGATTGCGGCGCAACGATCGGCTACGAGCGCCTCGACGCCTACCCGAGTGCGAAGCACTGCCTCGCCTGCCAGCAACGCCGCGAGAAGAACCGGACGCAGCAGATCACGACGCGGTAGACTCCTCGGGGTGGCCTCGTCGTCGCCGGCGCGGCGATCGATGACGCGATGCGCCTCCGCGAACGCTCCCCGACCGTAGTTCGTCTGATCGCCGCGCGCGGGTCGCGCAGCATCGGTCAGGGCGCGCTCGTCGCCGCGTTCGCGCTCTACCTGCATGTCCTCGGCTGGTCGGCACCGTCAATCGGAGCGACGCTCTCCGCGGCGCTCGTCGCCGGTGCGGCGCTGACGCTCGCCGTGGGCCCGGCGAGCGATCGCCTGGGTTATCGGCGCTTCCTGCTCGCCTATGAAGCGCTGCAGGCCGCCGCTGCGCTCGCGGCGCTCGTCAGCGCGTGGCCGCCGGTGCTTGGCGTCGCCGCGATCGTCGGCGGGTTCGGCCGTGGCGCGAACGGCAGTGCGGGCCCGTTCGGACCGCTCGAGCAGGCGTGGCTCGCGCACGCGGTGCCGCCGCACCGGCGCGGCGCCGTGTTCAGCGCGAACGCCGCGATCGGCTTCGGCGGCATGGCGCTCGGGGCGCTCCTCGCCGGAGGGACCGCATTGCTGGTCGGAGCATTCGGCGAAGTGCTCGCCTACCGGCCGCTGTTTGCCCTCTCGTTCGCCGGCTCGGTTGCAGCGTTCGTGCTCATCCACGGCCTGCGCGAACCGCCGCGCGAGCGGCACGTGCCGCCCGCCGAGCGACTGCCGGTGCGTCGCGCCGAGAACGCGCTGCTCATGCGGCTCGTCATTGCGAACACCGTGAACGGACTCGGCATCGGCATGATCGCGCCGCTCATCGCCTACTGGTTCGCACTGCGCTTCCGGCACGGACCCGGATCGATCGGCCCCGCGCTCGCGGCGAGCTTCGTATTCGGCGCGGCAGGCGCATTCGTCGCAGGACGGATGGTGCGCCGCTACGGTCTCATCGGCCCGGTCGTCGTCATGCGGGGCGTCGGACTCGTCCTTCTCGTTGCGCTCCCGCTGGTTCTTAGCTTTCCACTCGCTGCGGCCTTGTACGCGCTGCGCTCGGGATTCAATCAGGGAACGGCCGGCGTGCGTCAGGCGCTCGTCGTCGGCCTCGCACCCGGCAGGCGCGGCCTCGCGGTCAGCCTGCAGAATGTCTCGATTCAGATTCCACGTGCCGTCGGCCCGCTCGTAGCCGCCTACATGCTGAACGCGGGCATGCTGCGCGCACCGTTCTTCGCCGCGGCGGCGCTGCAGGCTGGTTACCTCTTGCTCTATGCGCGGTTCTTCCGCGAGCATGCGGCAGCGAGCCGCGGATAGAAGCACCGCGACCGGAGCAACTCGCCATGCCGTGGTCCTCGACCTACTATCCGGCGTCGATGAAGAACCTGCCGCTGCCGGTGCGCGAGAAGGCGCTGCAGGTCATCCCCGGCACGACGCAGCTTTTCGAGGAGCCGGGGACGCTGGAACAGGTCGCCGTGCAGGCGCGCAACGGGTTTCGCCGCTGGCTCGTCGGCGCGACCGCGGGGCATCCGGCATGACGCGCATCGCGATCGTCACCGGGGGCGCGCGCGGCATCGGGTCGGCAGTCTCGCGCCGTCTTCTATCACGGGGCTATGCCGTCGCCGCCACCTATCACGGCAACGTGGAAGCCGCCGAAGCCTTCGCGCGCGAAACGGGCATTCGAACGTACCGCTGGGACGTGGCCGACTACGCCGCGGCCAAGACCGGCATCCTCGGCTTCACCAAGGCGCTCGCGCTCGAGACGGCATCGAAGGGAATCACCGTCAATGCGATCGCACCCGGATACGTGGCGACCGAAATGCTCGCGACGGTGTCGAAGGAAGTCCTCGCGCGAATCGAGCAGCAGATCCCGCTCGGAAGGCTAGGCACGCCGGAGGAAGTGGCGCGAATCGTCGAGTTCCTGGTCGCCGACGACGCCGGCTTCATCACCGGCGCCACCGTCAGCGCGAACGGCGGGCAATACATGATCTAGCACGCGGGAACGGCGCCCACGTTGTGGACATCGGCCGACACGACTAGTATCGTCCCGCGATAGACCGTTGGCCGCGATCGATTGTCCTCTACAACTGGCTGTGGCGCGAAGCGCCGATTGCGGGGGCGAACTCGAGCGGCACGGGAAACAGGGGGGATGAACCATGCGTACGCGGACCGTCGCGATCGCGCGCCCGTTGCGCGCCGTGTATTCATTGTCGCTCGCGATCGCCGTGCTCTGCGCGAGTGGCTACTGCGCCGCGCAGCGGCTATCCGGGGTGCCGCCAAGCTGCCCGGTCGGGTCGCCCACGGCGAGCGAGGCGGTGCAGCCACTGCTGGACGGCCTGCTGCCGGACGAGCTCAACAAGGCGTGGCAGGCCAAAGCTCCGACGACGATCGACCCGTACCCGCAATTCGACTCGAGCGGCCAGCCCGTCGACAAGGTCATCGACGGAATCCCCATTCCCGGCATCTGCAGCGCCGACGCCGATGCCTACTGCGTACTCAAGGGCTATGCGCTCGGTTGTTACAGCGGACACGCCAACGTCACGCTGAACTCGCTGACGGGGCTGAAGGATCTGCAGTTCACGAACGCGCTGTTCACGCAGTACAACCTCGTGGACGTCGCGGCGCATTCCGATAGTGGCCCCTATGCGGGCAAGCTCACCGACGGCGTCTACGCCCCCGACGGGCACCCGTCGACCGACCCCGAATACGCGATCGTGTTGCCGCACAGCCCGGGCGATCCTCGCGCCGGTATCGTCGTCGACCTCGGCGCGAGCCATCCGATCTGCGGCAACGGATACGCTTGCCTGAGCGGGCCGAAGCTGCAGGCCGACAACGACGACACCTACGAGCTCGACTATTCGAGCGACGGAACGAACTGGACTGCCTATGGCCAGTTCCAGCCGTGCTGCAGCAGTGGACTGCAGACACGGGGTATCGCCACGATCACGGCCGGCGTTCACAACCCCAGCTTCAACGCGCGGTATGTGCGCGTGTTTCCGGTCTCGGGTGGCCCGACGTTCGCGGTGGCCGAGCTGCAGCTTTGGGACACCGGCAGCGAGCTGATCTCGGTCGGCAAGTCGGCGGTCGGTCCCCGCCCCTATCAGATCACCAGCGGGTCACCGCCGCCGAATGGCCATTCCTCGACAGACACTCAATACGCGGTCGTGCTGAGCCACGAGCCCGGGCCCGCACCAGCGCTGGTCGTCGATCTTGGCGCAACCAAGTCCATCTGCGGCAACGGATACGATTGCCTGAGCGGGCCGAAGATTCAGGCCGACAACGATGACTTCTACCAGCTCGACTACTCGACCGACGGCGTGAACTGGACCGGCTATGGCCAGTTCCCGTCGTGCTGCGACAGCAAACTGCAGACGCGAGGGATTTCGACGATCACTACCGGCGTCAACAACCCGAACTTCAAGGCGCGCTATCTGCGGGTCTATGCCAATTCGGGAGGCTCGACGTTCGCCGTGTCGCAGCTCGAGCTCTGGGACACCAGCAGCAAGCCGATCTGGGTCGGTGCGGCGACCTATGGTCCCGAGCCAGTGGTGACGAACGGGGAGATCCCTCCGGACGGGACCGACTACAGCGACACCCGTTACGCGACGACGCTCTCGCCCTGCCGCACCAACACGGCATCGACCTGCCCGACCTCCACCGCGCAGACCGCCGCGCAACTGTTCGATCTCGGCGCCGCCTTTCCAATCGATCATCTGGTCGTTCAGGCCGATCAGGCGCACGCGTACCAGATCGACTATTCGGCCGACGCGGCGAGCTGGAAGTCGCTCTGGGCAATCCCGACCGTCAGTGGCACGCACCTGCAGACGCGCACCAGCCCGAAGTTTTCCCCGCAGCCTTCGGCGCGCTACCTGCGCATGTACGGAACGACCGGCGCAGTCGACAGTTATGCGATCTCTGCTGTGCAGGTGTTCACGGGGCAGGCGAATAGCCCTTGCGCATCCGCGAGCGGCGCCAACACCGGGGAAAATCTTGCCTGCACCTACGATGGGTCGTTCGGCTTCGGCATCCACTCGCCGTTCCCCGTCGCGTTCAATCTGAAGCAGGCGCAGATCGTCCTCGTTTGCCAGGGCATCGGACCAACGGGCTACATCTACGGGTCGTACGTTCAGGAATCGGCCACCAACAGGACCTGCACCGACACGCTGAACGTCGGCGCCAGGGGAGGTTCGGGTACCCCGGAGGCCGACTTCTGCGCCGGGTCCTGTGCGTCGGGTCAGCCCGCCGCGCTGCTGTCGTACGTCCACCTGAACGGCGAAGATCTCGGCAACGCCACCAACCCGACCGCCAGCCCGCAACTGCAGTTCTTCCCCGCGACGCCTTCGGGCATCGCATGCAGCGGCGACTTCAGCAACGAGCCGGACATTCCGACCCTGGCGGATCAGGTCGTCGCCAGCGCCGCAACCGACGCCACGCAGGGACTCTTCGACGGCCTGCTCGATTATCAGGCGAAGCCAAACAGTCTGATTCCCTTTCCACCGCCGCATCCGCCGACAACCCCGCCGACGTTCAGCGCGTGTTCCACGATCGCAAGCGAGCCTCCGCCTCCCGGTCCGTATCCCGACAACATCGCGCATGTGGACGGCCGCGCGACGCAGGTGGGAACCGGCGCGACGAGCGCGGTGCTCCACATCGAGGGTCAGTTCAGCACGCCGCCGACACTCGCCCTCGGCCAGACGACGGTCACCGTCGGCGGGCTTCTGCACGAGCTTCGAGGGGCGGGCGAACTGGTGCAGGCCGACGCCGCCACTGCGTTCCTGCCCGTCACGCTGCAGGCGCTTCCCGGCAGCAAGCCTGGAAACGGACTCTACGCAACGCCGCCGGGTGCCAAGCCGAGCATGCGTGTGCAGATCTCACCGATCAAAGGACCCGGCGCGCAGAGTGGCCTGATGCAATTTTCGATCGATGTCAGCGGGGCCGCGATCGCCAAGCCGTCTCGATGCGTCAGCGGTTCCGCCGTCGCGAATCTCGACACCAGTTTGTTCGTTCTTCAGGCGGGTGCCACCGAGCCTGTCTGGGCGCACGCGATCGCGCAGTGGCAGTGCGACAAGGCGCAGCTGATCACGTCGGTCGGCCCTTGAACCGATTGAAGCCCGCCTACCACGCAATGCAGATTGCGGGGTCCGGCCGAGCCCAATCGCTCAGAACCAGTTCGGCGAGGCCAGCAGCGTCCATGCGCCGTCGCCGAGCAGGAACTGCACGAACAGCGCCAGGGCCCAGAACGCCGGATACTCCCATCCGCCGTCCTTGTTCGAGAACATCCAGCCGTTCTTGCCGTGCACGGTGACGATCGTGCCGAGGATCAGTGGAATCAACACGAGTGCGACGTATCGCGGCACGATACCGATGATCAGCGCGGCCCCACCGATCAGCTCGGCGGCCATCGCGAGATAGGCGAAGGATCCTGGCAGTCCCAGCGACTTGAAGTATCCGTACGCGCCGGCGGGCTTGAACACCAGCAGCTTGAGGAGTCCGTGAGCGATGAAGAGGATGCCCAGAGCAATGCGCAGGATCAGGGCCGCCCAAGGGGCCATCGAGGCGTCGATCATGTGCCCTCCGATCGAGACGTTGGCGGGTGTCGATACGTCCCGCGGATCGAATACTACGCGTTTCCCATCCCGCCGGTGTCGGCGCCGACGGCACGGGAGTATCGTTACGTGCATCGCCCGATGCGGTGCCAGGCGCATTCGGTCGCACGAGTGCGGCGCTGCGCGCGCAGCCGGACAGCCATCCATCGCTACTTCCCAACCCGGAGGATCATGGCCATGAAGAACAGGAACGACAAGAGCGCGACCGCAAGCAATCCGCGCGATCTCGCACGCGAACGCAAGTCCGCCCTGCTGACGCGAACGGATCTCACGAGGAAGGCGACCGCGGACATCACCGCGACGCTGAACGGCATCCTGGCCGACGTGTTCGCGCTCTACCTCAAGACGAAGAACTTCCACTGGCACATGAGTGGGCCGCACTTTCGCGACTATCACCTGCTGCTTGACGAGCAGGCCGACCAGCTCTACGCGATGACCGATCCGGTGGCCGAGCGCGTCAGGAAAGTCGGTGGCACGACGGTGCGCTCGATCGGCCATATCTCTCGCCTGCAGCGCGTGCTCGACAACGACGCGGAATGGGTCGAGCCGCTCGACATGCTGGCGGAGTTGCGCGAGGACAACCAGACGCTGGCTGCGCGCATGCGCGAGGCCCACAACGTCTGCGAAGAGCACCGCGACGTTGCGACCTCGAGCCTGATCGAGGTGTGGATCGACGAGACCGAGCGGCGAGCGTGGTTCCTGTTCGAGGCCACCCGCCAGGGTGATTCGACCGGCCATTGACGGGAGCGGCAGGCTTCGCCGCTGGCTTCCTTTCGGCACCGAACGTACGCGCCGATCATCCATCCCACGCTGCGAACGGGCGTCGAGGCATTGGTCGTCGCGACGAGGGCGTGGCTGGCGGCGTAGCCAACGCTGTAGCCCTCATGACGCGCGGCCCGGAGGCGTCGGTCCGATGCATCCCACCGGCGACGAGATCCAGGAGCCTCCGGAGGTCGAGGTCGAGGTCGTGATCGAGATTCCGCGCGGCAGCTTTCTGAAGCGCGGTTCGACCGGCCAGATCGACTTCGTCTCGCCGCTGCCCTGCCCGTTCAACTACGGCTCCGTCCCGAACTACCTGGGTCTCGAGGGTGACTTGCTCGATGCGGTCGTGCTTGGACCGCGACTACCGGCGGGTGTGCGAAGACGGGTGAAGGCGTGGGGAGCGGTCACCTTGACGGATCGCGGCATGTCGGACGACAAGCTCATCTGCGCCGAACGCCCACCGGGTCCGGCGGTGCGCCGGCGAGTGCTTCAATTCTTCCACTTCTACGCGAAATGCAAGGGCCTGCTCAACCTTTGGCGCCGCCGCCCGGGACGCAATGCGTGCGAAGGGTGGTGCGAGGCCCGATATGCGCTCGCTCGTGCCCGGCCGCGAGACGAAGCGTGGCGCGGATCGCCGATCGAGTTCTGATCGCCAGACATCGGGTTCCGATCGCCAGCAGAGGCGTCAAAGGCACGTTGGGAATCGTGGCTACCGGCACTCTTCGAAGATCATCGTCGAATAGCCGCTGGGCACGCTGTCGGGAATCAGCGGACACAGATTCTGCTTCGTCGCGCGCGGGTCGAGCAGCGCATCGCGCACGAACGCAACCAACGCCTGAAATTCTCCGCCCGTGAGGTGAGTGGGTTCCTGGAGGAGCGGATCGAGCCGCGCAAGCACCGGTTCGATCGGTCCAAGGCGAAGCTGCAAATCCTTGTCGACACCGGCGCGCTTCGGTTCATAGCTGCGCGCTACAGTGTACGGGTCGAGGTGAAGACGAATCGCGTCCTCGAGGCGTGTCATTGACCCGTTGTGGAAGAACGCCGGCTGCAACGCGACGTTGCGAAGCGGCGAACTGCGGAACTTGTAGCGATCTGCCGGATTGCCGGTAATCTGCTCGAGTCCGAAGTCCTCGTCCTGACCCGGCCCGTCGAAGACCACGTTGCCCTCGCCGACACCGAAGCGGGGAGCGATCTGCGGCACGCCGATCACGTGCATTTTGAAATCGCTGAACATTTCGTTCGATTGACCGGCGACCGCGTGACACTGGACGCACCCGCCCTTCCCGAAGAAGACGAGGGCACCGCGCTTCTCCTGCTCGGACATCGCGCGGGTGTCGCCGCGTGCGAATCGGTCGACCGGTGCGTCGGCAAAGATCAGCGTGAACTCGAACTCGGCGATCGCGCGGGCAAACATCGAGATATCGATCGGCCCCCCCGCCGCGACCGACGGATAGATTCCACCGAAGAGTTGCCGATATGCCGCGTTCCCGTTCAGACGCTGCACGACGACTTCGCGAATCGGATCGTTGCGCGTCCCGGTAGCGTCGGCCGGTGGCAGGCACGCGCCCCTGCCGTCGTCGAACTGATCGAACTCGGGACCGATCGTGCCCGCGGTGCACGTGAATCCGGCGACCTCGGTGAGCTCGGTCGGCGGCATGTGCGCCTGCGCGATCGACAGATGAGTCACGATCGGATCGTTGGGTGGAAAGCGCGTCGTTCCCTCTGGGTAGGGAAACCTGAACCCGAGCGAGTTATCGAATGGGTCCCCGGAGATCGAGGCAAACCGGCCGTTCCACATCAGGTTCGGATAGAAAGGCGTGTTCGACGCAAACGGCGTGCGCCGCTGGTTGCGAGGACCCTGGCGATGGGGTCCGACGACATTGTTGTTCTGGATGCCGATCGCGATCGACTGCGTGTCACCGAAGGCACGGCTCGGCGAATGGCAACCGCCGCAGGTGTTGTCGTCGTGGAGCCCCCCCAGCTTGTCGAACCAGAGCAGCCGCCCGAGGTTGGCAAGCTTCGCGTTCAGCGGCCGACCCAGTGCAGGCAGGAACTGCGCCTGAATGGTCCCGGTGAAACCGGCGTTTCGAAGCGCCGCTCGTACTTGCGCGTCGAGATCCTGCTGTGCGAGCGCCGGGGAAGCAACGGTCGTCGCTACGCAACAAGCAAGCGTGATCGCCAGAGGGCCGATCCAGCCCCGAGCCGAGCCTGCAGCCATGGAAGTCTCCTTCACACGCTCTACATGACCGGCGTCCCGCTGCCATTCACGCGAAGCACCGATCCGTTTCGCACTGGAGCTCGATGTCGACGCCGCCGGTACTCGCCGCGGCGGCGTCGGCAACTCACTCGGACTCTTCTTCGAATGTGCAGCGCGTGGGGCCGGTGATCACACTCGGTGCGCCTTCGTCCGCCG
The DNA here is from genome assembly GCA_025981645.1 of Burkholderiales bacterium. Taxonomy (GTDB): domain Bacteria; phylum Pseudomonadota; class Gammaproteobacteria; order Burkholderiales; family Casimicrobiaceae; genus VBCG01. Next base: position 10,567 of record JAICXH010000074.1, read on the forward strand.
GATTCGCGATGTTGTTGCTGCAGAACAACCCGCCGAAGATCGTGTTGAAGGCAACCGCCATCATGCCCTGATTGCCGGTGAGGTGCACCGAACCGCTGATCGCGCTGTTCTCGACGGCGATCGACGGTGCGGGCTCTGGAAAAACGCCCGGTCCCGTATTGCTGATCTGAACTCCGCCGTTGATGGTGTCACCGTCACAAGCGATCTCCTCCGGACCGATCAGGATTCCCGCGGCCCCGTCCGAGACGATTCCGCCGTTGATGACGGAGCCGCAGGCGATCAGTATTCCGCCACTGTTCACCCGCACGCCTCCCGATACGTTGGCACCATCCAGCATGCAGAAGTCGCCCGCGTTCACGACCACGCCGCCGACCACCGCGCCCGATACGGCACCGTTGCATTCGGTTGCCGCCGATGCGACATGGCTCGAAACAACCAGTGCCAATCCCAGGATCCCGACGAGAGACCCCATGAGCCGTTTCACGGTGTTGGTCCGATTCGAAATCGTGTCCATCTTTCTCTCCGTCGCCCGCGCCGAAAGTGCGCGATGGGAATAGACCACGCCCCGGTAACGCCGGGAATCGGTTTGCGACGAATTCGATGGATCCCGGCGCCAATGCCGGTGCGGGGGCGACGAACCCCGACTGTCGATCGCCTGGCGGTTTCCGTTCGCGTGCCTTGGGGTGCCGGGGGAAACCATGACGATCGGAACCCGGTTCGCCCCCCGCCATTGGCAAACCGTCGCATCGACGATACAAGCCCGCACCGACCCCGGCAGTATGGGCGGGGTACGGTCGATAATTTCAGCGGGCACGGTTATGCTGACCAGCGACGACGGTCCGGATCGCAGTCTCGACACCAGTGAACCGATCGTTGGGGAGCAGCCGATGCGAGGGCTGAAGGCGGTGATCGCCGAGGACGAGCCCCTGCTTCGCGCCGAGTTGAGGGACACGCTTTTGCGGCTGTGGCCCGAACTGGTCATCAGCGCGGAAGCCGAAGACGGCATCCAGGCGCTGCAAGCGCTGGCCGAGCACGTGCCGGACATCCTGTTTCTCGATATCCAGATGCCGGGCCTCTCCGGACTCGACGTCGCCAAGCAGGCGAGCGGCAGATGCCATGTCGCGTTCGTGACGGCCTACGACCAATACGCGGTCGCGGCCTTCGAGCAAGGCGCGGTCGACTATGTGATGAAGCCCTTCTCGGCGGCGCGTCTCGCGACGACGATCACACGACTCAAGGACAAGATCTCGAGCGCTCCCGCCAATCTCGAGGGTCTGCTGGACAGGCTTGCCGAGATCGCCGGGACCCGAAAGGAATACCTTCGCTGGGTTACCGCCTCACAGGGAAACGACTTGCGGCTGATCACCGTCGAGGAGATCGTCTACTTCCAGGCGGATGCCAAGTACACGATGGTCGTCACCGCGACGCAGGAGTCGCTGATCCGCAGGACGATCAAGCAACTGCTGGAGGAGCTCGATCCGCAGATGTTCTGGCAGATCCACCGCGGCACGCTCGTCAACGTGAATGCGATCGCGGGCGTGGTCCGCGATGGGGGCGACCGCCTGCGAGTCAAGCTCAAGCGGCGCGCCGAGACGCTGGCGGTAAGCGAACCCTACTATCACCTGTTCCGGCAAATGTAGGGGGCGGTTCGAACCTCGGGAGGGGGAGCGTGCAGACGAAACGTTCTCGGCGCGCGAGCTCGGCCACGCTGATCGGAGCAAGCTCGGTCGTTTTGGGTTGTTCCTGGGCGACCGCAATCGCGCAGGACAGCGAACCGCCGGCTGACACGCTGCGCATCGAGGTGACGGGGTCGAACATCCGGCGATCCGACGTGGAAACGCCGCTCCCCATTCAAACGATCACCCGCGAGGACATCGAGCGGGACGGATCGACGACAGTCGCGGAGTTGATGAGCAAGCTGTCGGCGAATCTGCTTTCGTTCAACGATCAACTGTCCATCGGGACCCAGTTGCTCCCGTTGGCGCGACCGGGCCAGTCGACGGTCAACCTGCGGGGCATCGGCGACGGATCCACGCTCGTACTGATCAACGGACGTCGGGTCGCGAACTACGCATTCGACGGCGGCGCAGTCGACGTCAACTCGATACCGATCTCCGCGATCGACCGGGTCGAGGTCCTGAAGGATGGCGCCTCGGCGATTTACGGCGCCGAGGCGATCGCGGGCGTGGTGAATTTCATCCTCCGCCGGGACTTCTCAGGTACGGAAGCGTCGGTGTACGGCACCGCGACGGGGCATGGAGGCGGCAACCAATACCAGGCGACCGCTACGGCGGGCTATGGCAATCTCGGCAAAGATCGATTCAACGTCTTCGCCACGTTCAACTACCAGAAAGACCAGTCCCTAGCGGCTGCGAGCCGTGACTACACGCGCAGCGGCTATCGTCCCGACCTCGGGCTCTTCTACTACAACTTCTTCAGCTTCCCCGCCAATGTCCGCCTCGCATCGGGGGATTTGCTA
>JAICXH010000015.1 GCA_025981645.1 Burkholderiales bacterium
CGAGCGCGATAAACCGCACCCGTCCGCAGCGAAAACTGCCTCCCCATCTGCCTCCCGCACGTCGCGCGAGGCATGTGACGCTGCAACCGACGCCGACTCCGCATGACGAAGTCGTTGATTAAGCTGGGGGAGTGTCTTTGGTAGGCCGTGCTGGACTCGAACCAGCGACCAACGGATTAAAAGTCCGCTGCTCTACCACCTGAGCTAACGGCCCGGCAGAGCGCGGAATTATAGTCAGTGCGAGTCCCGCGTCAGGAAATCCGGCAGCGAAGTGAACTCGATCCCCTCGTCGTTGAGCGCCTTCACCTCGTCGTGCGACGCCTGCCCGCGAATCGCGCGCGGCGCCGTTTCCTTGTAGTGGATCCGGCGCGCTTCCTCGGGGAAGCGGCGGCCGACGTTCTCGGTGTTGCGCACGAGCTCGCGCAGTTTCGCGAGCGCCTCGACCGGCAGGCCCATCGCCGTCGCGGTGGCGTCGTCGGTCGGTCGCTCCTCGGTCGGCTGGGCGGCGGGGGCGTTATCGCGACCGGCACCGCGCGGCTCGCGCCCCGCCTCGCGCGCGACCGCGACCCGCGCCGAAGGGACGCGCTCGACGCGCGCGTCGTCGCAGATCGGGCAGGTCATGAGCCCGCGCTCCTGCTGCAGCGCGAAGTCCTCGCCCGAAGCGAACCAGCCCTCGAAGCGATGTCCGTGCGCGCAGGCGAGTTCAAAGATGATCATGATGTCACGTGGCGGCGTCAGGCGTAGGCTCGCGTGTCGGCGCTTGTCCGTTCGACGCGCCACACCTGGTACTTCAGCGCCGCCACGGCGCCGGTAATGATCGACGCCAGCGCCAGGATCGAGCCGACGGCGAGCGTCGACACCCCGGTGATCCCCTGGCCGATCGTGCAGCCGAGCGCCGTCACGCCGCCGAATCCCATCAGCACACCGCCCACCATGTGGTTGGCGACATCCTCGGGCGAGGCGAAGCTCTCCCAGCGGAACGTGCGCATCGTGAGCGCCATCGCGCCCGAGCCGACGAGCATGCCGAGCACGCCGGCGATACCGAAGGTGATGAGACGCGACTGGTCGGTCCACAGCAGCAGCAGCTCGAGGAGATACGCCGACGGCGCGACGAAGCTGAACGACTCCATGCGCCCCGAATCCGTGGCGACGAACTTCGCTTCGAGCGTCTGCGGATCCTCGGCGAGATAGCCGAGGTGCCCCGACACGTACCACCCGCCGAGAATCACCGCGCCGATGACGATGCCTCCGATGATGTAGCCCCGGCTGTTCCGGAACGACGGATCGCGGAAGATCCACAACGCGAGACCCGCGGCGACGACGAGTGGCAGCCACAGGTGCGCGGCGCGCGGCAGGCCCATCGCCATGGCGAGGGTAGGTAGATCCGATGTCGCTGCGTGAACGTCGACGCGGAACGTGTCGAGCCCGTTCACGCGCCACGGTGCGAAGGCGCCTTTCAGCGTCATGTACGCCGAGATCGCGAGGAAGACGAACACCACCAGCGATTTCAGATTGCCGGCGCCGGTGCGGATCAGCGTCTTGCTGCCGCAGCCGGATCCCAGCGTCATGCCGAACCCGAACAGGAAACCACCGACGATGTGCGACAGCCACGGAACGCGCTCGCCGGTGTAGATGGTCTTCGAGATGTCGATCATGCCCGTCGTCTGCATGATCGCCGTCCCGGCGATCGCCACGGCGATTGCCAGCACCCACATCCGCATGCGCCCCCAATCACCCATGTTGACGATATCGGAGACGGCACCCATCGTGCAGAAATTGACGCGCTGCGCGACGGCGCCGAACACGAAGGCGAGCGCGAACGCGAGGCCGGTGACGATTGCGGGAAGGTGGGCAGGATCGATCATGCTGGCAATGCTACCGCCGTGAGGCGTATTCGTACACGCCGTGAGGCAACTACGCGAAGAGGCGCAGGTAGAGCGACCGGATCGGCGCCGGCAGCGCCGCCGCGAGCGCCTCGTCGCGCGTGAACCAGCCCACACAGGCCGCGCCGTCGGCAACACCCGCGGCACAGGTCAGATCGTCCGTAGCGCCGACGACGCCCTCGCGCGCGATTGTCGGCGGCAACCCGACGCGAAGCGGATGCAGCGTCAGCGTGAAGTGCGTGAAGCGGTGCTCGAACGGCGCGACGCCGGCGAGCATCACGGGCGCAACGCCGAAGCGAGCGACGATCATCGCGGCGACGTCGGCGTCGACCGCCAGTTCGGGCAGACTCCAGAGTCCCGCCCAGATCCCGGTGGCCGGACGCTTCTCGAGCGCCAGCCTCCCGTCGCGCTCGACCAGCAGCACGAGGCGTGCGCGCGAAGAAAGCGCACGACCGGGACGCCGCTGCGGCAGGCTGTCGACGCGCCCTTCGCTTCGCGCAACGCAGTCGGCGGCGACCGGACACTCGCCGCAGCGCGGGTGCGAACGAGTGCAAAGCGTCGCTCCGAGATCCATCAGCCCTTGCGTGTAGGCGACGATCGGCGCTTCGCCTTCCACGCCGCCGCTGCTCCGGCGACCCGGTTTCGCGCGGCCGCTGCGCGCGCGCGGAAGCAGCGTCTCGGCAAGCGTCCACAGCCGCGCCTCGACGTCGCGCTCGCCGGGCCAGCCGTCGACGCCGCGGTGGCGCGCGAGGACGCGCTTGACGTTGCCATCGAGGATCGCGCCGCGCTCCCCGCTCGCGAACGCAGCGATCGCTGCCGCCGTCGAGCGGCCGATTCCGGGGAGCGCGGAGAGCGTGACGGCGTCGCTCGGGAAGCGCCCGGCGTACTCTGCCATCACCGTGCGCGCGGCCGCATGCAGGTGGTGCGCGCGCCGGTAGTAGCCGAGTCCGCTCCAGCGCGCGAGCACGGCGTCGAGCGGCGCCCGGGCGAGCGCCGCGACGTCGGGGAAGCTTTCGAGGAAGCGGCCGTAGTAGCGCAGGACGGTCGCGACCTGCGTCTGCTGCAGCATCACCTCGGCGAGCCAGATGCGATACGGATCGCGCGTGCGCTGCCACGGAAGATCGTGGCGCCCGTGATGGCGCTGCCAGTCGATCAGGCGGCGCGCGAACGACGGACCGCGCAGCGCCGGCGACGGCCGGCGTTTCGCGTCAGCGGACGCCGAGACGCTCGCGCGCTTTCCCCGCGGCATCGGATTTCGGATACTTGCGGATCAGCTCTTCGAGCGACTTCCTCGCGGCGGTGTTGTCGCCCATGTCGCTCTGCGCGAGCGCGATGTTGAGCAGCGCCTCGGGAGCCTTGCTGCTCTGCGGCCACTCGAGGAGCAGGCGCCGCTGCGTCACGATCGATGCGCGGTAATCGCGCCGCGCGTACTGCGCGTTGCCGAGCCAGTACTGCGCCGAAGGGGCGAGCGAGCTCTTCGGCCAGGTCTTGACGAAGCTGCCGAAGGCGGCGATCGCCGCCTGGTACTCACCGCGCGTGTACTTGTCGAGCGCGCCGTCGTACGCGCGCTGCTCGGCCGCGGCGTCCGCCGTGCTGCGCGACGGGGCAGCGTTGGCGACCACCGGCGCAGACGCTGCCGGCCCGGGAGGATGCGGCCGAGTCGCCCCCGGCGGCGCAACGCCGGTGGCGCTGCCTGGTGCGGCGGCCCCGGCAACGGGCGCGGCTGACGGCACGCCAGCCGACGCACCCGGCACGGCGGCGGCCGACCCCGGCGCCCCGGCGAGGCTCTCGCCTGCCGCTGCGGCAGCACTTCCCGCCGCGGCCGATTCGAGCTTGCGCAACCGCGTATCGAGGTCGATGTAGAGATCGCGCTGGCGCTTCTGCGACTGGTCGAGCTCGTAGGTGATGACTTCGATCTGGCCGCGGAGCTTGGCGATGTCCGCCTGCAGGAGCTGCATCTGGTTCGCGAGGTCGGCGAGCCCGCCTCCCTTCAGTTGCTGCTCGATCGCCGAGAGGCGGCTGTCGATCCGCTGCTGCAGGTCGGTGAGTTGCTGGTTGGTCTCGTCGATGCGCTGGCGCGCCTCGTCGTCGGGAAACAGCGCGGCATTCGCACTGCCCGCGACGAGCGCGAGCAGTGCGAAACCGACAACGATTGCGCGGGCGTTCGCCCGTGCGGATGGGCGGTGCGCGCTCACTCGCCGGCGTAGACGATGTCGTCGCGGCGGTTCTCGGCCCAGGCCGCCTCGTCATGACCCGGATTCTTCGGCTTCTCCTTGCCGAACGAGACCGTTTCGATCTGGCTGTCGCCCGCACCGAGCAGCACCATCATCCGCTTGACCGCGTCGGCACGCTTCTGCCCGAGCGCGATGTTGTACTCGCGCGAGCCGCGCTCGTCGGTGTTGCCCTGGATCGTCATCCGCGCGTCCGGGTGCGACTGCAGGTAGCGTGCGTGCGCCTCGACCAGCGGCTTGAACTCGTCCTTGACGACGAAGCTGTCGAAGTCGAAGTAGACGCTGCGCTTCGACAGGATGCTGTTCGGGTCGTGCAGCGGATTCTCCGCCTCGTTCCCGGCAGCGTTGCCGTTCACCCCGCCGGTGCCCGCGCCCGAGGTCTGCGCGCCGCTCGCGCCGGCCGCACCGCTGTTGTCGACGACCGGAGCGGTCTTGGTGGGGGTGGTCGAGCAACCGACCAGTGCGACTGCGATCAGTGCAGCGAACAGGATATTGCGCATGGCGCCTCCAGGGTGGGTGGGTGTGCGCGCCGCGACCGCGTTCGCGCAGGTGATGCTTCGGCTGTTGTCATGACCGCGGCAGCGGTCCCCAGGCTGGTTCGCGTACGTCGGTCGCCGGCGCGACCAGCCGCTGTTTGACGCGCCCGTCGGTGGAGACGGCGGCCAACGTGCCGCCTCCCCCCGCCTCGTTCGCGTAGATGATCATCCTGCCGTTGGGAGCGATGCTCGGGCTCTCGTCGGACGGACCCGACGTCAGCACCTGCATCTGGTGCGTCGCGAAATCGAGCGTCGCGATCTCGAAGCGCCCGTTCTCGCGGTGAACGAACGCCATGCCCTTCCCGTCGGGGAACGGCCGCGGCGAAACGTTGTAGTCGCCTTCGAAGGTGAGGCGCTCGATCTGGCGCGTCGCCAGGTTGACGCGGTAGATCTGCGGCGTCCCGCCGCGATCCGAGGTGAACACCAGCGACTTGCCGTCGGGCGTGAACACCGCCTCGGTGTCGATCGACGCCGAAGTGAGCACGCGCGTGACGCCGGACCCGTCGGGGTTCATCAGGAACATCTGCGAGCCGCCGTCCTTGCTCAGCGTCACGACGAGCTTCGTTCCGTCGGGCGACCACGCGGGCGAGCTGTTGCTGCCGCGGAAATTGGCGATCGCGCGCCGGGCGCCGGTCACCAGCGACTGCACATAGACGACCGGCTTCCTGCTCTCGAATGACACGTAGGCGATCCGCGTTCCGTCGGGTGACCAGCGTGGCGACAGCAGCGGCTGGTTCGACGACACGATCGACTGCGGGTTGAAGCCGTCGGCGTCGGCGACCATCAGCTGGTAGCGCGGCCCCTGCTTGGCGATGTAGGCGATGCGCGTCGAGAACACGCCGGGCGCGCCGGTCATCTTCTCGTAGATGACGTCGGCGATCTTGTGCGCGGTGGCGCGAAATTGCGCCGGCGCCACCGTGTACGACATCGATGCCAGCGTGACCTGCTTCACCACGTCGACGAGATCGAAGCGCACGCCGACGCGACCGTCGGGGAGCGGACGCATCGAGCCGACCACCACCGCATCGGCATTTCGGGCGCGCCACACCGCGGGCTGCACGTCCAGCGCCCGCGCCGGCCGCGGCACGACGCCATCGGAATTGACGAGCCTGAACAGCCCCGAGCGCGACAGGTCGGCACCGACGATTCCGGTGATGCCGAGCGGCCAGGTCGCCTCGGCGTCGAACGGGACGATCGCGATCGGAATCGCGGACGCGGCGCCGCCGACGATCTCGATCGACAACTGGGCGTACGCGGGAACAAACGGGGTCGCCGCCAGCAAACCGAAGGTGAGCCAGCGACGAAGCGAAAGGATCATCGTGAGCGAGCAATCGCGCCGGATCGATCGCGACGCCTGCGCATTATAGCGGCGCGCCGGCCATGCTCAATTCGGCGCGACCATGACCGGATAACCGAACGCCTGCGTGATGCGCTCCCCGACGCGACGGGCTTCGTCACGGCCCGGATACGGCCCGACATAGACGCGATACAGCCCTCCGCCCTGCCGGATGCGCGGTTCGACCTCCACCTGCGCGAGTTGGTTCTGCACGCGGCGGAGAAAGTTCTCGGCGTTGGAAAAGTTTGCAAACGCGCCGAGCTGCACCGCGTACCCGCCGGCGGTCGCGGTGACGGGCGCGGTGGCCGGCGGCCCCGCCGGCGTGCTCACCGGTGCGGATTCGGAGACGGGCGCCTGCGCGAACACCGGCGCGAGCGGTTTCGGCGCCGTCGCTTCGAGCGGGTGCGCGGTGTCGCCGGGCAGGATCGCGTCGACGTCGACGACGCCGCTCCCCCTCTGCGCGATGCCGAGCTTGTACGCCGCCGCGTAGGAGAGGTCGATGATGCGCCCGCGAAGGAACGGCCCGCGATCGTTGACCCGCACGACGACGCTGCGCCCGGTGGCGACATCGGTGACCCGCGCGTACGACGGCAACGGCAGCGTCGGATGCGCCGCGGTCATCGCGAACATGTCGTAGACCTCGCCGGTCGAGGTGCGCTGGCCGTTGTACTTGCGCCCGTACCACGACGCGATGCCGCGCTCGTGGTACGGCTCGAGGCGCGTCGCAGGAACGTACTCGCGGCCGAGCACGTAATACGGCTTGTTGGCGGCCTGCTTCAGCGGCTCGAGCCGCGGCACCGCGTCGGGAATCGACGCGAGGTTCGCCGGCGGATTCAGCGGCGGACCGTCGTCGAGATAGTATTGTCCGGACGAGCGAGCGCCCGTCGCGGCGCCGCTGCCGGTGCCGCCGTGCCGCGACGGCGTGCTCGAGCAGGCGGCGAGCGCGAGCGCAACGACGGTCAGTGCGTAGCGGTGGCGGTGCATCGGACGGGGCGCGGGAGCGCGCCGAATCTAGCATGATGGAGGGGTCAGGTCTTGCCTAATGCCCCGCGGAGCAATAGGCAAGACCTGACCCCTAGCGATGGCCACACACGTCTTCGCCTGGAATCCCAAGCTCTGGAACTGGCCCGAGCTCGCCCGCGAGCGGGCACGGATCGCTCGGCGTGGCCACGTGGACATTGAGTGGGCCTGCGGCCGGATTCGTGCGATCGAGCCGGGATCGCGCGCCTTCTTCGTTCGTGTCGGCGTGCCGCCGAAAGGGCTGATCGCGTCCGGCTACACGTTGACCGAGCCGCGCGCCGACGCGCACTGGATCGGTCACCGCGCGAAGCGCGGCGCGATCACCCGCTACCTGCGGCTGCGCCTCGAGTTCCTCACCGACGTCCCGCTCATCACCCTGGACGAGCTCGCGCGGCCTCCATTCGGCCGCTATCGCTGGGCCGTGCGCCAGTCGGGCACCCGCATGCCGGGCTCGATCGCCGATGCGCTCGAGCCGTGGTGGGAGGAGCGCGTGCGAGCCGCCTCGACGGGCGCGGCGCGACCGGGCAGCGGGACGCCGCGGGCGGGCGTACGATAGCCACCCGGCGTACACACGCCCCTATGACGGAGACGATCATGAGTGCGGAAACGAGCCATCCGGGCCGCTGCTTCTGCGGCGCGGTCGAGTTCACGGTGACGGGAGCGCCGATCGCCATGGGATATTGCCACTGCGAATCCTGCCGCCACTGGTCGGCGGGTCCGGTCAATGCGTTCACGCTGTGGCCGTCCGGCCAGTTCAAGCTTACCCGCGGCGCCGAGCACGTCGGCACCTACGCGCACACGGCGAAGACTGAGCGAAGCTGGTGCAAGCAGTGCGGCGGCCATGTGTACGCGCGCCACCCCGGAGCGAACCTCGTCGACGTGTTCGCCGCGATGCTGCCGAGCCTTGCCTTCAAGCCCGCGGTCCACGTCCACTACCAGGAATCGGTGCTGCCGATCAGGGACGGCCTGCCGAAGATGAAGGACATGCCGAAGGAGTTCGGGGGCTCGGGCGAGGTGCTCGCCGAGTAAGCCAGAAGGCGCGGGTGGTCGGCCGCGCGCACGCTGCCGCGCGCACGCTGCCCCGCGCCCGCGACGCCTTGCGCGACGCGGGCGACGCGGCATCGCCTACATCTTCTTCTGCGGATCGTCGGCAGCGTTGAGATAGTTGATGTCGAAGGGCCCCATCGCGTTGATCTGCAACACCGCTTTGCCCCGCGTGAATGCGTAGTGGTGCTGCTGCGCGGGCAGGTAGTGGAAGCTGCCGACGGGGAGGGCGTGCGCGCCTTTCGTCTTCATCTCGTCGCCGAGGCCGAGGTAGAACGTCCCCGATATCACGGTGAGCTCTTCGGGTTGCGTGTGCCAATGCGGCGGGATCTTGTAGCCGGGCGGCACCTCGAGGCGAAGGACGTAGGGGCCGGGCTTGAACGGATCGCCCATCAGCACTGCGAGCTTCGCCCCTTTCGGCAGCACCGGAGGCGCTGCCATCCATTTCATCTCGTGCGGGGTCAGCGTCGTCTCGTCCTGCGCGAACGCCGGCGCGCACACTGCGGCGACCGCGGTGGACAACACGAGCGACGCGATAGCGGTGCGTCGATTTACCATTCGGATCTCCCTTGCGCAGGGGATTGTCGAGGGGTCGCGGCGTGCACCCCCGTGCATCGGCGCGTCGCGACGCGTCTCGGGCGCGTGCCCCGACATCCTCGGAAGCGGAGTGCGGGCGCATGCGATAGACGGGCGGCCATTCTAGCCCAAACCGTTGGGCGGAAGTGTCCCGGCCGGAGCGATCGCTCAGCCGGGTCGCGGGGGTTGCCGCGGGGTTGCCGCGGGCGATCGCGGTACCATCGACGCGCTGAAGCGGCGAGACGGATCGGACATCGATGAACAACCTCGGCTGGGGACTCGTCACGGGCGCCTTCGGGATGGCCTATTTCATCTACGGCAAGCGCCAGCAGCGCTTCGCGCCACTCATCGCCGGCATGCTGCTCTGCGTCTACCCGTACTTCGTCCACGGCACGGTCTGGCTGGCGCTCGTCGGCCTCGTACTCCTGGCGACCCCGTTCGTTCTCGATTTTTGACCGCCGCGCGACGTGCGTGCGGTCAGCGGACGGCGAAACAGTAGAGGTAGCCGGCGCTGCCGGTCTTCGCGAGGAGCGCATCGCTGCAGCCGGCGGTCTTGTGCGACGAGTTCCACGACGCGTTCCTGACCGGGTCGGGGTTGGTGCCCTTGCGGTCGGCGTGGCCGACGATCGCGCTCCCCTCACCATCCTTCGTCCAGTTGCCGCAGGTCATGTCCTCGCTTCCGGTGAACGCGGTCCCTTCGGGCGTACTGCCGGTGAGAATGTCGTGGCGATTCGGCTTGTCGCCATAACCGTGGATCATCTCGCCCTTCTCGGTCAGCGCCGTCGCCTTGTCGATGTGGTTGCTGCCGTGGAGCTCGGCGAGATCCTTCGCGATCTCGACGCCCTTCGCGTTGTGCCACGGCCCGGAACCGATGCGGTCGCGCGCACTGACCGCGCCCGGCCCCTGGGTACTGAGATACGCGTGCCAGGTGTGCGCGCCGGCACCGGCCGCCGCGGCGAGTGCCTGGCAATGCGCGTCGGCGCCCGCGAGGCCGCCGAAGTCGGCGCCTTTGCCGGAGCCGGCGCTGGTCACGAAGAACGTCATGTCGGGCGACGCCGCCAAAGCGGTCGCCGCGGCAGCCATGCCCAGCGAGGCGACCGCTGCAATCCGCGTCCAGTTCGAGCTCATCATGATGTCGCTCCTGTGATCGGGTGAGATTGAGGCGCGGCGCTCGCAGCCGGCCGATGCGCGCAGCGCAAGCGGTTGATCCGGCGCGTGATGCTCAGTATAGTCATCGACGCCGGCACCGCTGCAACCGTGGCGGTATCAGGTGGGCAGGTGGTCGCCGCGACGGCACCCGGCAGAACGCTATCATGCAGCCGATGGCCAAAGGCCTTACCGACACCGACATCGCGAATATCGCAGCGTACGTTTCGACCCTGAAGCCGTGAGCGCACGCCGCGCTGGGTGCAGCGCGCGCTTCGCTACGGGGTCACCTGGACGTCCATGAGCACCGACGGCTTCGCCACGAAGGCACGCCTCGAGATCGACGGGGTCGCCTATCAGATCCACCGGCTCGACCGCATCGGGACCGCGCACCGTCTGCCCTACGGTCTCAAGGTGCTGCTCGAGAACCTGCTGCGTAACGAGGACGGGCGCCTCGTCACCCGCGGGCAGATCCAGGCGGTCGCCGACTGGCAGCCGCAGGCCGTCGACCGGCGGGAGATCGAGTTCACGCCAGCGCGCGTGCTGATGCAGGATTTCACCGGCGTGCCCTGCGTCGTCGATTTCGTCGCGATGCGCGACGCGATCGTTCGCCTCGGCGGCGATCCGCGGCGGATCAACCCGCTCGTGCCGAGCGAGCTCGTCATCGATCATTCGGTCATCGCCGACCGGTTCGGGCAGCCCGACGCGTTCTCCGTCAACGCGTCGCTCGAATTCCACCGCAACGTCGAGCGGTATCAGCTCCTGCGCTGGGCGCAGCAGGCGTTCCGCGACTTCAAGGTGGTGCCGCCGGATACGGGCATCTGCCATCAGGTGAATCTCGAGTATCTGTCGCGCGTGGTGTTCGTCCGCGACGGCCCCGACGGGCCGATCGCGTATCCGGACACGCTCGTCGGCACCGACTCGCACACGCCGATGGTCAACGGCCTCGGCGTACTCGGTTGGGGGGTCGGGGGAATCGAGGCGGAAGCCGCCATGCTGGGACAGCCGATCAGCATGCTGATCCCTCCGGTGGTGGGCCTCAAGCTGACCGGCGAGTTCCCGCCCGGGACCACCGCGACCGACCTCGTCCTCACGGTCGCCGAGCTCCTTCGCCGCACGGGGGTCGTCGGCAAGTTCGTCGAGTTCTTCGGCCCCGGCGTCGCGAAGGTGCCGCTCGCCAACCGCGCCACGCTCGGCAACATGAGCCCCGAATACGGCGCGACCTGCGCGATCTTCCCGATCGACGAAGAGACGCTCGCCTACCTGCGCCTGACCGGCCGGCCCGAGCATCAGGTTCGCCTCGTCGAGGCCTACGCCAAGGTGCAGGGCCTCTGGCACGACCCGGCGCACGAGCCCGAGTACTCGCAGACGCTCGAGCTCGATCTCGGCACGCTCGAGCCCTCGATCGCCGGCCCCAAGCGTCCGCAGGACCGCATCCCGCTGCGCAGCGCCCCGCACGCGGTCGGCGCGCTGCTCGAGGACGGCGAAGGCGGCGGGCATCGCTCACCGCATGATCCGGTGGAGATCGCGCAGGAGAATGGCACCCGCTTCGCGATCGACGACGGAGACGTGGTGATCGCGGCGATCACGTCGTGCACCAACACTTCCAACCCGTCGGTGATGATCGGCGCCGGGCTCCTCGCCAAACGTGCCGTCGACAAGGGGTTGACGCGCAAGCCCTGGGTCAAGACTTCGCTTGCGCCCGGATCGCGCGTCGTGACCGACTACTTCGATCGCGCCGGCCTCACTCCCTATCTCGACAAGCTCGGCTTCAACCTGGTCGGCTACGGCTGCACCACGTGCATCGGCAATTCGGGGCCATTGATCCCCGAGGTCGCCGCGGCCGTCGAGGAGCACGATCTCACCGTCTGCTCGGTGCTCTCGGGCAATCGCAACTTCGAAGGCCGCATCCATCCACAGACGCGCATGAATTTCCTCATGTCGCCGATGCTGGTGATCGTCTACGCGCTGGTGGGCACGCTGCGCGTCAACGTGCTGAGCGACCCCCTGGGCAGCGATCGCGACGGCAAGCCGGTCTACCTGCGTGACATCTGGCCTTCGTCGCAAGAGATCGAGGAGGTCGTCGGCGCCAACCTGCACGCCGAAATGTTCGCCCGCGGCTACGCCGACGTGTTCGCCGGTGACGCCCACTGGAAGGGCCTGGAGATCCCCGCCGGAGACGCGTTCCACTGGAGCGCCGATTCGACCTACGTGAGGCACCCGCCCTATTTCGACGGGATGGACCGCACGCCGCCGCTGCTCGCCGACATCGAGGGTGCGCGCGTCCTCGCGAAGCTCGGCGATTCGGTGACCACCGATCACATCAGCCCCGCCGGGGCGATCAAGGCCGATTCGCCGGCGGGCCAGTACCTCGCCGGAAAGGGCATCGCGCGCGCTGACTTCAATTCCTACGGTTCGCGCCGCGGCAACCACGAAGTGATGATCCGCGGCACGTTCGCCAATATCCGCTTGCGCAACCAGCTCGCGCCGGGCACCGAAGGCGGCTACACGCGCGACTTCACGCGGGCCGGCGGGCCGGTCGCCACGATCTACGATGCGTCGATCAACTATCGACGCGCCGGGGTGCCGCTCGTCATCCTCACCGGCCGGGAGTACGGCTCGGGGTCGTCGCGCGACTGGGCGGCCAAGGGCACTGCGCTGCTCGGAGTGCGCGCGGTGATCGCCGAGTCCTACGAGCGCATCCACCGCTCCAACCTGATCGGCATGGGCGTGCTGCCGCTGCAGTTCGCCGCCGGCGAGACCGCCGCGTCGCTCGGGCTCTCGGGCGAAGAGACCTTCACGGTCACCGGATTGAAGGGAACACAAACGCCGGCGCGCAGACTGCACGTGCTAGCCAGCGGAGCGCAGGGTGCGCCAGTCGAGTTCGACGCCGACGTGCGCATCGATACGCCCGCCGAGGCGGCGTACTTCCGCCATGGCGGCATCCTCCCCTACATGCTGCGGCAACTGCTCGACGACGTTCCCGGGAGCCGATCGCGATCCGAGGCGTGACCCGCGCGGCGGCAATGCCGGGTCAGTCGGGCGCCTTTCCGTACAAGGTGCTGAGCAATCGGGCGGTGACACCGGTGATCCGGGAACTCTGGCTCGCTCCGCACGTGGCAAGCTTGCCTTACGCGGCGGGCCAGTACGCGCTGCTGAACGACGCCGGCGATGAGGACGCGCCGGTCAGCCACGTCGACTGAGCACCGGCGTGCGCTCGAAGCGAGCGGCGCCGACGGCGTAGCACCGGTCGCGAAGCGCAGGGACGCGCGCACTGCGGTGCTAACATCGACGCATCGAAGATCGAATCGGAGAGCGTGATGAAGCGCAGCGCATCGGCAGTGTGGCAGGGTGGACTCAAGACCGGCAAGGGCAGCATCTCGACCGAGAGCGGGGTGCTCGCAAGCGCGCCGTATTCGTTCGGCACGCGCTTCGAGAACGTCAAAGGCACCAACCCCGAGGAGCTGATCGGCGCAGCGCACGCGGGCTGCTTCGCGATGGCGCTCTCGCTCGTCCTCGGCGAAGCCGGGCTCGTCCCGGAACGCATCGAGACGTCGGCTGCGGTCACGATCGACAAGCTCGCCGACGGCTTCACGATCACGTCGGTGCACCTCACGCTGCGCGCGAAGATCCCCGGCGCGACGCGCGAAGCGTTCGAGCGCGCCGCCGAAGCGGCGAAGGCGGGATGCCCGGTGTCGAAAGTGCTGAACGCGAAGATCACCCTCGACAAGAAGCTCGAAGCCTGACTGGAGTACGATGACCGGGTCCGCTGGGCGCGATGCGCAGCGGAAGAAGCCGCTGCGGGTACGGTTGCCCGATGGAACCATTCGCGGTCCTGGTGCTGTTGCCGACGCTCGTCGGAATCACCTCGGAACTCGTGTTCCGCGATACGCTGCGTGCGTCGCTCGCGGCGGCACTAGTCTCCGCGCTCGCGGTCTATACGTGCCTTGATCTCTTCGACCCGGGCGGGAGCTGGAATGCGTTGGCCGGCTTTCTGGTTTCCCCCCTGGTGATTGCGTTGTCGCTGGTCGCCGTGCTGACCTGCTTCGGCCATCTCGAGGGTCGGCGCCGGGTACGCCGCCAGCAGGGTTGATCGACCGGCCAAGTGCCGGATCGCGGGCGAGGCGCCGATCTCCACTCTACAGCGACTCCGAGCGCGCCAAGGTCGCGCGCACCGCGGCAGTTGGTGCGCGACCGACTCCGGACGCCATCCGGGCAGCGAGCCCGTCGGCGATCGAACCGACGGAGCCCTCGCCGGGCGAGCGCGGGAACGCCTCGCGGGGCCGCTGGCGCTCGGTCGCACGCGGCATGCGCCGCGCAGGTGCATTCACGCTGCGCCACGAGGGGCTCCTCGCGATCGCTGCCGCAGCGATCGTCGCTGCGGCGATCGCCTGGAGCTACGCGGCATCGCACCCGGCGCCGGCCCCACTCAGCCAGGACGACATCGACCACGCGGTGATGCACACGGTCGGGCACAACGTGCTGCCGTCGCAGGCCGCGCGCGCCTACGAGGCGGTTCGCGAGTCGGTGGTGCGCGTGATGGACTTCGAGACGACGAAGGACGAGGGCGACATCGAGACGGGAGTGGGCACCGGCGTCGTCATCGTCAACGACGGCACCATTCTCACCAATCTGCACGTCGTGGCGGGAGCGAAGCGGGTCGGCGTGGTGTTCGCCGACGGGACCCAATCGGATGCCGCGGTGATCGGCACGCAGCCGCAGAACGACCTCGCCGTCCTGAAGGCGAGGACGATCCCCGATGACCTGCCTGCCGCGACCCTGCGCTCGACCAGCGATCTCGCCCCCGGCGACGAGGTCGTCGCGGTCGGCTTTCCGTTCGGCATCGGACCGTCGGCGACCTCAGGCGTGATCTCCGGGCTCAAGCGTCAGTTCCGCTCACCCGAGGGTAAGCGCTTGCTTACTAATCTGATCCAGTTCGATGCCGCGGCGAACCCGGGCAACTCCGGGGGTCCGCTGGTCACGATGGATGGTGCCGTCGTCGGCATCGTCACCGGCATCCTCAACCCGACGTCGCAACGGGTGTTCGTCGGCATCGGCTTCGCGGTCCCGATCGAGAATGCGACGGCGGCGATCGGCATGTCGCCGTTCTGACGCGGTTGCCGCACGCGCCCCTTCCACTTCGACAGGCATCCCATGGACTCCAGCGGTACTTCCCACGTCGCGTCGCAGATGGAACGCGTGCTCTACGAGGTCAAGAAGGTCGTCGTCGGCCAGGACCGCTTCCTCGAGCGCGTGCTGGTCGCGATCCTCGCGCAGGGACACCTGCTTGTCGAAGGTGTGCCGGGGCTCGCCAAGACGCTGACCGTGAAGACGCTCGCGCGCGTCATCCACGGAGCGTTCCGGCGCATTCAGTTCACGCCCGACCTCGTTCCCGCCGACCTCGTCGGCACGCGCATCTACAACCAGCGCACGGGTGAGTTCACGACGTCGCTCGGGCCGGTGTTCACCAATCTGCTGCTCGCCGACGAGATCAACCGCGCGCCGGCGAAAGTGCAGAGCGCGCTTCTCGAGGTGATGCAGGAATGCCAGGTCACGATCGCCGGCGAGACGCACCGCGTTCCCGAGCCTTTCCTCGTCATGGCGACGCAGAATCCGATCGAGAGCGAGGGAACCTATCCGCTCCCCGAAGCGCAGGTCGACCGGTTCATGATGAAAGTGCTGATCGGCTACCCGAGCGAGGAAGAGGAGTTCGTGATCGTCGAGCGGGTCACCGGAATGCCGGCGGAGGTCACCGCCGTCGTCACCACCGGTGAGCTCGCCGTGCTGCAGCGCCGGTGCCGCAGCGGCTATGTCGACCCCGCGCTCGTCCAGTACGCCGTGCGCCTCGCCGGCGCGACGCGCGAGCCCGATCGCTTCGGCGTACGCGACGCAGCAAAGTACCTGACGTTCGGCGCGAGCCCGCGCGCGTCGATCCACCTGATCGAGGCGGCGCGCGCGCTCGGCTTCCTGCGCGGGCGCGACTACGCCCTACCCGAGGACGTGCGCGACGTCGCGCCCGATGTGCTGCGACACCGGCTCGTGCTCTCCTACGAAGCGCTTGCCGACGGCGTGACGCCCGACGACCTCGTCCGCAGGGTGCTGCAGGCCGTCGCGGTGCCCGAGAAGCCGCTCGAGGCGCACGCACGCGCCGCTCAGGGCTGAAACCGGGCGAGCACGATGCCGATCCCGCTGAAGAATCCCGAACGCATCATGCGGCGGCTCGAGTGGACGGTGATCCGGCGCCTCGACGGCCTCCTTCACGGTGACTACCGGACGCTCTTTCTCGGCGCCGGCCTCGACCTCGCGGACCTGCGCGAGTATCAGTATCACGACGACGTGCGCCGCATCGACTGGAACGTGACGGCGCGCCTCGATACGCCGTACGTGCGCGAGTACCACGAGGACCGCGACGTCACCGCGTGGTTCCTCGTCGATTGCTCGCCATCGATCGATTTCGGGTCGCGCGCGATCAGGAAGTCGGGGCTCGCGCAGGATTTCGTCGCCGTGCTCGCGCGCGTGCTTTCGCGCCATGGCAACCGTGTCGCGGCCGCGCTGTGGGGCAGCGCGCTGCATGCGGTGATTCCGCCCGGGGCCGGCAGGCGCCACGTGCTCGCGATTCTGCAGCGGATGATCGCCGAGACGCGCCCCGGCGACGGGCGTGTGACCGACATCGGGGCCTTCCTGCGCGCGGCGCGGCCGCTGGTCGCGCGCCGATCGCTCGTGTTCGTGCTCTCCGATTTCATCAGCGACGCCGGCTTCGGCGACGCGCTCGGCCGGCTCGCCGAGCGCCACGAGGTGATCGCGGTGCGCCTGCACGACCCGCTCGAAGGCGAGCTCCCTGACCTCGGACTGGTGACAGTCGAGGACGCCGAGACCGGCGAACAGCTCTTCGTCGACACGCACGACCGTGCGTTCCGGCGCCGCTTCGTCGAAGCGTCGGCGCGGCGCGAGACTGCGCTGCGGCGTACGTTCCGCGACGCCGGTGTCGACGCGCTCGAGCTGTCGACCGAAGGCGACGTCGGCGATTCGATCCTGCGCTTCGCGGAGCTGCGCCGGCGCCGCAACCGGCTTGCGGCCGGCGCGGTGCTTCCGCGCGCCCTGAGACGACCCGATGCGCTTCCTGTGGCCTGACTGTCTCTGGCTGCTGCTGCTGTTGCCGCTCGCGGTGGCGGCCTACGTCTGGCTCCAGCGGCGCAGAAAGCGCGCTGCGCTGCGCTACGCGAGCCTCGCCTTCGTCCGGGACGCGATGACGCCCGGGCGATCGCTGCGCCGGCACGTCCCGCCGCTGCTGTTCCTCGTCGCGCTCGCATTGCTGCTCGTTGCGATCGCGCGTCCGGCGGCGATCGTCACGCTGCCGACCGATCATGAGACGATCATCCTCGCCATCGACGTCTCGGGGAGCATGCGCGCGGAGGACATCAAGCCGACGCGCCTCGCCGCCGCGCAGGCGGCGGCGCGCGCGTTCATCGCGGACCAGCCGTCGAACGTCGACATCGGCATCGTGTCGTTCGCCGGCACCGCTGCCGTCGTGCAGGCACCGACGCAGAACCGCGACGACCTCCTCGCTGCCGTCGACCGCCTGCAGCTCCAGCGTGCCACCGCCGTCGGCAGCGGCATCCTCGTCGCGCTGAAGCTCGTCGATCCGACGGTGCGGTTCGATCTGCGCTTCTCCAATCCGCGCCTCGATGTCGGCGACGCGAACCACGAGTTGTCGCTCGACGAGCGGCGCGCGGAGGCGAAGCCGGCGCCGAAGCCGCTCGCACCGGGGTCCAATACCTCGGCGGCGATCATCCTGCTCACCGATGGGCAGACCACGACCGGGCCCGACCCGATCGAGGCCGCGCGCCTCGCCGCCGACCGCGGCGTGCGCGTCTACACGGTGGGCATCGGTACCATCGGCGGCGCGGTGATCGGCTGGGAGGGCTGGTCGATGCGCGTGCGCCTCGACGAGGACACGCTGAAGGCGATCGCGCAGTTGACGCGGGCCGATTATTATTTCGCCGGCACCGCCGAGGACCTCTCGCGCGTCTACAAGGGGATGAACGCGAAAGTGGTGCTGCAAAAGAAGGAGACCGAGCTCACGGCGCTCTTCGCTGCGGCCGCCGCGCTCGTATTCGTCGCTGCGGCCGGACTGTCGGTCGCGTGGTTCAATCGCATTCTCTAGCCGGCGCCCCTGCGTAGCGCGCGCCGCCACGCCGCGGGTGACGTACCCACCTGGCGCTTGAACGCGCGCGCGAAGGCCGCTTCCGAATCGTAGCCGACATCGAGTGCAATCGACGCGATCGGTGCACTCGAGCTGCGCATCGTCAACTTCCGCTATCGTTCGGCCGAACATTGGGTCGACGTCTTCCGTCGCTTCTACGGTCCCGTGCACAAGGCGTTCGCGAGGCTCGACGCCACGGCCCAGGCCGGGCTCGAGCGCGATATCCGCGCGCTGCTCGAGCGCCTCGACACGGGTGGTGGCCGCTCGCTCGTGGTGCCGGGCGAGCACCTGCAGGTCGTGATCGTCAAGCGCTAGCGCGGAGCGTTCGCGCCCGAATGCCGGGCGAACGCTTCCAGGTCGACGAACCCGCGAAACTGAGGCATGCTTCGCGACGTTCATCCGGCTCCATCACGAGGCGACGGGGTCATCATGGCGACACTCCAGCAGGATCCAGGCGACGCGTATACGACGTTCTGGAACGATGTGCTCGTTCCGAAGTTCGAGCGCTTCCGCAACATCATGATGACCGGGCTGTCGCTCCACAGCGAAGTCCCGCTGGGCCGGCTCGCCCTCGCACCCGGAGCACGGGCGCTCGACGTCGGCTGTGGCTGGGGCGATACCGCGCTCGAGCTCGCGCGCAAGGTCGGCCCCACCGGCTCGGTGCTCGGCCTCGACTGCTGCGACGCGTTCCTCGAGAAAGCACGCGCGGACGCTGCGTCGGAAGGACTCGCGAACGTCCGCTTCGTCGCCGCAGACGTCGAAACCTACCCGTTCACCCCAACGTTCGACTTCGCGTTCTCGCGCTTCGGCACGATGTTCTTCGCCAACCCGGTTGCCGCGATGCGCAATGTGCGCAAGGCGTTGAAGCCGGGCGCGACGTTCATGTTCATCGCCTGGCGCACGATCGACGACAATCCGTTTCTCGGGATGCCGAAGCAGGTCGTGTCGCGCTACCTCCCTCCGCCGGGCGAGGACGCTCGGACCTGCGGGCCGGGGCCGTTCTCGATGGCCAATCCCGGCACCGTGACGGCACAGCTCCGCGCGGCTGGCTTCGAGATGCTCGATCACGTGCGCGTCGACGGTGACGTGATGATCGGTGCCGATCTCGCGCAGGCAGTCGACTTCCAGCTTGCTCTGGGACCCGCCGGCGAGATCGTCCGCGAGGCGGGCCCGGCAGCCGAAGGCCGCCGGGCGGAGATCGAGGCGGCGCTGCGCGCGGCGCTCGAGCCTCACGCACGCGGCGACGGCGTCTGGATGATGTCGTCGTCGTGGACCTACACGGCGCGCAACCCCTGGTAGCCTTGTCCCGCCATACCGCATCGATCGCCTGGGCGCGCGGCAACGCGCGCTTCGGCGACGGCCGCTACAGTCGCCGGCACGTCTGGCGCTTCGACGGTGGCGTCGAGGTGCCGGCGTCGTCTTCGCCGCACTCGGTACGGCTGCCGTATATCACGCGTGCTGCATCGCCAACTCGGTGAACACCGCGATCTCGATCGAATAGGGTAAGGCGGGGTCAGCGCTGACCCCGCCCTAGCTGGCGACGAGCTTGCGGTGCGATTGCACGCTCATCAGGACGCCGAGCCCGACGAAGAGCGAGATCAGCGCGGTGCCGCCATACGACACCAGCGGCAGTGGCACGCCGACCACCGGCAGCAGGCCGCTCACCATCGCCATGTTGACGAACACGTAGGTGAAGAACATCAGCGTGATCGAGCCGGCAACGAGGCGCGCGAACAGCGTTGACGCTCCGGCGGTGATGATCACCGCGCGGCCGATCAGCAGCAGGTAGAGCGCGAGCAATACCACGTTTCCGATCAGCCCGAACTCCTCCCCGAACACGGCGAAGATGAAATCGGTGTGCTTCTCGGGCAGGAAATCGAGGTGCGTCTGCGTGCCGTGCAGCCAGCCCTTGCCGGCGACGCCCCCCGAGCCGAGCGCGATCGACGCCTGGATCGAGTGGTAGCCCGCGCCGAGCGGATCGCGCGTCGGGTCGAGGAAGGTGAGGATGCGCTCGCGCTGGTAGTCGTGCAGGTGGCTCCACACGACCGGCCCGACCGCCGCCGCGACAGCGACCAGCCCGATGATGATCCGCCACGACAGGCCAGCGAGGTAGAGCACGTAGAACCCCGAAGCGGCGATCAGGATCGACGTGCCGAGATCGGGCTGGCGCTTGATCAGATAGACCGGCACGACGATCAGCATCGCGGCGAAGGCAAAATCGCGCAGTCCGATGCGACCCTCGAACTTCTGGAAGTACCACGCGAGCATCAGCGGCAGCGCGATCTTCATCATCTCCGACGGCTGGAAGCGCGCGATGCCGAGGTTGAGCCAGCGCCGCGATCCGTTCACCACGACACCGAATGCGGCGACGCAGACGAGCAGCACCACGGCGACGAGATAGAGCGGCACGGCGATCCGTGCGAGCGTCTGCGGCGCGATGTTGGCGAACAACCACATCAGCACGATTGCGAAGCCGAGGCTCATGACCTGGCTCGTCTCGCGCGGAACGCTCTGATCTGAGGCCGAGAACAGCGTCACCAGCCCGACACCGACGATCGCGAGCGCGGCGCCGAACAGCATCGAGTCGATGCGCCGGGTGAGGAGCTCCCAGATCCGCTCGAGGGTGACGGTGAACGGCGTGCCCATCAGTCGCTGCGGTCGTCGGAATTCGGCGCCGACACCGGCGCCGGGCCGGGCGCCGACTCGCCGAGCAGGTAATGGTCGAACACCTTGCGCGCGATCGGCGCCGCCGCGGCCGCGCCGAAGCCGCCGTTCTCGACCAGCACGGCAACCGCGATCACCGGATGATCGGCGGGCGCGTAGGCCTCGTACCAGGCGTGGTCGCGCAGCCGCTCGTCGACGTGGTGCTCGGAGTACTTCTCGCCCTTCAGCGAGAACAGCTGCGCGGTCCCGGTCTTGCCCGCGCTCACGTACTTCGCATCCTTGAACACCGCCGCACTGGTCCCCTCCTTCGCCACGCCGACGAGCGCGTTCTGCACGAACGCGAGCTGCTGCGGCGAGACGTCGATGCGCCCGGAAGGCTGGCTGGCGATCAGCGTCACTTCACCCGTGCGTGTGTCGCGTACCGATTTCACGAGGTGGGGCGTGTAGCCGACGCCGTTGTCGGCGATCATCGCGATTGCGTGCGCGAGCTGGATCGGCGTGAAGGCGTTGTAGCCCTGGCCGATGCCTGCAGACACCGAATCGCCGAGATACCACTTGCGCGCATCGGATGGGTAGCCCTTGCCCGAGAAGCGCTGGCGCTTCCACTCGCGCGACGGCAGCACGCCCGTCAACTCGCCCTCGATGTCGATGCCGGTCTTCCGGCCGAAGCCGAACTGCGACAGGAAGCGCGCGGTATCGTCGATGTCGGTGTCCGCGCCGAGCATGTAGAAATAGGTGTCGCAGGATTCGACGATCGCCTTGTACATGTCGACGACGCCGTGGCCTCCGGGCTTGTCGTCGCGGAACTTGTGCGACTGCCCGGGGATCTGGAAGTAGCCCGGATCGAAGATCGTCTGCTGCGGCGTACGTTTGCCCGACTTCAACGCCGCGAGCGCGAGATAGGGCTTGATCGTCGATCCCGGCGGATAGGCGCCGCGCAGCGGCCGGTCGAGGAGCGGCTTGTCGGGCGAGTCGTTCAGCTCCTGCCAATTCACCGGATCGATGCCGTCGACGAACAGGTTCGGGTCGTAGCCCGGCTTCGACACGAACGCGAGCACGTCGCCGTTGCGCGGATCGATCGCCACCAGCGCGCCGCGGCGGTCGCCGAAGGCTTCCTCGGCGACCTGCTGCAAGCCGATGTCGATCGACAGGCGCAGGTCGTCGCCGGCGATCGGTGGCGTACGCTTCAGCGTGCGCACCGGGCGCCCGTTCGCGTCGACCTCGACTTCCTCTACGCCGGTGGTGCCGTGGAGCTCGCGCTCGTAGGAGAGCTCGACGCCGGCCTTGCCGATCGTGTCGGTGCCCTTGTAGTCGGCGGTCTCGTCCCAGGCGGCGATCCGCTGTACGTCGCGGTCGTTGATCCGCCCGATGTAACCGATCGCATGCGACGCGAGCGCCCCGAACGGGTATTGGCGAAAGAGGCGTGCCTTGATCTCGACACCGGGGAAGCGGTAGCGATTGACGGCGAAGCGCGCGACCTCCTCGTCGGTGAGACGCGTGCGGATCGGAATGCTCTCGAAGTCCTTCGATTCCTCGAGGAGCTTGCGGAAGCGCTTGCGGTCGCGCGGCTCGATGTCGACAATCTTCGCGACGGCGTCGATCGTCGCTTCGAGGTCGGGCACCTTCGACGGCGTGATCTCGAGCGTGTAGCCCGAATAGCTCTGCGCCAGCACGACACCGTTGCGGTCGGTGATGACGCCGCGGTTGGGCGCAATCGGCACGATCGCAATCCGATTGGTCTCGGCGAGCGTCTCGAAGTGAGCGTGCTCGATCACCTGCAGGTAGTAGAAACGCGCGAAGAGCCCGCCGAAGCCGGCGACCATCGCCACCGCGGCGAGCACGAGCCGGCGGCGAAAGCGGGCCTGCTCGCGCTCGGGATTGCGAAGCTCGGGCGCATCGAACTCGCCGCGGCGTTCGCCGCTGTCGCGCATCCCGCCGAACAGGCGCCCGAACATGCGATCAGCTTCGCGAACCGCGGCGCGGGCGTTGCGGCGCCTGCAACAACACCGACAGCAGCGGCCAGAGGAGTGCGCCGACGAGGGGCGGCGCGACGTAGGTCCACGAAGGTAGCGCCGCCCCGCCAACGTAGCGCACGACCAGCACGAGCCCCGCGCAGACCAGCAGCAGCACCGCCACCTGCGCCGCCTGCTGCCACAGCGGAAAGCGCAGCACACGGCGCCTGAAGTAACCGGCGGCGAAGGCGAGCACCGCATAGGCGAGCGCGTGCTGCCCGAACACGGTCGCGTCGGCGACGTCCATCACGAGCCCGGCAAGCCACGCGGTGCCGACTCCGACCTGGCGCGGCTCCTGGATGCACCAGTAGAGCAGCACCAGCGCGAGGAAATCGGGCCGCAGCGCCATCGCGATGCCCGAAAACGGGACGATGTTGGCGGAGAGGCCCACGGCGAGCGACAACGCGATGAACCACGGCCGCGCCGGACGAAGGATCTCCTCGGGGGCGGCGGGACCGAACGATGCCACGGCAGGCAGCGCTCTCATCCGCGCGGCGCCCTCGCGCGCGCGCCTTTCTTCGCCGGAGCCGCGGCGGCGGAATCCTCCTGCGGAGGCGGCGACGCGACGCGCGGGCGTGCGAGCACGAGCAGATATTCGCTGCGGTCGACTCCGGCGAGCGGGCGGCACGCGATGCGCGCGAACATCTCGCCGGGGCTCTTCGCGACCTCGGTGACAACGGCCACCGCGAGTCCCGCCGGATAGGTGCCGTCGATGCCCGAGGTGACGAGTCGATCGCCGGCGCGCAGATCGGCCGACGGCGCGGTGAAGCGAAGCTCGGGCGCGCGCCCGGTGCCGCTGCCGAACATCACGCTGCGCGCGCCGCTCCGCTCGACCTTCACCGGGACCGCCTGCTCGCGGTCGGTGATCAGCGTCACCTCGGCGAGTCGCGGCAGCACGCGCGTCACCTGGCCGACGACGCCGGTATCGTCGATCACGCCGTCGCCGGCCTCGACGCCGTCACTCGTACCGCGGTCGATGTAGAGCTTCTGCGAGAACGGATCGCGGCCGGTGTAGAGCACCTGCGCCGCGATCGCCGCACCGCCGTACTGCTTGCGCAGCGCGAGGAGCTCGCGAAGTTGCGCATTCTCGCGGCGCTCGTTTCCGTAGCCCTGCACGGCCGGGGCGTTGACGGCGAGTTCGTGCTCGAGCGCGGCGTTGGCGTCGGCTAGATCGCTCTTGGACGCGATATAGCGCGCGAAGTAGCCGATCGCGAGTCCCGGCGCCAGCAGCGCGCGCTGCAGTGGGTACAGCGCTACGGCGACGGCTCCGCGGACGTGCTCGAGATAGCGGTAGCGCGTGTCGGTAAAGAGCAGTACCAGCGACAGCAGGCCGAAGAACACGAGGCGCGCAAACGGACTCGGCCCGCGATTGAAGAAGGCGGGGGAATCGACCGGAATGGGCCGCATCGCCACGTGAGCAGGCCCTAGTCGGTCGTGAAGATCGTGTGCAGCTTCTCCATGTTCTCGAGTGCCTTGCCGCAGCCACGAACGACGCAGGTCAGCGGATCATCGGCGACGATGACCGGCAGTCCGGTCTCCTCCATCAGCAGGCGGTCGAGATCGCGCAACAGCGCGCCGCCGCCGGTCAGCACCATGCCGCGCTCGGCGATGTCGGCGCCGAGCTCGGGCGGCGTGCGCTCGAGCGCGCTCTTCACCGACGACACGATGCTGTTCAACGGATCGGTGAGCGCTTCGAGGATTTCGTTCGACGACACGGTGAAGCTGCGCGGGATGCCCTCGGCGAGATTGCGCCCCTTGACCTCCATCTCCTTCACCTCGGAGCCG
Organism: Burkholderiales bacterium; assembly: GCA_025981645.1. Classification (GTDB taxonomy): domain Bacteria; phylum Pseudomonadota; class Gammaproteobacteria; order Burkholderiales; family Casimicrobiaceae; genus VBCG01. The sequence continues at coordinate 24,437 of JAICXH010000015.1, forward strand.
GGGAACGCCGAGCCGATCGTCTTCTTGATGAGCTCGGCAGTCGTTTCGCCGATCAGCATGCCATAGTTGCGCCGGATGTAGTTGACGACGGCCTCGTCGAACTTGTCGCCGCCGACGCGAACCGAGCCCGCGTACACCATCCCGCCGAGCGAGATCACGCCGACCTCGGTGGTGCCCCCGCCGATGTCGACGACCATCGATCCGGTCGCATCACCGACCGGAAGGTCGGCTCCGATCGCCGCCGCCATCGGCTCCTCGATCAGGTACACCTTCGACGCGCCGGCGCCGAGCGCCGACTCGCGGATCGCGCGGCGCTCGACCTGCGTCGATCCGCAGGGCACGCAGATGATGATGCGCGGGGAGGGTGAGAACAGGCGTGACTCGAGCACCTTCTTGATGAACTGCTTCAGCATCTGCTCGGTGACGGTGAAGTCGGCGATGACGCCGTCCTTCATCGGCCGGATCGCGGTGATGTTGCCCGGCGTGCGGCCGAGCATCTGCTTCGCCGCGAGCCCGACCTCCTGGATCACCTTCTTGCCGTTGGGCCCGCCTTCCTGGCGGATCGCCACGACCGAAGGCTCGTCGAGAACGATGCCCTTGCCGCGCACGTAGATGAGCGTGTTGGCGGTGCCGAGATCGATCGCGAGATCGCTCGAGAAGTAGCCCTTGAAGAACTCGAACATGAAGAATCGGTCGCCCGTGCGGTGGCCGATCCGCTCCGAGATCGGAGGAGGTAGTTGGCCCGCGAAAAATGGCCGTTATGATAACCTAAGCCACGGCTCTTCCATGCTGATTCGGCGCGGTTTTCGGCGCGGGCCGGCCCTCCGCGATCGTAACCGTTGCACACCTCCCGCATGAGCCCTGGCATCGACGAAGTCCGCCGCCTCGCGAAGCTCGCCAGGATCGCGCTCGATGAGGGCCACACGAGCGCACTCGCGAGCGAGCTCGACGCGATCCTCGGCATGATCGACCGCCTGCTCGCGATCGACACCGCGGGCATCGCGCCGATGGCGCACGCGCACGACACCGTCGTCGCGCTGCGCGACGACGCGGTGACCGAAGGCGACCAGCGCGAGCTCTTCCAGCAGGCGGCTCCGGCCGTCGCGGGCGGACTCTACCTAGTGCCGAAGGTGATCGAGTGAGGCGCGGCCGCCGCTGCGTTCGCCGATGACCGAGCCGTTCACCGTCGCCGGCCTCGCTGCGGCGCTCCACGCGAGGCGGATCTCGAGCGTCGAGGCAACGCAGGAGTCGCTCGCGCGGATCGAGGCTGCGCAGCCGGCGTTGAATGCCTTCGTGACGATCGATCACGAGGGTGCGCTTGCTGCGGCGCGCGCCGCCGACGTGACACTCGCCCGCGGCGCCGCGCCACCGCTCGCCGGGGTGCCGCTCGCGCACAAGGACGTGCTGATGACGGCCGGCCTGCCGACGACCTGCGCGTCGCGGATGCTCGCCGACTACGTCGCGCCGTACGACGCGCACGTCGTCGCGCGGTTGCGCGATGCCGGAACAACGCTCGTCGGCAAGACCAACATGGACGAGTTCGCGATGGGCTCGTCGAACGAGAACTCGCACTTCGGGCCGGTCGGGAACCCGTGGAACGCCGCGCGCATTCCGGGAGGGAGCTCGGGCGGCTCGGCGGCCGCGGTCGCGGCGCGGCTGGTGCCCGCGGCGACCGGCACCGATACCGGTGGCTCGGTCAGGCAACCGGCGGCGATGTGCGGCGTCACCGGCATCAAGCCGACCTACGGGCTGTGCTCGCGCTACGGGCTCGTCGCCTTCGCGTCGAGCTTCGACACCCCGGGAGTGCTGGCGCAGAACGCCGAGGATTGCGCGCTGGTGCTCGACGCGATGGCCGGGCACGACGCCCGCGACGCGACGTCGGTCGACCGGGCACCCGCCGACTTCACGCGACTGCTTCGCCGAGGGGCGGGCGCCCGTCCACTCGCCGGGCTTCGCATCGGCCTGCCGCGCGAGTACTTCGACGCTGGCGTGGCACCCGACGTCGCGAAGGCGGTCGAGGCGGCGCTCGCCGAGTTGCGCGCGCTTGGCGGCGAGACCGTTGCGATCGAGCTGCCAACAGTGGGCCACGCGATCCCCGTCTATTACGTGCTGGCACCCGCCGAGGCATCGTCGAACCTGTCGCGCTTCGACGGCGTCCGCTACGGTCATCGCGCCGCCGCCTATGCCGACCTCGACGACCTCTATTGCCGCACGCGCGCCGAGGGCTTCGGGCCCGAGGTGAAGCGACGCATCCTGATCGGCACGTACGTGCTGTCGCGGGGCTACTACGACGCCTACTACCTGAAGGCCCAGCAGGTGCGCCGCCTGATCTCCCAGGACTTCGCGCACGCGCTCGCGCGCTGCGACGTGATCGCCGGGCCGACCACGCCCGCCGCGGCGTTCGCGCTCGGTACGCGCGTCGCCGATCCGCTGGCGATGTACCTCGGCGACATCTTCACGGTCGCCGCCAACCTGACCGGGCTCCCGGCGATCTCGATTCCCTGCGGATTCGACGCCGACGGGCTGCCGATCGGTATGCAGCTCCAGGGCCGACACTTCGACGAGGCCACGCTCCTCGACGCCGCCCACCGCTTCCAGCGGGCAACCGACTGGCACCGGCTCGTTCCGTCCGGGTACGGACGATGAGTCGCGCCGGCCACGCGCGTATCGGCTGGGAGGTGGTGGTCGGCATCGAGACCCACGTCCAGCTCTCCACCGCGTCGAAGATGTTCTCGGGGGCGTCAACCGCCTTCGGCGCGGCGCCCAACGTCAACGCCTGCGCCGTCGATCTCGCGCTCCCCGGCGTGCTGCCGGTGCCCAATCGCGGGGCGATCGAGCGCGCGCTCGCCTTCGGCCTCGCGATCGGCGGCACGATCAACCGGGAGAGCGTGTTCGCGCGCAAGAATTACTTCTATCCCGATCTGCCGAAGGGTTACCAGATCTCGCAGTACGAACGACCGATCGTCACCGGCGGGGCCCTCTCGATCGCGTCCGACGACGGCGAGCGCTCGATTCGCCTCACCCGCGCGCACCTCGAAGAGGACGCCGGCAAGTCGCTGCACGAGGGTCTTCCGCAGGAGGCCGAAGCGGCGGTCGGCCGCGACGGCTCGGGCATCGACCTCAATCGCGCGGGAACGCCGCTCCTCGAAATCGTCTCCGAGCCCGACCTCAGGAGCGCCGCCGAGGCCGCAGCGTACGCGCGCAGGCTGCACGCGTTCGTCACCTGGATCGGCATCTGCGACGGCAACCTGCAGGAAGGCAGCTTCCGCTGCGACGCCAACGTGTCGGTGCGCCGCGAAGGCGCCCCGCTCGGCACGCGCTGCGAGATCAAGAATCTCAACAGCTTCCGCTTCCTCGAGCTCGCGATCGACTACGAGGCGCGCCGCCAGATCGAGCTGATCGAAGACGGCGGCAGCGTGCGCCAGGAGACGCGTCTCTACGACGCGGGCAGGAACGAGACGCGACCGATGCGCAGCAAGGAAGACGCCCAGGATTACCGCTACTTCCCCGATCCCGACCTGCCGCCGCTCGCGATCGACGAGGACTGGATCGAGCGCGTCCGCACGTCGCTGCCCGAGCTTCCCGATGCGGTGCGCGCGCGCCTCGTCACCGAGCACGGAATCACCCATTACGACGCGCAGCAGCTCACGGCGTCGCGCGAGCTCGCCGAGTACTACGAGCGAGCGGCAGCCGCGCTGCCCGCGCACGACGCCGCCGGCTTCAAGCTGGTGGCGAACTGGGTGTTGGGCGAGTTCAGCGCCGCGCGCAACCGCGACGACGTGCCCATCGAGCGCGCACCGGTCGCACCGGCCCTGCTCGCGGACATTCTGCGGCATGTCACAGACGGCACGATCAGCGTGTCGGCGGCGAAGACACTATTCAACGAGATGTGGAACGCTGCCTTGCGCGGCGCGACGGCCGGAAACGTGATCGGCATCGTTTCAGGGTTGGTCGAAACGGGATCTGCAACAGCGTCCACGTCGTCGAGCGTCGATGCGATGATCGAAAGCCTGGGTCTGCGCCAAGTATCCGACGTGGGCGAGCTCGAAGCCCTCGTCGACGCGGTCATCGCCGCGCAGAGCGCCGTCGTTGCCGAGTTCCGCGGGGGCCGCGAGAAGGCGTTCAACGCCCTCGTCGGTCAGGTGATGAAGGCCTCGCGCGGCAAGGCGAACCCGGGGCGGGTAAGCGCGCTGCTGAAGGCGAAGCTCGAGCGGTCAGGGTAGCCAGCCGGGCAACCGTCAGCTGAGCCGGAATCCGCCACCGGACTCGATGATTGCCTTCGGCAAGTAAATACTTGCCAAAAGCAATCAAGTGTCCTACCCTGCGGTCGATGGGCGATCCTGAATTCGAGCGCCGAGTCGACGCCGTCCGAAGCTTCAGCCGCTTCTACACCCGTCGAATCGGGGTTCTGCGCGAGCGCCTGCACGATAGCGGCCTGACGTTGCCCGAAGCCCGCATCGTCTACGAGCTCGCGCAGCGCGAGCACGCGACCGCGAGCGAACTGGCCGTCGAGCTTTCCCTCGACGCCGGCTACCTGAGCCGCCTGCTGCGGGGACTCGGCCGGCGCAAACTGATTGCGCGTCGCCGCGACGATGCCGACGCGCGCCAGGTGGCGCTTTCCCTGACCGCGCCGGGGCGCATTGCATTCGCCACCATCGACGGGCGCTCGCGCGATGAAATTGCCGCGATGCTCACCGCGCTTTCCGCCCCCGCGCAGCGTCGGCTGGTCGATTCGCTGGAATCCGTCCGGCAGCTTCTCGACCCCGATCCCGAGCCTCGCGTTCCCTACCTGTTGCGCGCGCACCGCCCCGGCGACATCGGATGGGTCATCCACCGGCACGGCGCACTCTACGCCGCGGAATACGGTTGGGACGAGACCTTCGAAGGGCTCGTCGCGCAGATTGCCGGCGATTTCCTCCGCCGATTCAAGCCCGGGCGAGAGCGCTGCTGGATCGCCGAGCGCGATGGCGTGGTCGTAGGCTCGATCTTCCTCGTCGCCAAATCGGCCACCGTCGCGCAACTTCGGCTGCTTTACGTGGAACCCGAGGTGCGGGGCCTCGGCATCGGACGCCGGCTGGTCGACGAATGCCTGCGCTTCGCGCGCGAGGCGGGTTACGCGAAAGTCATGCTGTGGACCAACGACGTGCTGGTTTCGGCGCGGAGAATCTACGAGGCCGCGGGCTTCCGCCTGGTCGGTGAAGAAGCGCACCACAGTTTCGGCCACCGCCTCACCGGGCAGAACTGGGAGATAACGTTCGATCGAGGCGCCGGCTCGGCGCACCGTCGCCGCCGCGGCGCCTGACCGCTACGAATGCAGCGGCTTGTACCGCGGCCGATGCGGGCGCGCACCCTCCTCGCCCAGCCGCTTGAGCTTGTCGGCCTCGTACTCCTGGTAGTTGCCTTCGAAGAACATCCATTTCGACTGATCCTCGGCCGCGAGGATGTGCGTCGCGATACGATCGAGGAACCAGCGGTCGTGCGAGATCACGAGCGCGCTGCCGGCGAACTCGACGAGCGCATCCTCCAGCGCGCGCAGCGTCTCGACGTCGAGATCGTTGGAGGGCTCGTCGAGGAGCAGCACGTTGCCACCCTTCAGGAGCGTCGCCGCGAGGTGGAGCCGTCCGCGCTCGCCGCCGGAGAGCGTGCCGACCTTCTTCTGCTGGTCGGGTCCCTTGAAGTTGAAGCGCCCGAGGTAGGCGCGCGACGGCATCTCGAATCGGCCGACGGTGAGGATGTCCTGGCCGCCCGAGATCGCCTCCCACGCTGTCTTGTCGTTGGGAAGCGCCTCGCGCGTCTGGTCGACGACGGCGAGCTTCACCGTCGGCCCGATCACCACCTCGCCGCGATCGGATTTCTCGGCGCCAGTGATCAGCTTGAACAGCGTCGTCTTTCCGGCACCATTGGGGCCGATGATGCCGACGATCGCACCGGGCGGAACCGCGAAAGAGAGATCGTCGATCAGCTCACGCTCATCAAACCCCTTGCTGACGCCGCGGAACTCGATCACCGAACCGCCGAGGCGCTCGGCAACCGGGATGAAGATCTCCTGGGTCTCGTTGCGCTGCTGATGCTCGTAGCTCGCGAGCTCCTCGAAGCGCGCGATGCGCGCCTTGTTCTTCGCCTGCCGCCCTTTCGGATTGGTGCGCACCCACTCGAGCTCGCGCTGCATCGCCTTGATCCGTCCCGCCTCCTGCTTCGCCTCGCGCTCGAGCCGCTCCTCCTTCTGCTCGAGCCACGACGTGTAGTTGCCCTTCCACGGGATGCCGTAGCCGCGGTCGAGCTCGAGGATCCACTCGGCAGCGTTGTCGAGGAAATAACGGTCGTGGGTGACGGCGATCACCGTCCCCGGAAAGCGCTGCAGGAACTGTTCGAGCCAGCCGACGCTCTCGGCGTCGAGGTGGTTCGTCGGTTCGTCGAGAAGCAGCATGTCGGGCTTCGACAGCAAGTGCCGGCACAGTGCGACGCGGCGCTTCTCGCCGCCCGAGAGCTTGCCGATCGTGGCGTCCCACGCCGGAAGGCGCAGTGCATCGGCGGCGATCTCCATCTGCACGCCGGCATTGGCGCCCGATGCGGCGATCACCGCTTCGAGGCGCGCCTGCTCGGCCGCGAGGGCGTCGAAGTCTGCGTCCGGCTCGGCGTAAGCGGCGTAGACCTCGTCGAGCCGCGTCTTCGCGGTGAGCACCTCGGACATGCCCTCCTCGACGGCGGCGCGCACCGTCGCCTGCGGGTCGAGCATCGGCTCCTGCGGCAGGTAACCGACGCGAAGGCCAGGCATCGGCGTCGCCTCGCCCTCGAACTCGGTATCGACGCCGGCCATGATCTTCAGCAGGCTCGACTTGCCGGCGCCGTTGAGGCCGAGCACGCCGATCTTCGCGCCCGGGAAGAACGAAAGCGAGATGTCGCGCAGGATCACGCGCTTCGGCGGCACGACCTTGCCGACGCGACTCATCGTGTAGACGTACTGGGGCATCGAAACTTCGCAAGCGTTGCGGGGCTGCGATTATCGCAGGACCGCCGCTGCGGAGCCGCCGACGCGCGACGAAAGACGAGGGAAGCGCTGCGCGCGGGCGCGCGCGATCAGTTGCGGGCGGCGGAAGCCTGCGACGCGGCCGAGAGCCGCGACGCGGAAGAGAGCTGCGTACTCGACGCGATCGACGTGGCGCTGCTCGACGGCGACCTCGTCAGCTGCTCGTAGCGCAGGCGGTCGGCGTCGTAGCGCGCGGTGATCGTCGCCGCCTCGTTCTTGCGCTCGGCGATGAATGCCTGCTGGCGAGCGAGCTCGGCTTCGGTCGACGCGAGTTCGTGTGTAATGGCCGCGGGCACGGGCCTGGATCCGTAAGCCGCCTTCTCCGCCTTCAGCTCGTCGCACCGCCTGGCGATGTCTGCGGCATAGCTCGTCGTCGATGCGATCTGCCCGCGAATCGTGGAGAGCGCGCGCCCCTTCGCGAGTTCGATCTCGGCAACGCTCGAGTACGAGTCGAGCAGGGCGCGATCGCGCCGCTCCGAAGCCTGTCGGTCGCGAGCGAGCTGGCGATTCCTCTCCTCCTCGGCGGTACTCGTCGCCTGCTGCGACAGCGGCGCCGCCTTGCCGGTGTGCCGGATGGCGACACCCTGGTGGTTGAGCTCCTCGTGCGCGCCGTTGACCGCATCGGGCGGCAGGTGGTCGCTGTAGTGAACGACTCCGCGGCTGTCGGTCCACTTGTAGAGCTCGGCGTGGGCGATCGTCGCGATGGCGAACAGCACGATCCCGACGAGAAGCGCCGGCAGCAGCCCCATCGAGACCGACGCGTCGTCGTCGCGCTCGACGTGCGAGTCGTGCAGATGCAGTGCGTCCATCATGCGGCGCCCCAGCGCTCCCGATAGGCGGTAATCGCGTCCCGGTGGACGGCGAGGTCGTCGCGGGTGGCGACCAGCGCCATCACGTCATCGAGCGTCGCGATCGCGGCAACCGGGATGCCGAATTCGGTCTCGACTTCCCGCACCGCCGACAGCGTGCCGCTGCCGCGCTCCATGCGGTCGAGCGCGATCAGCACTCCGGCGGGCGTCGCACCGTGCGCGCGAAGGGCGGCGACCGATTCGCGTACCGAGGTTCCCGCCGTGATGACGTCGTCGACGATCATCACGCGCCCCGCGAGCGTTGCGCCGACGATCGATCCACCTTCGCCATGATCCTTTGCTTCCTTGCGGTTGAAGCTGAACGGCAGATTGTGCCCGGAGGCGGCAAGAGCGATCGCCGTCGCCGCGGCAAGGGTGATGCCCTTGTACGCGGGTCCGAAAAGCTGGTCGCAGCCGATGCCCGAAGCAATCAATGCCTCCGCGTAGAACTCGCCCAGGCGGCGCAGGCTCGCGCCGTCGTTGAACAGTCCCGCGTTGAAGAAATACGGAGTCCTGCGCCCCGCCTTGGTCACGAAGTCACCAAATCTAAGCACGTCACGTGCCAAGGCGAACTGCAGAAAGGCCTGTCGGAAGTCGGTCATGAAGCGACGAACGGTCGATGAACGACGTTCGAGGATAGCATTGGGGGATGCGCGTCATCACGCTCAACGTCAACGGTCTGCGCTCGGCGGAGCGCAAGGGCTTTGCGAGCTGGCTCGCGCGCACCGACCCGTGGGACGTCGTCTGCGTGCAGGAGATCAAGTGCGCGTTGGACGACGTGCCGCCCCCGCTCGCGAGCCCGCGCCGCTCGCTCGCTGCGTTCTATCCGGCGGCACGCCGCGGCTACGCCGGCGTTGCCCTCTACGCGAGGACGCCGGCGGCGCTCGTCCACGGCTTCGGTGACACCGAGTTCGATGCCGAGGGCCGCTACCTGCAGGCCGATTTTCGCGGGCTCTCGATCGTCAGCCTTTACCTGCCGTCGGGCTCGAGCGGGCCGCACCGGCAGGCTTCGAAGTTCCGTTTCCTCGATTCCTTCCTGCCGCAGCTCGCGAGGCTCGCGCAGTCCGGACGCGAGGTGATCGTCTGTGGTGACTGGAACATCGCCCACCAGCCGATCGACCTCAGGAACTGGCGCAGCAACCAGAAGAACTCGGGCTTCCTGCCGGAGGAGCGCGCGTGGCTCACGCGCGTGTTCGACGAGCTCGGCTACGTCGACGTGTTCCGCCGGCTCGACGCCCGCCCGGAGCAGTACACGTGGTGGTCGAACCGCGGACAGGCGTGGGCGAAGAACGTCGGCTGGCGCATCGACTATCAGATCGCGACGCCGGGCATCGCGAAGCGCGCCCGCGCCGCGTCGATCTACAAGACCCGTCGTTTCTCCGATCACGCTCCGCTCGTGATCGACTACGATTTCGAGCTCGCCTGAGCGTCGGCGATGATCCGCATCGTCGACCTCACGCTCGCGCGCGGCGACCGCGTGCTGCTGAAGAACGTGCAGCTCGCCGTCCACGCAGGGCACAAGGTCGGCATCGTCGGACCGAACGGCTGCGGCAAGTCGAGCCTGTTCGCGCTGCTTCGCGGCGAGCTCGTTCCCGACGCAGGATCGGTCGAGTTGCCGCCGCGGTGGACGCTCGCGTGGGTCGCGCAGGAGACGCCTGCGGTCGCGACCCCGGCAATCGAGTTCGTTCTCGACGGCGACGCCGCGCTGCGCAACCTCGAACGCGAGCTCGCCGGCGCCGCATTCGACGATGGGACCGCCGGCGACGAGACCGCCGGCCACACGCACGTCGCCGAACTGCACAGCCGCTTCGAGGCGATCGGCGGCTATCGGGCGCGGGCACGCGCGGCAACGCTCCTCGCCGGGCTCGGCTTCGACGAGACCGCGCAGGCGCGCCCGGTGGCGACCTTCTCGGGCGGCTGGAGAATGCGCCTCAACCTCGCGCGGGCGCTGATGTGCCGCTCGGACCTCCTGCTCCTCGACGAGCCGACCAACCATCTCGATCTCGACGCTGTCCTGTGGCTCGAGGAATGGTTGCGCCGCTATCCAGGCACGCTGCTGCTGATCACCCACGATCGGGACTTCCTCGACGCGGTCGCCGGAACCATCGTGCATTTCGACGCGGGCCGGCTCGTTTCGTACCGCGGCAATTACGCGCAGTTCGAGCGCGAGCGGGGAGAGCGGCTCGCGCTGCAGCAGGCGAACCATGCGAAGCAGCAGCGCCAGATCGCCCACCTGCGCAGCTACATCGACCGCTTCCGCGCCAAGGCCACGCATGCGCGCCAGGCACAGAGCCGCATTCACGCGCTCGAACGAATGGAGCTGATCGCTCCGGCACACGTTGACAGTCCGTTCGATTTCTCGTTTGCGCCGACCGGCGTTCAATCGCGCCAGCTCGTCCGGCTCGAAGCCGCGAGCCTCGGTTACTCCGGGGCAGCGCCGACGCTCGCCGGGGTCGACTGGGCGGTGCTCGCCGGTGCGCGCATCGGGCTGCTTGGGGCGAACGGGGCAGGCAAGTCGACGTTGCTGAAATCGCTCGCCGGAACGCTGCCACTGCTCGCCGGAACGCGCCACGCGGCGGCGCCACTACGGCTCGGCTACTTCGCGCAGCATCAGGTCGAGCAGCTTGTCGCCCCGGATTCGCCGCTCGCCCACCTGCGCCGTCTCGCGCCCGACGCCCGCGAGCAGGAGCTGCGCGACTATCTCGGCGGCTTCGATTTCCGCGGTGATCAGGCGACATCGCCGGTCGGCCGCCTCTCCGGGGGCGAGAAGGCGCGCCTCACGCTCGCATTGATCGTGCGCGAGCGCCCGAACCTGCTGCTGCTCGACGAACCGACCAACCACCTCGATCTCGAGATGCGCGAGGCGCTGACCGAAGCGCTGCAGGACTACGACGGTGCGCTGATCGTCGTCGCCCACGACCGGCACCTGTTGCGCGCCACCGCCGACGAGCTGTGGTGGATCGTCGGCGGCAGGCTCGCGCCCTTCGACGGCGATCTCGACGACTACCGCGCGCAGGTGCTCGCACGCGGCAAGCGCGACGAGGCCGATGCTGCGCCCGAACTGCGCAGCGGCGAGCGAGCCGGTGACGGATCGGCCGGCGAGCGCGCCGACCGCCGCGCGCAGCGCCGTGCCGAAGCGCTCGCGCGCCAGCAGCGCTCCGACCGTCGCAAGCCGCTTCTCACGCGCCAGATGGCAATCGAGCGCGAGATGGACGCGCTCGGCTTCGAGAAGCGCGAACTCGAACAGTGGCTCGCGTCGCCGGCCGCCTACGTCGACGATGAGAAAGGGCGGCTCGTCGCCGCGATCGAGCGCCAGGGCGAACTCACGTACTCGCTGGCGCGTCTCGAAGCGGAGTGGATCGAGCTCGTCGAGGCGCTTGGTTAGCCGTTAGCCGATGCGGACGCCCGGGCGGTAGAAGAGGTAAAGCCCGTAGCCGAGCGTCCGCCGGCCCCAGCGCAGGTAGGCATCGCGCCGGCGTCTCACCTGCGCGAGCATCTCGGGAACGTCGGTGTCGCCGGCCTCCTCGCGCGCATAGCGTTCGATCGAGCGCAGGTACTTCCACTCGTACTCGTCCCACTCGTCGTCGCTCGCCGTCGCGGCGTGCATCGGGATGAGCCCCGAGTCGATCCCCGCCGCGACGTTGCCGGCGTGGGTGCGGTAGTCAGGTGCGCCACCGAGGGCGGCAAGGTATTTCGAAGCTGGGCGGCGGCGCCAGTAACGCTCGCCGACGAGGACGTAACCGCCTTCGCGCGTCCAGCCCTTGAGGCGACGACAGCTGCCGGCCATGCCGCCGTCGATGCCTCCGCTGCCGAACATCACCGTGAGGTGGAAAGTCTCGGGATCGGCGACGAAATCGGCGATGTCGACGTTGTCGAGGTGCAGCCTCCCCAGCGCGCCGGTCCACTCGGCGCGCTCGCGCGCGGCATCGAGCATCGGCGACGAGCGGTCGATCGCGAGGGCCGTCGAGCCGAAGCGCTCGATGATGCGCAGGCACAATTCGGCGCGACCGCAGCCAAGGTCGAGCACCCGCGATGCGGAATCGAGCGGCAAGAGATCGAGCACGCGCTCGATCTTCGCAGCCGAGATCGGATTGCAGTAGTCGTGATCGCGGTGGGCGATCGCGGTGTACTTGATCGGGTCCATCGTCATGCCTCCCGACGCGAGGAGCCCAGCTCGGGACTTTGCGCGCGCCAGGGGGCCACCCGCAAGAGGAGCGCCATGCCGGGAAGCGCGAGCGCCGTGCAGAGGAGGAAGAACGCGAACCAGCCGATGTGCTCGACGATCCATCCGGTCGAGGCGTTGACGATCGTTCGCGGCACCGCCGCGAGGCTCGTGAAGAGCGCGAACTGCGTCGCCGTGTAGCGCCGGTCGGTGGCGCGCGCGATGAACGCGGTGAACGCCGCCGTCCCGAGTCCAACGCCGAGCGCCTCGAACCCGATCACGAAGCCGAGCAGCCACCGGTCGGGACGCGCGACCCAGGCGAGCCACGCGAAGCCGAGGATCGACACGACCTGCACGACGCCGAACAGCCACAGCGCACGGTTGATGCCGATCCTCACCATCCACAACCCGCCCAATAGCCCTCCGACGACGCTCGTCCACAGGCCGACGTTCTTCGCGATCAGCCCGATGTCGGTCTTGCTGAAGCCCATGTCGAGATAGAACGGCGTGGCGAGCGCGGTCGCCATGCTGTCGCCGAGCTTGTAGAGGAAGATGAACGCGAGCAGCGCGAGCGCCGCGAACGCGCCGTCGCGGTCGATGAACTCGCGAAACGGCTCGATCACCGCCTCGCGTAGCGTCTGCGGCTCACCGGCCGGCGCGGCTGGTTCGGCGACGACGAGCGCGAGCACGATCCCGGGCAGCATGAAGAGTCCGGTGATCGCGTACACCGATGACCACGGCAGGTGATCGGCGAGGATCAGCGCGAGCGCGCCGGGGACGAGGCTCGCGACGCGGTAGGCGTTGACGTGGATCGCGTTGCCAAGCCCGAGTTCGAGGTCGGGAAGGAGCTCGCGCCGGTACGCGTCGAGCACGATATCCTGGCTTGCCGAGAACAGCGCGACCGCGGTCGCCAGCATCGCGATCGCGCGGATGTCGTGCTGCGGCTGGAACGCGCCGAAGAGCGGAATCGCGACGAGCAGTGCGACCGCGGTGAACAGCATCCAGCCACGCCGGCGCCCGAGGAGCGGCGGCACCAGACGATCGACCAGCGGCGACCACAGGAACTTCCATGTGTAAGGAAGCTGGATCAGCGCGAAGAAGCCGATCGTCGCGAGATCGACGCCTTCGCTGCGCAGCCACGCCGGCAGCAGGTTGATCAACAGATAGAGCGGCAGCCCCGACGAGAAGCCGGTGAAGACGCAGATCAGCATCCGCCGGTTGAGCAGCGCGGCGCGCCAGCTCTCGCGCTGCGGTCGCGCGTCGGACAGGTCCGGCTCGCCAGCGCGGACGGCATCGTTCATCGGTCGATTCTAGCGTGCGCTCCTGGCGTGCGGTCGAAGGGCGGGCGGTGTGGGCAGCGCCGGCGCGGACGAGACGCGCATCAGCGTCGTCGCTTGCTACACTGCGCGCAACGTCAGGGACTCCGGCGCGCGGACCGATCGTGCCCGTGCGAGACTTTGGCGAACTCCCCCGGGGAGATGTGATGGGTGCCGAAGCGCAGTCTGCCGCCGTCATTCCGTTTCCGACTTCGGAATCCCAGCCCCACGCCGGTCTCGTCGCATTCCTCTTCACCGACATCGAAGGGTCGAGCCTCAAGTGGCTCAATCACCGGACGGCAATGCAGGAGGCGCTCCCCGCGCACGACGAGATCCTGCGCAAGGCGATCGTTGCGCACAGCGGGGAGGTCTTCAAGACCGGCGGTGACGCGTTCAGCGCCGCATTCCCGAGACCGTCCGACGCGATCGGCGCCGCGATCGACGCGCAGCAGGCGCTCGCCCGCCGCGATTGGTCGGGGGTCAACGGGCTCGCAGTCCGCATGGCCGTGCACGTCGGAACCGCCGAGAAGCGCGATGGCGACTATTTCGGCCCTGCGCTGAACCGCGTCGCGCGGCTCCTCGCGCTCGGCCACGGCGGCCAGGTGCTCGTCACGTCGTCGGGCGCCGAGCTCGTTGCCGCCGAGCGCGGCGACCTCGACGAGGCGCTCGCCGCGGCGAAGGACTCGATCCGTGAGCTCACCGGGATCGGATTCTTCTATCGCCTCGGCGACCATTTCACTTTACGACTTGCGAAGGCAGGCCATCACGATGAGGCGGC
>JAICXH010000121.1 GCA_025981645.1 Burkholderiales bacterium
CAGACGGCGCTCAACTGCGCGCTCGACCTCGCGCGCGAAGGCATCCTCACGAAGTACGACGTCGAACTGATCGGCGCGTCGAAGAAGGCGATCGACAAGGCCGAGGATCGCGAGAAGTTCAAGGCGGCGATGACGCGCATCGGTCTCGGCTCCGCGCGCTCCGGGATCGCCCACGACCTCGCGCAGGCGCTCGAGGTCCAGGCACAGATCGGCTTCCCGGCGGTGATCCGCCCGTCGTTCACGCTCGGCGGCACCGGCGGCGGCATCGCCTACAACAAGGACGAGTTCGTCGACATGTGCAAGCGCGGCCTCGCGTTGTCGCCGACCCACGAGCTCCTGATCGAGGAATCGCTCCTCGGCTGGAAGGAGTTCGAGATGGAGGTGGTGCGCGACCGCAAGGACAATTGCATCATCGTCTGCTCGATCGAGAACGTCGATCCGATGGGCGTGCACACCGGCGATTCGATCACCGTCGCGCCGGCGCAGACGCTGACCGACAAGGAATACCAGATCATGCGCGACGCCTCGATCGCCGTGCTGCGCGAGATCGGCGTCGACACCGGCGGATCGAATGTGCAGTTCGCGATCGATCCTTCGGACGGGCGGATGATCGTGATCGAGATGAACCCGCGTGTGTCGCGAAGCTCCGCGCTTGCATCGAAGGCGACCGGCTTCCCGATCGCCAAGATTGCCGCGAAGCTCGCGATCGGTTACACGCTGGACGAGCTCGCGAACGACATCACCGGGACGCACGGCGACCACTTCATGCCGGCTTCGTTCGAGCCGACGATCGACTACGTCGTGACCAAGGTGCCGCGCTTCGCCTTCGAGAAGTTCAAGCAGGCCGACGATCGCCTGACGACGCAGATGAAGTCGGTCGGCGAGGTGATGGCAATCGGACGCACGTTCAAGGAGTCGCTGCAGAAGGCGCTGCGCGGCCTCGAGGTCGGCGTCGACGGCTTCAACCTGAAGACCGTCGATCCCGACACGATCGCCGACGAGCTCGCCTACCCGCGCGCCGAGCGCCTGTGGTACGTCGCCGACGCGTTCGGCATCGGGATGGGCGTCGATGAGCTCCATCGGCACACGAAGATCGATCCGTGGTTCCTCGCGCAGATCAAGGAGATCGTCGACACGGAGCTCGAGCTCGAGAAGCGCAGCCTCGCGTCGCTTTCGCGGGCGGAGCTCGTCGAGCTCAAGCGAATGGGCTTCGCCGACCGGCGCATCGCCCACCTGTGCAAGGCGAACGAGGGCGAGGTCCGCGCGCGCCGGCACGCGCTCGACATTCACCCGGTCTACAAGCGCGTCGACACCTGTGCCGCCGAGTTCGCGACGCGCACCGCCTACATGTATTCGACCTACGAGGACGAATGCGAGGCGCAACCGACCGCCCGGCGCAAGATCGTCGTGCTGGGAGGCGGGCCGAATCGCATAGGGCAGGGGATCGAGTTCGACTACTGCTGCGTGCACGCCGCGATGGCGCTGCGGGAGGACGGCTACGAGACCATCATGGTCAACTGCAATCCGGAGACGGTCTCGACCGACTACGACACGTCGGACCGCCTCTACTTCGAGCCGCTCACGCTCGAGGACGTGCTCGAGATCGTCCGCGTCGAGAAGCCCGAGGGCGTGATCGTCCAGTACGGCGGCCAGACGCCGCTGAAGCTCGCACGCGACCTCGCGGCGAACGGCGTGCCGATCATCGGCACCACACCCGACATGATCGACGTGGCCGAGGATCGCGAGCGCTTCAAGGAGATGCTGCAGCGCGCGGAACTGCGCCAGCCCCCCAATCGCACCGCACGCACCGAGGCCGCAGCGCTCGCTGCGGCCGGGGAGATCGGCTACCCGCTCGTCGTGCGTCCGTCGTACGTGCTTGGCGGGCGCGCGATGGAGATCGTGCACGAGGCGCGCGACCTCCAGCGCTATATGAACGAGGCGGTCAAGGTGTCGAACGACAGCCCGGTGCTGCTCGACCGGTTCCTGAACGACGCGATCGAAGTCGACGTCGACGCCGTGTCGGATGGTACCGATGTCGTGATCGGCGGAATCATGGAGCACATCGAGCAGGCGGGCGTGCACTCCGGCGACTCGGCGTGTTCGCTGCCGCCGTACTCGCTGTCGCCCGCGCTGCAGGAAGAGCTTCGGCGCCAGACGCGCGTGATGGCGAAGGAACTCGCTGTGGTCGGGCTGATGAACGTCCAGTTCGCCATCCAGAACGACCGCGACGACGGGCCGCTCGTGTACGTGCTCGAGGTCAATCCGCGCGCGTCGCGGACGGTGCCGTTCGTCTCGAAGGCGACCGGGAGGCCGCTCGCCAAGATCGCGGCCCGCTGCATGGTCGGTACGACGCTGCGCGAGCAGGGGATCTCCGGCGAGGTGATCCCTGACTACTACTCGGTGAAGGAGGCGGTTTTTCCATTTATCAAGTTCCGGGGTGTCGACACAATCCTCGGACCGGAGATGAAGTCGACCGGGGAGGTGATGGGGGTCGGCAAGACCTTCGCCGAGGCGTTCCTGAAGAGCCAGCTCGGCGCAGGCGCGCGGCTGCCGCAGAGCGGCAACGTGTTCATCAGCCTCCGCAACAGCGACAAGCCGCGTGCGATCGAGATCGCGCGCCAGCTCGTCGCACTCGGATTCAGTCTTGTCGCGACGCGTGGCACCGCCGCCGCACTGACTGGCGCCGGAGTTCCGGTCGTCGCCGTCAACAAGGTCGCCGAGGGGCGCCCGCACATCGTCGACATGCTGAAGAACAACGAGATCGCGCTCGTCATCAACACCGTGGAAGAGAAGCGCAGCGCGATCCACGACAGCTACGAGATCCGCCGCGTGGCCCTCACCGACCAGGTCCCGACCTACACGACGCTTGCCGGCGCACGCGCCGCGGCGACCGGAATGGCACACCTCGGGGATCTCGTTCCCCGGTCCATTCAGGCGCTGCACGCGGTGCTCTGACGCTGCACGAAGCGCTCTGATTCTCGTCGGTTACGCATGCGCGCATTGCATGCGTAGGATGCATATTCGACGTTTGCTCCCGCAACCGTTCCCGTCAGATGATTGACGGCAATCACCGCTGCTTAGGGAGCTATCCATGCAACACGCGAATGCATCATCGAGGGGGGCGGCCATGCTGACGTTCACCGCGCTCGCCTGGGGCGCGATGTTCACGATCGCCAAGAGCGCGCTCGGCAGCGTCGACGCCTATCATCTGTCGGCGCTGCGCTATGGACCGGCGGCGCTGGTCATGCTGGCGATCCTCGCCGTCGCCGAGGGGCGGCGCGCATTGCGCCTCGAGGGCCACGGATTGCGCATCGCGATCTACGGCACGCTGGGCTTCGCCGGGTTCACGATCCTCGGGTTCCTTGGCATTGCCGGGTCGACGCCCGAGCACGCTGCAATCATCGTCGCGCTGATGCCGCTCGTCACGACGCTGATGAACTGGCTGCTGCGCGGGCGCGAGCCTTCGCGCGCGACGCTCGCGGCGACACTGGTTGCGCTGGCCGGCGTCGTACTGGTGGTGACGCGCGGACACCTGCCGCTCGAAGGCAGCGCATCGTGGCACGGCGACGCGATGGTGTTCGCGGGTGTCGTGTGCTGGGTCGTCTACACGATGGGTGCCGCCGACCTGCCGCAATACTCGCCGCTGCGCTACACCGCGCTCAGCATGGCATTCGGCGCGGTGAGCATCGTGGCCATCGCGTTTGTCGCAACGGCTGCCGGTGTCGCGCGAACCCCGGCGCTCGCAGACATCGCCGCGATGTGGCAGGAAATCGCGTACCTCGCGCTGGTGGCCGGCGTCGCTGCCGTGCTTGCCTGGAACGCCGGGATCGGCGCGCTGGGGCCCGCGAACGGCGTGCTGTTCATCAACGTGGTGCCGATCACCGCGTTCGCCATCGGCATCGCGCAGGGGCACCGCTTCGGGGCGGCGGAGGTCGCCGGTGCGGCAATGACGCTGGCCGTGCTCGTCGCAACCAACCTCATGGGCCGCCATCAGGGGGCCGCTGCACGCCGCGGCGGCGCGGCGCCTTCGATCCGCGCGGCCCGCGCGGTCATCGGGGCGCCCAGGCGGTGCGTCGCAACCGCCCCGAGTCCGGCGGCGCCCGGCGCCAGCGCCTGTCGCGTTTAGAGTACAATGCACACTCCGGCCGGATGCGGTTCCCGCTTCCGGTCGTTCGCTTTTTGGCGAGGCGAAAGTGGCCAGGGTACCGATGACGATCGCGGGCGCCGAGCGCCTGAAGACCGAGTTGCACCGCTTGAAGACCGTCGAGCGGCCGGCGGTGGTACAGGCGCTTGCCGACGCGCGCTCGCACGGCGATCTGTCGGAGAACGCCGATTACGATGCGGCGAAGGATCGCCAGGGCTTCATCGAAGGGCGCATCTCCGAGATCGAATCGCGATTGGCGAATGCGCAGATCATCGACCCGGCGGCGATCGACGGCGACGGTCGCGTCGTGTTCGGTTCGACGGTCGAGGTCGAGGATCTGGAGACCGGAGAACGCAGCGCGTACCAGATCGTCGGCGACGACGAGGCCGACATCAAGGCGGCCAAGATCTCGGTCAACTCGCCGATCGCGCGCGCGCTGATCGGAAAATGTGAGGGCGACACCGCCGAGGTCGTGGCGCCAGGCGGGCTGCGCAGCTTCGAGATCCGCGGCGTCACCTACGCCTGAGCTGCCCGCTCAGTGATTGTCGCGGGGGACCCGCGCTCCGCTCCCGCCGACCAGGAAACCGAGATCGGCACCGTCGCTGGCCTGGAGCACGTGATCGATGTAGAGCTTCACGTATCCGCGGGCCGCATGCGGCTCGGGTGCGCGCCATGCGGCGCGCCGGCGCGCGAGCTCGGCATCGCCGACTTCGAGCTCGAGTCGCCGCGCCGGGACATCGAGCACGATCGGATCGCCGTTCTCGACCAGCGCGAGCGGACCGCCGGCGGCGGCCTCCGGCGCAACGTGCAGCACCACGGTGCCGTACGCGGTACCCGACATCCGCGCGTCGGAGATGCGCACGAGATCGGTGATGCCGCGCTTCAGAAGCTTTGGCGGCAGCGGCATGTTGCCGACCTCGGCCATGCCCGGATAGCCTTTCGGGCCGCAGTACTTCAGCACCATCACCGAATGTTCGTCGATGTCGAGTGCGTCGTCGTCGATGCGCGCGCGCAGGTCCTCGATCGACTCGAAGACCACCGCGTGCCCGCGGTGACGCAGCAAATGCGGCGACGCGGCAGACGGTTTGACCACCGCGCCGTCCGGGGCGAGGTTGCCGCGCAGCACGGCGATACCCGCGTCGCGCTTGAACGGCTCGTCGAACGGGCGGATCACGTCGCGCTTCCAGCACGCCGCCTCGGCGTTGTTCTCGTACAGCGTACGTCCGTTGACGGTCATCGTGTCTCCGTGCAGCCGACCGTGCTCGACGAACTCGCGGATCACCACGGGCAGGCCCCCGGCCTCGAAGAAGTCCTCCATCAGCCAGCGGCCGGACGGCATCAGGTCGACGAGGCACGGCAGCTCACGGCCAAACCGGTCCCAGTCGTCGAGCGAGAGGTCGACGCCGATGCGGCGCGCGATCGCGATCAGGTGGATCACTGCGTTGGTCGAGCCACCGATTCCTGCGTTGATGCGGATCGCGTTCTCGAACGCCTGCCTGGTGAGGATCTGCGAGAGCGTGACGCCGTCCCGCACCATCTCTACGACGCGCCTCCCCGCCTCGCGCGCGAGCAGGTTGCGCCGCGCGTCGACGGCGGGAATAGCGGCGTTGCCGGGCATGCCGACGCCGAGCGCCTCGACCATGCACGCCATCGTCGATGCCGTGCCCATCGTCATGCAGTGCCCGTGCGAACGGTGCATGTCGGCTTCGGCCTCGTGAAACTCGGCGAGCGTGATCTGTCCCGCACGGAGCTGCTCGCTCATCGAAATCGTGTTCGTACCCGAGCCGATCGGCTTGCCGCAGTGGATGCCGCGCAGCATCGGTCCGCCGGACACACCGATTGTCGGGAGGTCGACACTCGCGGCACCCATCAGTAGCGACGGCGTCGTCTTGTCGCACCCCATCAGCAACACGACGCCGTCGAGCGGGTTGCCTCGGATCGATTCCTCGACG